>JALGUG010000377.1 GCA_029820995.1 Candidatus Zipacnadia bacterium
CACTTGACCGGATGCCTCTCCGGCGCATCGAACGCCCGCAGCTCCTTGCCGAAGTCGGGAAGCACGATGGAGACCTGCTTGCCGGCACTGGGCAGTTCCGTCGCCGCGGCACTCGGGCCTAAGGAGGCGAGCAGTCCCAGGCAAAGCCAGTGTCTCATGATCTGTATCACTCCTCCACCTCCGGCGTATTGTTGCTCTGCGCCGTCCTTCCCTTTGCGGCCGCCCTCCGTCTGTGCTTCCTGGCGCCGCTGGACCGCTTCACTTCAGCCGATACACATGCCGCGCACAGGGCTCGAAGCTGTCAGTGAGCTTCCCGCCGCGCAGCTTGATGCTGCGGTCCTCAAACAGCACCGCGGCCGCTTTCCGTCCTAATCCCACCTCCGCCGACAGATCGAAGGTCCCCTCCACCCTTTCGTAACCCGCGTTGGCGGCCATGAGCAACAGTTCGTCGTCACCCGTGCGCCACAGGCTGTAATGCACTGTGTCGGCCGTCGTGCCGACTGCCAGCTCTCGCGCATCCGGGTGGCCGAGCAACGGCTCGAGTGTGGCGATCTCGTCGCCCAGTGGCTTCATCGAAGCCCACAGGTCCGGCGACATCGGCTTGTAGATAAAGTAGTAGACCAGCCGCATGCCCCGAATGAGACACAGATACGTCATGCAGCGCTCCTCGGCCGGCGTCGGCTCGCGCACGGCGTCATCGTAGCCGTACATCTGGCACCAGAACGCCGTCGGCTGGGCCCGGTGACGGCAGTCCGTGTTCATGAGACTGACGATGTCAGCGATGGACTTCATGGGATTGGCAGTGCGGGCGATGGGGTAGCGGTCCAGCGATCCCAGGTCGGTGGCATCGAGCGTCCCGTACCCTCCTCTCCCGGGCCGCCACGAGTACCAGTTGATCTGTGATGGTCGGTACGGGTCGGCCGCCTTGGCTGCGCGGTACAGGTCCACGAGGTCCGCCTCCTGCTTGCCGCCCTCGCTCTGCTCCCACCAGCCCTCGGGTTCATCCACCAGGTACCAACACAGAATCGCGGGATGGTCGCGGAAGGCCGTGATGGTTCGCACCGCCGCCTCGCGCATGGGCGGATATGCACCCTTGCCAGGGTGCAACCAGAACACGACCCGTAGGCTATGCCGCAGGCACTCGTCCAGGAACCCCCGTACTCGCTCCGCGTCCTTCTGCAGCTCCTCGTCGCTGCGGTACATGGGGAAGCTCGCGACCACCGCATTGAACCCGTGTTCCGCAATATCGTCCAGCCACCAGCCCGTGTTGGCCCCGTGAATTCCCTGAGCATAGGCCAGGAACGGCTCCCCGTTGACCAGCAACCCCCGATTGAAGCGGCTCATCTTCACCTCGGTCTTGGCGGGCGCCAACTTCGTCAGCCCGTACAGCACCTCGCACTCCGCCGGCCCATGGCCCGATCCGGCCGACACGGTGACGCGGTACTCTCCGGTGGGCAGCGACTTGATGTCGCACGCCAGGAGGTTGTCGCCCGGCGCCAGGGGGCCGCCCGCGGGACTCAAGCTGAGCGCAATCGGCTCGCCCTCCGCTCGACGAGCCGTGACGTGCACCGCGGTCCGGGGCGCGCCCTGCCACCGAACGAGCAGGCGTGCTGTGGGCTCGTTGGTGTAGTATGAGCGCTCGAACACGGCCCACAGCGGCCCCTCCTGCGGCGCCGCCCGAGTGAGCACGAAGGTCCTGGCCACGCGATGTGCCGCAATCCGGCTCCTGGCATTGTACACGCGGACCGAGACGCGAAACGGCCCAGCTTGAAGCGTGTCCGCGTCGGCCGGGATGGTCACGGAGAAGGGCACCGTCGGTGACTTGGCAAGATCGCCGAGCTCCACAGTGCGTTCGCTCCTCAGCGACTTGCCGCGCGCCGGGCGGACCGTGACCGTGAGCCGGGCACTCCGCGCGAGCGCGGGCCAGGAGACGATCCTTCCGCGCAGGACCAGCTTGTTCGTGCCCTCGGCGGCCAGGGCCAGGTCCGCCAGCTCATAGGCGTAGATCGCCAGGTCGGAGCGGCTCATGCCGGCCAACTTGCCGAACCGCGCCGGCTGGTGAAAGCCGCCATATACGCGCGACCATGCGCTGTGGACCCGGGCGCCGTCCCGCACGGCAGTGCGGCAGAGGTTCACCCGCCACTCGTCGGGCGCCTCCGACCCAATGGGCAAGCTGGCGAAGGGGATCTTGAGCTCCGCTCCCCACTCGCTTTCCTCGCGATAGGTGGCCACTCGCCATTGGGCATCCCATGTCGTGTCGAATCCCAGCTCGTCAAACTGGGTACCGATGGCATTGACGGCCAAGTGGATATACCGGCCGTCGGCTGGGTTGGGCTGCAGAAAGACTTCGACCGAATCTTCGCCGAAGACGGCGCCGTCACGCCGTGTGACCTTCGCCGGCACCTTACCAGCCCGTGTCTGCAAGCACCGGAAAGCGATGTATAGCGCCCTCTGGTCCCGCACGACTCGGCATTCTGTCTGGTCCTCGGCCGGCCGGCCCGTTGTGATGTCGGTGAAGCCGCCTAGCCGCTCTGCTTGCTCGTAGCAGGCGTCGGCGGCGCGCCCGTCGAGTTCCGGCCCCCGCCGGACCTTTCGGCAAGTCGCTTGGGCCACCGGCGGTGCGTCGGCAGGGATGGCCGGGCCGGTGGGAGCCGGTTCGCCCGGTGCAGCAGGACGGTCCGCGTCCGCCGGGCGGTACGGCGTGGCATGGTCGCCCAGTTCGAGCTGCGGCGCCGCAACCCAGAGCGTCCCGGGCTTCACCAGCCCAAAACGCACGACCAACCGGCCCCGCGCCCAGTGCCCCTTCTGAGGGGTCGCCGTGAACACATGCCGCTGCCACTCGGTACCGACGGTGACCCGCGTGGACCTATCCCCGATACTCAGCGCGGCGACCAGGCCCGGCTCGCGGCTCTTCAGGTAGATCGAGAACGTGTACTCGCGGCCTGGCGGCGTGCCATACGCGTGCGACTGAACGCTGAAACACTGACCCTTGGGCCCACTGGTCAGCCGCAGGCTGCGTGTGCCGGGAACCGGGCTGTCTTCCTCTGTGCCGTAGCAGCCCTCCCAGTGCTCGATTCTCTCCGGCGCGCCGGTACCCCACCAGTCCGGCACGCCCGGATTCGCGCACGCCGTGAAGGCGCTATTGCGGAGGATGTTCGGCGAAGGCTGATCCTGCGGCGCTGCATAGACCGGACACAGAACTAGTGCCATCAACACTTGAGCGATCACTCTCCACTCACTCCCTTCTGCCGCCCGCTTTGCTGCTTCACGCTGCAGGTCTTCGAGAGGATGGTTTGCTCCTTGTCTGTCTAACCTTCCACGTTGCCTCGCCGAAGCCCTCTGCGAGAACCGGCGCTGCCCCCCGGGCGGGGAAGGGCACGCCCGCAGGCAGGGCGAAATGATTAACGAACAGGGAAACAACTTCTGCCAATCAACGCACAGCGAGTAGCCCAAATG
>JALGUG010000378.1 GCA_029820995.1 Candidatus Zipacnadia bacterium
ACGCTCCCGAGCTGGATCGGACCGGCCTCCCCGATGAAGCCCGTAGCAATCCGGACCTTCGGCGCGCTAGCCGTAAAAATCCCCTTCTCGCGGTCCAGCACCAGCTCACCGGTGTCGCTCCGGAAGATCCGCCCCGCCTCGGAAAGCGCCGCCCGCGACGGCAACTTCCACCGCTGCGCCGCCTCCAGATACATCCGATGCAGCCACGCTGCGTCTCGCGCGCCGCGGCCACTGGCGTGCGGCATCACATAGCGCCGGTCCGACAGCAACCCCACCACCTGCCCTCCCGCCTTGATCGCCTCCGCCCCCTGGGGCAGCGACTTCGGATCCAGCGCAGTGTCGAACTCGCCCAGCTCGGAGGCCGCGGGCTCCTTCAATGCCACCGTACGCAGGCCCGGCACTGTCTTGCGCCCCGACACGCCGCGGTCCCGCTCGCGGGCGACGATATCCGCATACGGCCAGTCGGCGAATACGATGGCCCGCTTCGCACGACTGTAGTCGCCGCTGGACGAGTGCCCGCTGCTGATGACTACATCGGCATCGCCCTCGTACACCTCATCGAAGTACGCGTTCCGCACCTTGGAGATGTATGGCAGCACGCGATACGGGCTATAGCGGTCGCTCGTGCGCCGCGGCCGCGTCCCAAAGCAGTCCACCCGTGAGTTCCCGATGTGAATCGTATTCCTGGCGACTGAGATGTCCTCGCGCAAGAAGATCAGCGCCGCCAACGGCACCTGGCCCCAGCGCACCGGGTCGGACTGATTGCCGAAATACTCCAGGTACTCCCGCTCGGGACTGTACGCGAAGTACAGCAGCCCGTCCCAGTCCTGCAGCCGACCGTAGGCCGCCATCAGCGGCAGGCACTCCGCTCGCCACTCATTCGGCCACGGGAAGTTGAACTCGGGCACAATCATCGGCTTTGACACCGCCGTGCTGGAGCAGACATTCGCGACCGGATTGGCCGTCGCCCCAACATCTGAGTTCACAACGGCCGCATTGGTAAACCGGATGAACGGCTTGGCGTGCAGGTTCGGATGGCACCAGTAGTTGTTGCGCGAGGTGAAATCGCAGTACGCGTTGGCCCGATTGCTCGCGTCGCTGAAGTCCTGGTTGGTCCCGGTGATCGGGCACTTCAGCCCGATAGACCGCAAGTGCTTGATCATCTGGTCGTAATAAGCGATCTCCAGCTCATATAGGAACCGCGTCATGTCATTCAGCCGGGCCGGACTCTTCTCCCCCCGATACGGCGCCTGGCGCAGATCGGCGTACAGGTGCTGCAGCGGGAACAGCACGCTCCCTTGCGCAGGGTTCTCCTCCTCCAACAGCGCCGTTTCGCCGCCCTGCCGCGACCAGGCCTTCAGCAGCCCCTCCCGCCCGCCGTACTCCTGCACCAGCCATTGATTCCAGCGCCGCCGCAGATCCTGCACGTAGCTCGGTAGCATCAGCTTGGAGTTGCTCAGATAGAACAGTGAGTTCTCGTTCGTGATCTCCTGCACCGCCAGGCCCGGCTCATCAACATATCGCCGGCCCGTGTACGCGTTCTTGTGGGTCAGAAGCGCCGTGGCGTACTCCTTCTGCAGCTCGATCATGCGCGGATCGAAGATGCTGGCGCCCTTCATGGAATCCTCCCAGTGCGTGCCCAGATGTTCCGCCTCTTTCACCCCGTCCCCCGGGAGGAATTGGCGATAGTCCAGCAGATCGAAGTACACGTAGATCCCGCGCTTGAGCAACTGGGCCACGAAGTAGTCGTACCGGTCCAGCGCCTCGGCATTCAGTTTCCGCGAGCTGCCGCCGGAGTAGTCAATTAGCGTCGCCCACCGCGAATCGACAGCGTGCAGGCGCAGCAGGTTGACGCCGTACTTCGCCAGGCGCTCGGCAATGATCTCGGCCGCAGGTTTCTCCGGCGCGCACCCCGCACCGCCGACATTGGTGCCGAAAAACCGCGCGCGAGTCCCGTCCTCGAAGTAGAAGTGCCCGTCCGCGCGCACCGTTAGGAAGCCGTGCTTGCCTGCCGGAGGGTCCAGCAGGGAACTAAGGTCAATCTCTTCCAGGGCCGGGTCGTCCAGCGCGAAGGCCCACTCGTACCAGCCCGTCGTGTCGGTGAACTCCAGCTTAAGCGGTGCCTCCGGCAGCATCGGCGGCCCGTCTCCCGCAGTCACGGCCACCAGGATCGGCACGGCACCCCCTGCCGACTCGAGTCGCACTCGCTCCACCTCCACCTCCGGCTTCGGATTCCGCCACGGGAAGATATTGAGCCCAATGTGGTCGCTCTCAGCGTTCTTGCCCTCCCAGCCCACCGCGCTCTGCTTCGTGTCGTACGGATTCCACCAGTCCACAACCTCCCGCCCGTTCCGCACAGGCACCCGGACCGTCGTCCCGTCCGCGAGCGTAATCGTGTACCGGGCGACCAGCCCGCCCTTCGAGCCGGCCCATGCGGCGCCCTGCAGGAAGTACAGCACATCGCACTTCATCCCCACCTTGAACTCCGCCGCCGCCGGCATCTGCTCCCGTCCGTGCCCTCTCAGCACAAGGCAGGACCGTCCCTCGTTGCCCCGCGGATCAACGATCTCGAAGGGGACCTCCCGCCAGGTTTGCCTCCCCAAGGGGATCTCGCGGGCGTCATTGACACCCTGGTCCGTCCAGCCGCCTTGACCGTCACCGGCCACCTCGTCGGCAAAGCCCGTGTTGTAGGCGGACCGCAGATCCACCGGGCGGAAGTTGCCGGGAAACACCTCGCCGGGCACCATCGCAATATCATCAAACCAGGCCGTGCCCACGCCGCCGTTGAGCATCAGGTAGATCCTGACACCGTCCGCCTTCGCCGGCGCCCGGGCCGTGAACTTGTACTCCGTCCAGTCCGTCTTGCCCGATACCGGCTTCGACCCATCCTCGTGAAGCCACTTCCCCCCTCCGAACCACGCGAAGACTAGCCGGGCCGAGCCCGCGGTGAGCTCCGTCTTGATCCACCCTCGAAGCGTGTACAGCTCGCCGCCCACACAGGCCCGCGAACTCGTCTGTACCCAGCGCCCACTGTTCGCGTCCCAGGCGTTATCCTTCGGATCCTTCGAGTCGCTCACGCGCACCGATGCCTTGCCGGTGTGAGCGACCTCCTTATCCCAGGCGGTCTTCGCCGGCGAGCGGAACACTGCCGGCGACCAACCGTCCGGCGCGCCGTCGCGGTTCACATCCAGCTCAAAGGATGGATTCGCCGCGTACGCCGGAATCCAGTCGGCGAGAGCACACGAGCAACCGACTGTCAGGGCACAATAGAGCATCACGAAGAAGGGTCTCATGGCCATTGTCCTCCCGAAGATGGGGCGACACGTTTTGAGGCATGGTGGGCCCCAGCAGCAGCGAGGCACACGTCCGTGAGAAGGGGCCGAATGCGCAGCATCCGGCCCTGGCGTGCCATCGTTCCAGCTCGGATTCCCGCAAGCTGTTTCATAACCCG
>JALGUG010000002.1 GCA_029820995.1 Candidatus Zipacnadia bacterium
CCTCCCCTCCCACGCGTACGTATGGACAAGATTGAAGCCGGAGTCGGCCAGCAGCGGGAAGTCGGCGACGCCTGCCGAGTAGATGCCGATAGGGAAGAACGGCTTCCCGTCCACGAGTACACACTTGTCACCCACGACCTCGACGGCAGCGAGGCCGGGCACAAGGAATAGGACCGAGGCCAACAGCACTACTGCAAGTCCCAGCGGCAGGGCGTGCGGCTCCATGGTGGGTGGTCCTCCGTTCGGCCTCGCGCGTACTTGATGGGCCCTTTGGTCCATTGGCGAGCCCTCGCGATGTCGCCATTTTACCTCGTCTCCGGCGGTGGAGCAAGCGTGTGACGGAAGTCACGGCGCGATGCCCTGCTGTTTTGGCTTGACTTGTGTCCGCTGTTGGTGCAGGTTTGAAGGACCGAGGCCCGGCGCTGGTCGTTAGAGTCACGTCTGCGCCATGGAAATGAGGGAGACTGGCCTATGCCTGCCAAGCTGCTGCCGCGCGAAGATGCTGTTGTGGTCGTTGTGGACATTCAGGAGCGTCTGCTGCCCGCGGTCGAGGATCCCGATGAGCTGGTGGCGCGGGCCGTGGTCATGATTCGCGCCGCTCACGTGCTCGGAGTGCCGATACTCGTGACGGAGCAGTATCCCAAGGGGCTGGGCCCCACGGTGCCGCGGGTCCGTGAGGCGCTGGGCGAGAGCTATGCTCCTCGCGAGAAGACCTCCTTTAGCTGCTGTGGCTGTGAGGCGTTCCAGGAGGCGCTGGAGGCCACCGGCTGCTCGCATGCGCTCTTGGTCGGTATCGAGGCGCACGTGTGCCTCTTGCAGACCGCGCTGGACCTGGCTGCGGAGGGATTGACCGTTCACGTCCTCGCAGACGCTGTGTCCTCACGCAAAGGGCTGGACCGCGACATGGCGCTGAAGCGTCTGCGGCAGTCGGGGGTGCTGGTCGAAACGACCGAAATGGCGATCTTCCAACTACTGGAAGACGCGTCGGCGCCGGAGTTCAAGCAGATCAGCAAGCTGGTGAAGTAGCGGGTGTGGCACCTGGCGGAGGCGTCAATGCCCGGCCCGACAGGAAGTGTTTCCACTCGCGACGAATTATCAGGCCCGGAAGGCGACAAGCAAGCACACGGGAGGGTACAGTCATGGAACCGCGCGTGGGGTTTGTGGGATTAGGGATCATGGGCCAGCCGATGGCCCTGAACCTGGTGAAGGCGGGGTTTGCAGTGAATTGCTGGAACCGTACGGCCGCACGCATGGAGCCCGTGGTGCAGGCCGGCGGGCTGGCCGCGGAATCGCCTGCGCACGTGGCGGAGCTGTCGGACATCACAATCACCATGGTGCGCGATTCGCCGGACGTGGAGGCGGTCGTGCTGGGGCGCAAGGGGATCATCGAGGGTGCCAGGGCCAAGGCGGTGCTCATTGACATGAGCACGATCTCGCCGCAGGTCACGCGGGAGATCGCGGCTCGGCTGAAGGAGCGGGACGTGCAGATGCTCGACGCACCGGTCAGCGGCGGCGACGTCGGCGCCCGGGAGGGCACGCTGTCCATCATGGTCGGCGGCGAGCAGGAAGTCTTCGAGCGGTGCCGGCCGGTGTTCGAGGCCCTGGGGAAGACGATTACGTACTGTGGGCCGACCGGCGCGGGGCAGACCGTGAAGCTGTGCAATCAGGTCGTCTGCGGGCTCAACATCCTGGCGATGTCTGAGGGCCTGCTGTTCGGCGCCAAGGCCGGCGTGGACCTGCGGGTGATGCACCAGGCGATCAGCGCCGGTGCGGCGAGCTCCTGGATGCTGACGAACCTGGCGCCCAAGGTGCTGGACCGCGACTTCGCGCCGGGCTTCATGGTGGATCTGCAGCAGAAGGACCTCAAGCTCGCGCTGGAGGCGGCTCGCGAGTGCAGTGCGACACTGCCCGGGACGGCGCTAGTGCATCAGCTCTTCGCGGCACTGCAGGCTCACGGCGAGGGCCAAGAGGGCACACAGGCGCTGGTGAAGGCTCTGGAGCGGCTGGCGAAGGTGGAGGTTAAGGCATAGGTCCAGCGGCTCAGAACGAGAAGATCTCGTGGCCGCGGACGCCGGCGAGGGAATCGATCAGGACCCATAGACCGGCGCTCAAGAACTCGCCGAAGATCAGCCCCAGGAAGCCGGGGATCAGTCGGCGATAGACCTTGGGCCCGCCGGCCCAGAGCACCGCGGTCTTGACCAGCCAGCCCAGGAAGATGGGGAACCAGTAGTTGATCATGGGCCAGGAGGCGCCCATGAGGTAGCCGATGGGGTGCAGCGGCCACCACAGGAAGCTGCGGTGGATGGTGAGCAAGCCCCACATGGACAGGCCCCCGACGGCCATGGTCAGAAAGGCCAGGGGCGTGGCGGATTCGCCAGCGGCAATGAGATGGCTGGTCCAGGTGCAGTAGAGGTTCTTGGTGTAATAGGTCGTAAACCAGTAGTTGAGCGTCGCCCCACCGTCGCGATACATTAGCCCCAAGTAGGACCAGTACGAGGAGAGCATGGCGAGCACAACGCTCACGGCCATCGCGGCCGTCAGCGGACGGCGCGGCAGGGGTCCGGCGTCGGCGAGCTTGAAGCCCTGCATGATTTCGGGCATCAGGGGGCTGCGGTTGTCGAGCATGAAGAGGTGGTCAAAGAGCGTTAGCATCGCCAGCGGTCGCGGTCCAAAGGCACGGGAGCCTGCAGCGGCAAGGAGCAGATTGAGGGGGCGGAAGGGATGCTGGACATACAACATGCCGCCCTCGCACACCAGACGGACCGCGACGATGTGGATCAAGAAGAACAGCGCGAACAAGAGCAACGTGGCCCAGAGCGTCGCGCCGGCAAAGCTGCCCCAGACACCGATTAGGGCCCAGCCAGCCACCGCCAGAACGGTCGCCGTTGCGTAGGGAAGCGGCTCGCTGGAGTCGTGCTCCGCCGAGGCGCCGGCCCAGATGGTACGTGCGGCAGCGCCCAGGTGTGCGCGCGCACCCCAGAGGCCCATGACCCCGAAGACGATGATGCCGCCGATCATCTGGTGGGCGACGAACTGCCTGACGGGATAGGCCTGGACGTTCGGCATGTTCAGGCCGAAGGCGGCGCCAACGACCTGCTGGGCCAGAAAGAAGAAGTAGAAGACCCACAGGCTGAAGCTCAACTCCTGGGGCAAGAGGTACGCCAGGGCGATGATGCTGAACAGCACGCGCAGCCAGAGGGGCGACATGGCGTTCCACGGGCGGAAGGCGATATGGGAGTCCAGGCGGATGTGGTGGACGTTGATGGCGGGGATCAGGGGGAAGTGGAAGTGCAGGCCGTTGAGTGTGTGGATCAGCAGCGGCAGGGCACACATGGCCCACATGATGCGGCTGCGGAAGAAGCCGCCGAACGGGTGAGCGTCGCTCGGCTGATACTGAGCCATCTCCGTCGGCAGCTCCATCAGAGGGAAGACGAGCTTCTCCTCATCCACCCAGCGCTTGCGCAGCAGGCCGCTCAGCCCGAACAGGACCGCGTAGACGCCGAGCGCCAGCACGGACGCGGCGCCCAGGGGCAGGAGCCACTCAGCCCAAGGAACGGCCTGGCCCTCCTTGAGGCCCTCGTACAGCTTTTCGACGGCGTACGCGGACCTGGGGTGCAGCCAGGAGGGCCAATACGGCTGAATCAGCTCATCGTACTTGTTTTCCGGTGTTGCGAAGTAGAAGGGCCCTGCGAGGTAGGGAATCAGCAGACCGGTGAGGCCGAAGGAGGGGATTCCGGCGGCGACGAGCGCCATGATGAAGACGACGAGTAGCTCGGCCTTCGTCAGCCCGCGCTTGAGCTTGCGCAGGACGGGATTGACCAGAGCGACGAGCACAACCAGCACGAGGAAGGCACTGATGGGAAAGGCGGTCAGGCCGACCCAGGTGCCGCGAGCGACAAGGTCGCTGTACGGCGTCCCCAGGCCGAGTAGCAGGGCGGCAATGGTTCCCAGGATGATAGCGCGTGTGGTCATAGAGCGGGCCCTCGAAGGGAAAACCGGGCGCAGAATCCCTTGCAATTCGGGCAATACTGGGTATAATATATATGCAGGTCCGAACCCGTCTTTAGCGGCGGGTGTAGGTCCTGCACTCTTTTCTGTGCCGGCCCCCAACGGCTACTACGGTCGTATGATGCCGTACGGGTCTTTGCGGCTGGCCTCCTTCACAAGGATCGGCTCCAAGACCTCGAAGGCACGGTTCAAGCCAAGACGAGACTTCGATTCCAAGGTGAACTCCCGTCTCAGGAGGGCGTACGCGGCGAAGTCGGCAAGCTGCAAGAAGTATGATTGGTCTGACGGCTTGAAGACGGGGTCCTCCACGATCCTGTCAATGGGAATGTTCCTCGTCAGTTCGCCAGTGTCCAGCCACACCCCGAACCGCGAGGGAATCGGGTTGTAAGCGCGCATCCTCCTGAACCGCCGCGTGTAGATGACTTCCTTTCCCTCGTCGCAGATTAACAGGGCGTAGCTCTCCCACGCGTGCAGCGTGCGGTTCACGCGGTTGACCAGCCACTCAAAGGCTCGCTCGTCCTGCTTGCGCGGGAACACTGCGTTGAAGAGCCGCGCGCCGGGCAGGCTAGCAACGAATTCGAGCGCTGTTCTGAAGATCTCACAACGCGTCTCCTTGCTCACGTAGCGGTCCGAGATCCGTCCCCTCCCAGAGACGAACTTCCAGGCATGCAGCTCCTTGTGTATGTAGATCCCGTACTCCCGCCTGAGCCGGCGGCGGAAGTCGCGCACTTCTTCAAGTGTCGGGGTCCACTGTTGCACGGGAATGCCCAGAGCGGAGAAGACGCAACCTCTGGCCTCCTTCGAATCGTCTATGTAAAAGAGATGCACCCCTACGCCTCCACGGAGTCCCAGATGACTTCGCCGTGCGTGTCCTCGGGCGGCAGGATCGCCTTGCTACGGCGAGGGTCTATTCGCCGAAAGGGGGGCTTGTGTCCTCGTGGAGGATAGGATTTCTGGCGCGGAGAAGTGGAGTGGGGTGGGTTGAACCGCCAGCGCGGCGGACCGCATTGTAAGGCAGTGCGCCTACCCACCGTTCAATCAGAGAGGGAGTGGGGCACCAAAGGCGAACCTAATCTTGCGAGATAAGCAAGGACGTGCGGGAAGGAGACGAGACGATGAGCACGGGTGACCGACGGGCGATCATTGATCGCGCCCTGGCGGACGGCAACGGCATACTGCGGTGTGAGCCGGCCTGGGTAGCACGCGATTTTCTGCCGACGATGTTCCGGCTGGGCCTGACGGAGGAGGAGGCGGATGTGGGTGAGCGGGGCTTCATCTGCGAACGATGGTTGGCCTCCACGACCAAGGCGGACAACCGGATCGGACCGCCGGACGAGGGACTGAGCTACCTGAAGCTGGACCACGGGGAGCGGATGACGCTCCGGGAGGCCGTCGAGCTGGCGGGGCCGGAGATCCTGGGGACCGAGTACGCGGCGAGCCATGGGAACACGCTGGGGCGCCTGGCGAAGATCTACGACTATAAGTATCGCCTCCCCTATCATATCCACCAGATGAAGGCAGATGCCGCGAAGGTGGGGCGCAACCCGAAGGACGAGGCTTACTATTTCCCGCGGGGCGTGGATGTGGGGCCGCATCCGGAGACGTTCTTCGGAGTGCACCCCTCGATTGTGATGGAGGGCAAGCAGGAGATTCTGCTGCCCTATCTGGTGAACTGGGACAGTGATCTGATTCTTCGGCATTCAACTGCGCAGTTGCTGGTGCCCGGCGAGGGCTTCCATCTGCCCTCCGGCGCGCTGCACGCGCCGGGAACCGCGGTGACGATTGAGCTGCAAGAGGATTCCGATGTGTTTGCCATGCTGCAGGCGCTCAACGGCGGGCAGATCATCTCCAAGGAGCTGCTATTCAAGGATGTGCATCCGGACGATCGGCGGACCAAGGGTGAACGGGCGGTGCTGGAGCAGATTGATTGGGAGACTTCGGGGGACCCGTACTTCTACGAGAACCACCATCTATCGCCCCAAGTGATCGAGGAGAGCAAGCAAGCCGGCGCGGAGGAGGCGTGGATCTACTACAATACGCACAAGTTTAGCGGCAAGCGGCTGCTGATTGAGCCGGGCAGGAGCTTTGAGAGCGTGGACAACGGCGTATACTCCGTGCTGGTATGGAGCGGCAAGGGAACCTTCGACGGGCACCCGATCGAGGGTAAGAAGTTCGGCTGGGACGAACTTGTGGTGACTCACGAGAAAGCGACGCAGCCGATCGTGATCGAGAACACGGGGAGCGAGGAGCTGGAGATCATCAAGTTCTTCGGCCCGGACGTCAACAAGGACCTGCCGATGATCCCGAAGTATCCGCCGGATTGAGGGGCGATGTCGGCCCTCCATGCAGCATGGCAGCGCGGCCGCCGGTGAGAGTGTGCTGCATGCACAGTGCGAGCGGGGTCGGTACGGGCACACGGAGGCTTCCATAGATTGTGGCGCAGGGATATCCCTGCGCCGCAGTATTGACCAGGGAAGGAGCGATTTCTCGCAGGGCGGAGGCGTCTGGAAGGCGAAGGAGGCGCGGGGCACGTGCTGCCGGACCGTCGAGAGTGGCATCCAGAGAAACGGAGCTGTTGCGGACATGGAGAGCAAGAGGCAGACCGCAGAGGCCGTTCAGCGTACGGACGTGGGCCTGGTGCGGGAGGAGAACGAGGATGCGGCTGTGGTGCTTGGTCCGGAGGCGGGCAACTGGGACGTGCTGCTGATGGTTGCCGACGGTATGGGCGGGCACCGGCGAGGCCGGGAGGCGAGCCACTACGTGGTAGCCGAGGTGGCGGCCCTGCTCAGAACGCGTTCCGAGAGCTGGGGCGACGATGACCTGGCCATTGAGCAGACCTTGATCAGGTCGGTGGAGGCGGCGGACCGACAACTGAGCCTGCAAGCCAGGGACGCCCGAGGCGCGGAACGTCCGGGGACTACGCTGACGCTGGCGGTACTGCGCGGGCGGCGCTGCTACATCGCGCATGCCGGAGATTCGAGGGCCTATCTCCTGCGCGCCGGTCGCGCGTTCCAGATTACCGAGGACCACACGTGGGTTCAAGCCCAGGTCAGACAGGGACGACTGACAGAGGACGAGGCCCGCCAGTCGCCGTACCGCAATCAACTCGTCAATTCCCTGGGCGCAGAGCAGCCCGTTGAGCCCGATACGCATGTTTTTGATGTGGATCCGAGGGACGTCTTGCTGCTGTGCACGGACGGCCTGACGGAGCACGTGACGGACGAAGAGATCGCCGACATCTTGACTGAAGCAGACAGTCTCGACGAAGCGGCCGATTTACTGATCAAGAGCGCGCTGGCCGCGGGTGGCCGGGACAACGTGACGGTGGTGCTCTGCCGCCCGGCGGTGGAGGCGGAAGAGGTGCCGGCCGAGGAACCCGAGGCCGAGGAGCCGGCTCCGATGCCGGCCGGTGAGGTTCGCGGCACGCCGGAGCCGCCGGTCGCGCGCTCAAAGACTTACTCCCTCGGGTCGGTTGCTATTGTCGCGCTGCTAGCCGCCGTCATCGTCTTACTGGTGATCATTTGGCGCGGCGGCATCATCACGCAGGGCGAGGGCGAGCGCGCGGTCGTGTCATTTGGGCGGACGCCGACGAGGGCTGCAACACCCCAGCCGCCTGAATTGCCGGGCGAGGCTCCACCCACGGTGCCGTCGCTGGAGCCGAGGACGACGACGCCAAGCGTTGGTGCCCGACTGTCTCCAGCGGCGCGCGAGCAGCCAGCCGCCGTGCGGTTCGTACTGACCGATAGGGCTCTGCGCGTGGAATGCCCGGAGCCGGAGTGGACGCCGGCGCTGATGCGCACCGGGGAGAGGGGCGCGGTCACCGTCGGGAAGGAAGGCATCACGTACCGTTTTCGGTTCAGCGCCAGCTTGCGGCTGCTGCGCGAGGGCAAACGGGACCTCGTGGCGGTGCGCCAGACCGATGGGAAGGGCGAACGGCTGACCTGGACGGACGAGGATTTCCTGGAAGTCAAGCTGGCGACAGGCGTGGACTACAAGTGCGCCTACGGCGGGACGCTGCCACTATTCAACTTTCGCATCGTGCCCGTGGCCGGCGGTGCGGCAGCACCGAGCGGGGCGACTGTGGAAGAAGACGTGTCGGCGCCGAGGGAAAGCAGCGGGGAGTCGGGAGGAGGCCGGCATGAGGAGGCACGCTAGCCATCGAGTCGTGCTCGGCGCTATCAGCGCGGTCCTGCTCGCCGGCACGTTGCCCGCGGCGGCTCAGGAGCGCTTCATTGACGTGGGAGCACCGGGAGACGAGGCTTTTGTCGGCGAGGGCCTCTACAACCGGGAGGGGCCGTACGATTGGAGCAAGCTGGCCTTCGCGCGCGAAAACAGCTTCCGCTGGATGTCGAACGACTGGACGCTGAGGCTGCCCGTGTTCCCTCGGCGGCACAACGCGATCACCTTCCGCTTGCGACTGTCGCGGCGTGTGGAGCTGTCCATACCGCGTACGGACTGGAAGGCGCAGCTCCTGGGCGTGAGCGATTATCGCCTGGAGCAGACCGTGGGGGTTCCGAGGGAAGTGGTGGGCGACAAGACTGAGCTGGTCCTGCAGGGCCACACGCTGAAGCCGGTGGCGCCGGGTGGGAGGGACAAGCGCACGCTGGTGGCGATGCTGGACTGGATCAAGGTGAGGGTGGTGGACAACCTGCCGCCAGCCACGGAGGTGACAATGGTGCACCATGAACCCGACTACCCGCTGCAGAATCGCCTGCGCGGCGTGGAGGCGCGCCCCAGCAGCGCGGACATTGACGCCTTCGTGACGATCCTGCGGGACCAGAGGGCCAACGTGGTGACCATCGGCCCAATGAACGGCCAGTGGATTGCGAACTACCCTTCGAAGTACGCGCCTCGTGCCAAGAACATGGACCCTGAGTGGATCCCGGGGGTGATCAAAGCCTGCCACGAGGCCGGCATTGACGTGATCGGGTGGCTGCCGTTCAATTGCCAGGACCTGCGCAAGGTGGAGCAACTCGAGGCGGCCAAGAAGTATCCGCAGTGGACGATGAAGTTCATTGAGTATCCCGGGAAACAGTGGCTGCCGCGGGTCGGCATGTGCGTGGTCTCGTCGCCGTACCGGGAGGAGCACGCCAAGGTCCTGCGGGAGGCTGCGTCCTTCGATCTGGATGGTGTGTTCTTCGACGGGTTCTATCTCAGCGGCATACCGCACCCGAGCCGGGCGGGCTGCACGTGCAAGTGGTGTCAGGAGAAGTTCAAGCGGGACACGGGCCTGGAGTTGCCGAAGGTCGTGGACTGGAACGAGCTGACCTTCAAGAAATGGGTGCGTTGGCGGAACCACCAGATCGTGGAGACGGCCAAGTACTTCCAGGCCGAGATGCGCAAGGTCAACCCCGATCTGCTGGTCACCTGCAACTACAACATTTGGCCCTTTGGCCACAAGGACTGGGAGACTGCGATTCCGTGCTGGAAGACGACGGATTACGGCGTGTCGCAGCACGCCTATTCCGGAACGCCGGAGCTAGAGTGGATCATGCTAGGCTTCAAGTCGCGCGTGAGCCACGATCTGAACCCCCGACACTGTGACATCTGGCGTACGGCGCGCCAGGCTTTCAAGTACACGGGTACGCCCGAGGACGATGCTCGGCATGAGCTGACGATGAAGACCTTCATGCTGGCGGGTGTGACCTATGGCGTCACGCCCTGGCATGGGGGGCACATTCCGCCGCCCGACGCCGGGCGCCGGATCCATGAGGCCATCGCCCAACGCGAGCCGTACTTCTCGCAGGACGATGTGCTGTACGCGGGTGTGGTGCTCTCGCAGAACACGCACGACTTCTACGGCCACATTCCGGGAACCGAGAACCTGACGCTCTATCAGGATGCGATCCTGGGCACGTGGCTGTTGCTGACGGAGCAACACGTGCCGTTTGCCTTCGTGTTCGACAATCAGCTTGAGGAGGGCAGCCTGGACGAATACCAGGTGCTGGTGCTGACGGACACGGCGTGCCTGTCGGAGAATGCGGTGCGGCAACTGACGAAGTGGGTCGAGGCCGGCGGGCACCTAGTCTGCACCTTCGAGACCTCGCTGTACGACGAGTGGGGTCAGAAACGGGAGGACTTCGGGCTAAAGGACCTGCTAGGCGTGTCGGCAGCCGAAGCGAGGCCGGCGGCACTGGAGGCGGGCCAGGTGCGGGCGCGGCCGCAGGGCCGGGGGAAAGTGGTCTATCTGCCCTTCGAGCCCGGGCTGGCCTACGCGCGCGAGCGCAGCGAGGAACTGAGCAAACCGCTGCTGGAGGCGATCGGAGAGGTGGAGCCGCCGTTGGAGATCGAGGCGCCGGCGAGCATTGCGGCCAATGCGCTCTGGGGCCCGGAGCGCAAGAGCGTGCTGGTGCAGTTGCTGAACGTGTCGGCCTTCATGCCCGGTGGCGACACGGGGTTCCGGGGCCTGGGGCGGCCCGCGGCGCCGCCGAAGGACACGGCAAGCGACGGCGACATCAAGGCCGGGGGCCGGGTGCGGCGCGTCAATGTGCCGGCCAGGGACATTGTGATTCGGCCGAGGGCGTGGCCAGTAAAGAGGGCGACGCTGGTGCTGCATGACCAGGAACTGCGCCGCCGCGCGGACGGCGGGTACGTCGTTCCGGTGCTCGGGGACCACGAGATCGTGAAGCTGGAGATTGACGGGTGAGGCGGCGGATCTCGCGGATCTCGTGAGACAGAACGGCAAGAGGGAGTGAGCGCCTGCAAGTACCTGCAGACCGTTTGAGACCACGTTGTTGCCAGGCTGAAGCTGCGAGAATGGCTCCGATGGAGGGGGGTCACGCGCGGGGGCGAAGTATGCTCCGAGAAGCACGGCGGGGCTCGGGGGCGGGGGCAATGGCATCTCTATCACGGGCGAGGGAGTACTACCAGGCTGGGCGGTACGACGACGCCATCGCGGAGTTGGCGGCGCTCTTGCAGGAGAATTCGGAGAATGAACCCGCCTGGCGGCTCCTGGGGGCCTGCTATTTCGCACAGCGCGACTACGTCGAGGCCGAGTACGCCTTGCGGCGATGCACTACGCTGGCCCCTTCGGACCCCGCCGTCTGGATCAATCAGGGCGTGCTGCTGCGCAAGGTCGAACGATGGGATGAAGCCCGACGGTGCCTGGAGTACGCTTTGTACCTGGACGCCGAGAGCGCGCATGCCCGGGAGGAGCTGCAGAAGGTGGAGGCATTGGCGGCGGCGCCACCGGCGGCTCCCGAGCAAGCCCCGAACTCGCCACCGGCAGCCTCGTCGCGCGGAGTCGAGGCCGTGGAGGTGACGTGCGAGAGGTGCGGGTTGAGGCGGCCCGCGACATTGGCCGGGGAGCCGTGCCCACGCTGCCGGCAACTGGGTGAGAACGTGGACCGCGCGATCCAGGCGCTGGCGAAGCAGGCGGACAAGTTCCCCGGCCATCTGGAGACGCAGCGGGTTCTCGTGCATGCTTACCAGGCAGGCGGACAGTACGATCGGGCGGTGCGGCACGCGGAGCAACTCGCTCAGTCGCGCCCCCGGGATGCTCGGGCGCTGTATCTGCTCGGCAGTGCGTACCTGTCGGCCGGACGAACGCGGGAGGCGAAGTCAGCTTTCGAGAAGGTGATGCACCTTCAGCCCGAGCACGCCGAGGCACGGGCCGGCCTTCAGGCGGCTGAATTGCAGCTCCGAAGCGCGCCGGCGGAGGCGCCGCAGACTGCAGTGGAGAACCGCGATGGGCAAGTCGTCAGGCGTCTGAAGCCGCGCGGGGCCGCGGAATGAGCGCGGGAGGGGCCTGCCAAGTAGCGCTCACTGTCGGGGCGGCAGAGGGATGGCCTACTTCGGACGGGCGAAGGGCTACTTCGACCGACGGGAATATGAGGCGGCGGTCCGCGAGCTGACGACGCTGCTGGAGGAGGAGCCGGAGAACGAAAAGGCTTGGCGCCTACTCGCAGCCTGCCACTTTGCGCAGCGGGATTACGCCGAGGCAGAAGCTCCTTTGCGCCGGTGCACCGAGCTGGCTCCCCTGGATCCTGCCGTCTGGACCAACCTCGGCCTGGTGCTGCGCAAGCAGGAGCGCTGGGAGGACGCGCGGCGGTGTCTGTTGTATGCACTATCGCTGGACCCTCAGAGCGTGCAGGCGCGGGAGGAGCTGGAGAAGGTGAACGCAGGCGCCCCGGCCGCCCCGGCAGCACCCGCGGCGTCTGGCGCTGACTGGAGGCCAGGTGCACGGAAGGTGAACGCACGCGACCCGGGCCCCCCTGCAGCGCAGACGGAGCAGACTGGGGACCAGCAGACGGACAAGTGCCCCTCGTGCGGCGCGCGCTGGGACGGCCAGGCGCGCGTCTGCTGGGCGTGTGGGGCGGTGCGGCCGGATATTGCCGCAGAGCGAGCGTGGCGCGAGAGGGCGCAGGAGGAAGCCCAGCAGGAGCTCCACAGGCAAATGGAAGAGGCCCGACGACAGGCGGCGCGTTGGGAGCGACTGAGCCGCACTCGACAGTGTCCCGACTGCGGAGGCACAATCAGCGTTAGGGCTCGCGCCTGCCCTCACTGCGGTGCTGGGGTGGTAGACGAAGGGGCAACGACAGCAGTCCAGACGACCAGTCTGGTCCTGGGGGTGTTGTGCTGGTTGGTTATCTGCATTCCTTTGTTGAGTCCACTGTGTGCGCTTATAGCCGTCGTACTGGGAGCCGTCGGAACGCAGCCGGCGGGTGGGCGCAGCTTGGCCGTCGTCGGTATTGTGCTGGGCGCTCTGAATCCTATATTGCATGTGTGTCTGATGGCGCTCAACATCGCGCTGTTCACATTCGCCCTACTGTAAGATAGCGAGGCAGCACGGCTGGGCATACGCAGCGGCCTCGAGGGACGTAATGGCGTGAACGGAGTTTGAGCTATGACCAGTCGTGAGAGGTTTCTGGCGTGCATGAAGTACGAGCCGGTGGATCATGTGCCGGACATGGAGTTCGGGGGGTGGGAGGATCTGTTCGAGGAGTGGCACGAACAGGGCCTGCCGCTGGAAGTGAAGGGCAATGCCGAGTTCGACGAGCACTTCGGCCTGGAGACTCTCCACGGGTGTGGCGGCGTGACCGGGTTGATCCCCGCCTTCGAGACCGAAGTGTTGGAGGAGGACGAGACGACGCGGGTCGTGCGGGACGGCAATGGGATCATCTGCCGCGTGCGCAAGCACGGCTCCTCGATCCCGCAGTACCTGGAGTTCCCGGTGAAGAGCCGCGAGGACTGGGAGCGGATCAAGTTCCGGCTGGACCCGACGAATCCGGCGCGGATCGTGAGCGACTGGGAGGAGCGTACGGCGGTCTGCAACGCCAGCGACCGCGCCGTGGCCTTCGGGTGCGGCGGGTTCTACGGCTGGCTGCGGAACTTCTGGGGCCTGGAGAATCTGTCCATCGCGTTTTTCGAGCAGCGGGACCTGGTCGAGGAGATGCTGGACACACAGCTCGAGCTGGTCATGGTAGCGCTGCGGCAGGTGCCGGAGGAGCTGCGGATTGATCTGGGCACCTGGTGGGAGGATATGTGCTACAACCACGGGCCCCTGATGTCGCCCCAGTTGTTCCGGGAGCTGCTGATGCCGCGCTACAAGGTGATTACGGAGGAGCTGGCGCGGCGGGGAGTGTGGATCCATCAGCTCGACTCTGACGGAAACATCCGGGAGCTCACACCGTTGTGGCTGGAGGTGGGGATCAACCTGATGTTCCCGGTGGAGGTCGCGGCGGGAAGCGACCCGTGCTGGCTGCGGGAGCACTATGGGTGCGAGGTGTTGCTGCGGGGTGGGTACGACAAGCTGGCGCTGCTCAACGGGCGGGAGGCGATTGTCCGGGAGCTGGAGCGGATCGCGCCGGTGGTGGAGGAGGGCGGCTTCATCCCGCATGTGGACCATCGAGTGCCCGCGGGCGTGAAGCTGGATGACTACCACTTCTACTTGGAGAAGAAGCGGGAGATGTTTGGGATTCCGAGGCCGGAGTGAGAAGCGCGAGGATGAACATGCGGGACCTTCGCAGGCTGGAGTGCGTGATCGTCGCGTTGTCGCTGACCGTTGTGCTTTGCAGCACGAGCGTCGCTCAGGTGCGACGTCAGGGACGGCGGCCAAGACGAGCAGTGAGACTTCCGGGGAACGTGACCATGCAAAGGAATCTGGTGTACGGACAAGGCAGTGGCCGGGACTTACACCTGGACCTGTTCCGGCCAAGAGATGCGGCGGGTGCGAGGCCGGCCGTGGTGTTCCTGCACGGCGGCGGCTGGCGGAGCGGCAACAAGGGGCAGTTCGCGCGGCAGTCGGCTTATCTGGCCGGCAAGGGGTACGTTTGCGCATGTGCCGAGTACCGGCTGTCGGGGGAAGCGAAGTTCCCGGCGGCGGTGGAGGACGCGAAGTGCGCGATGCGCTGGATGCGGTCGCAGGCCGAGGAGCTGAAGGTTGACCCGGAGCGGATCGCGGTCGCCGGCGGCTCGGCGGGAGGCCATTTGGCGCTGATGGTGGCGGCGTCGGCAGGCGTGAAGGAGCTGGAGGGACAGGGGGGACACGCTCAGTTTGGGAGCCAGGCGAACGCCGTGGTGGGGTTCAATCCGGTGGCCGATTTCAGCGGGATGGCTCGGGCGCGCCGGGCGGTGCCCTTGCTCGCGAGCTTCCTGGGTGTGGAGTACGAGCAGAATCCCGACGTGTATGCCAAGGCTTCGCCGGTGACATACGTGGACGAGAAACACCCGCCGTGCCTGATCCTGCATGGGGACGAGGATCAGACCGTGCCCTATGAGCAGTCGGTGGCCTACATCGAGAAGCTGAAGGCGCTGGGCGTGGAGGCCGAACTATTCACCGCCGAGGGCGCGGGGCACGGGTTCTTCAACCGCGATCCGTGGTATCAGCCGACGTTGGAAAAGATGGAGGCGTTCCTGGGCAAGCACTTGGTCGGCGAGTAGCCGCGGCGCTACCCTCACGGCGGCGACGATCCGGGTCTCCAAGTACGAGGGCTCGTTATTGGCTGTCTCGCAGGGGTCGGAGGATTGCCAGGTCCTCCTGATCGCTTGGTCTATTGGCCGCCTCCTTGCGGGCTATCAGATCCTCCAGGCAGACTACGTTGACCGGCACCCCTTGAATGGTCTCCACCTGCCTGCGCTCCCAAGCTTTCTCGAAGTCCAGGCCGGGCGTCTGAATCTGCACATCCAACGCCAGCACGTCATCGAACATCGTGACATCTTGGGCCAGTATGTCCCGGGCCTCAATCAACGATGCCGTCCCCATGCCGACGTCGCGAAGCGCCTCCAGCATCGCCTGGGCGTTGTTGGGTGTACCCGCGATGAGGATGTCGAGGTCGAAAGTGGTGCTGGGAACGCCGTGCATGATGGCAGCCACGCCGCCGATGACAAGATACTTAACGTTGTGGCAGGCGAACGATGCGTACAGATCGCGATGGGTCGGGGGCATGGCGCCTCGACAGGTGGGGACTGACCTCGGCGACCATCCTAAGCTGCTCCTCGAAGATGGCATAGCGCTGCTCGACCGTCAGTCTCCGGAACCAGCGGACCTTGTTCTCAGTTGTGAGCACGCTGTGGTTGCCTTGGATGACGCGCCGCCCTCTCATGCTTACATTACAGCCGGGTCCCAAGGTCCGCACAAGCACCTGGGCCCCGCGGTCCTACCACGGCGGGAGCACCAGGGTGCCGCCGTCGAGGACGAGGCTGGTGCCGCTGATGTAGGAGGCATCGTCGCTCATCAAGAAGGCGGCGGCCTTCGCCACATCAAGGGGCTGACCGAGGCGGCGGACCGGAATCTTCTGTTCGACCTCGGCGTAGATGACCTCCTTGGGCTGGTCCCAGCCGGCGCAGCTTGCTGCGAGCATCGGGGTGTCAATGGTGCCCGGGCAGATGCCGACTACACGTACCGAGCCGGCGTGGTCGGTGGTCAAGCAGCGGATGAGAGCATCCAGGGCCGCCTTGGAGGCGCAATAGAGCGCATGGGCGGGGAAGCCGACGTGGACCGCGACGGAGGTCGTGATGACGATGACGCCGTGGCCCTGGCGCTCCATGACGGGAACGACGTGTTTGGCCAGATAGAAGTTTCCCTTCACGTTGACGCCCATCAGGAGGTCCCAGTCTTCGTCCGTGAAGTCAGTGACGCGGCCCTGGCGCCAGACGCCAGCGTTGCTGTGCAAGCAATCAATACGGTCGTGCCACTCCAGCGTTCGGGCGACCAGCTCCTGCACGCTCTGTTCCTGGGAGACGTCGCAAAACAGAAAGCGCATGTCCCGGCCTTGCGCCTGCAGTTCCTGCTCCAGCTTGCGCCCGGCTTCCTCCTGATTGGAGGCGGCGACCACCTTGGCGCCGAGCTCGGCGAAGTGGCGCACGCAGCCTTCGCCGATCCCGGAGGTGCCGCCGGTGACGATAACGGTTTTGCCCTCGATGGACATGGCGCGGTTCCTCCCGATGTTCGTTGCCTGTTGCGAGGCGAGCCGCTCAGCGGTCCTGCACGCCCCACTCGGAATCGTCGGCGATCTGCATGAACTCGAACACGGCCCCGTCCTTGTAGATGAACACGACGCGGACGCCGGGCATCGACTCGAAGGGGCCGAGAATGACCTCTTCGCCCGCGATGGCGGCATCCAGGTCGTCCACGCGGAAGGCCAGATGGGGCAGCTCGCGCAGTGGGCCGGTGACAGGCGAGTCCGGCTCGTAGCGCAGGTACTCGACCTTGTATGGATGCTTCATGGGGTCGGTGACCCAGACTTTGGTGTCAGGGACGTACGTCTCGTCCTGCTGCTGATCGTCGGTGGGAATGCCCACGTGATGAAACTGTCGCATGAGCGTCCTCCTGATGTTGCCCCGCGTGGGTCTGAGGCCCTGCAGTGGGTCTAGACCTGGTTTCATAACCTCAACGACCAACGACATCGCGCCTGAAGGCGCTCGTACAAGTCTATGAAACACCTTGCGGTAGTTCGCCCCGGACAGCGAATGCCCTTCTTGGTGGGAGCCGATTCGGCTGTCGCGCTCACGGAAGGTCTGCGGCAAGTGTGTCGCAGAGGAGTCGGGGGGCTAGGCCTGAGGGTGAAGCTCGACCGCGCTTTCGTACAGCTCGACCCGTGCGGCCGCGGCGCCGACGCGAACCGAGGACTGAATGATGCTGGAGCCAGTACGTTTGGTACGCACACGATGAATGGCCGCGACCTGGAAGCCGCAACGTTCAGCAATGCCGGCGAAGAACCGGTCGGTCTTGAACTCGATGCCCTGCAGAATGTTATTTCCGATGACAACGAAGGCCCTGCCGCCGGGCTTCATCAGGCGCAAGGCTAGACGGCAGAACCTCTCGCAATCGTTGAAGTAGGCAGTTGCGTAGTTGGCCCAGCCGTGCCCGCCATACACGCCCTTGTCCGGGTTCAGCCGCCGTACTGTCTCGATCAGCTCGGCCAATTCCGGGTAGTCCAGTGCTAACTCGAGGCGCGGCCCTGCTCGGACGGTCTGCCAGAACTTGCCGAAGCTCTCCTGTTCCAGGGGTTTCAGGTCAGCAGGCCGTCGCACCAGGTCGAGCCAGTACAGGTGTGGCCTCGTGTTCCTCACGTAATGGTAGTTGTTGAGGTACGGCGGCGAAGTGATGAGAACGTCAACCGTCTTGGGGGCAATTCGTTCAGCGTTGCTGAGGAATGACAGTGGGTAGATCTCAGCCGCCGGGCGTTCCGGCAGGCGGTCAAGCTCTTCCTGAAGCAGCCTGATGTCCCGAGCAATCTGCGATAACTTGCCCAGCATTCGGTCGGTCACATCGGCTTCGGTTATGTCTTGTTTGCCGGAGGTGCGCCGGCGGCACAGGCTGGGCTCGTAGGAGTAATTGGAGAAGGAGATCAAGGTGGCGCCCAGTGCAACCGCCAGGAGGTCACGGATCCATGGGGTGGTCCTTGAGCCGATGAAGTCCTTGACGAACAGGACCTGTCGTTCGATGCTGGGATGAAAGAAGGGGGAGCGGCTTCGGAAGGCGGCTGGTGGCCTTGACTGGGGCGAAGCGTTGGGATCGGAGACGTGTGCCTCCATGAACTCCGAAAAGGCGGTGACTTGCTGCCGCAGCAGCGAGAGATCGTAGTCGGCCGCGGACAGCTTGGTTCGGCAAACCAGTGCGGCGTAGGGGTTGATCTCGAAGCCGATGACGTTATGGCCGCGCCTTAGTCCCTCCACCAATGTCGTGCCCACGCCGGCGAAGGGCTCAAGGACGGTGCACGGCTGGCCGTTGTCGGGTAGGGATTGGAGGATATTGGAGACGAAGCTGGCCGAGAACCCGGCGATCCAAGGCACCCACCTGTGAAGGGGTTCGGCCCGGTTCTCAGTGAATGCAGAGTCGCCTAGATCTCTCGCACTCGCTGAGGAACGCCGGTGCGCGGGCCCGGTCGTGGCTTCCGGCCCATCGTGTTGCTGTGGGTGCGGAGAGTGGTGGCCAGGTGCGTCGGAGGAGCGAAGCCACTCCTGGAGAGCAGCCCTGAGGAACCGCCACTCTCGCCCGACTTTGCGGCACGGGACCCGTCCCTGGCGGGCCATTTGGCCCAGAGTCCTCTCGCTCACTCGGACCAGTTTCGCCGCCTCCCGCAAGGTTAGGACCTCGGGTTCGCCTGCTTCGAATAGCCGCATAGTAGCATGTCCTCTGGTATCTTCCAATATCTTCACATAATAGGATAACATAACGGCAGTAGGATGTCAATCATTTGTTCGACTGGCGGCAGACAGAGGGTGGGCTTGCTCCCACATGGCTGATCAAGGTGCAGAGCGGGACTCAGAGACTGGATGGGATTGCCCCGAGGCCGGCGAGAAAAGAGCAGAGGGCCGCCTGAGTAGAGAGGCGGCCCTGGGGAAAGAGGTGGTAAGGGGGGCTAGAACTCCAAGATTCGCTCGAACAGGTCGCGCTGGGCATCCTCGATGAGTGGAATGCCGGTCACTTTTGCGGCTCGTGGCGTGAGACTGGCGATATCGCGGCGGCTGATGAGTTCCAGGCTGAACTTGCGGCAACCCGCCATGAGCTGTCGGAGTCCGACGCCCAGACGGTCCACGAAATAGGTGTACACGCCGACAGCCGGCCATGGGATGTCGTGGCCGACTGCGTCGTTGTACTCCGCCTTGAGTTGCGGAGTTGTGACGAACCATCGCTCGGGCTGTTCGCCGTATTCGTGAGCGAAGATCTTGGGCACTCCACCATTGGAGGCGAGCTGGCAGAAGTAGCTGGCTTTCATGGCGGCGGTCAGCGGCGCCCGGGCCATACCGATAGCCTTAATGTACGGGCCGTTGCCGTCGCCGAGATTGGACATGGCAATGGCCTTGAACATCTGGGTCTCGTTGGTAAAGCCGCCAGCGAAGCAAATGTCGGGGATGTACTTGCCGCGTTGGCGCAGGATCCGAATGCCATCCAGCACCTGGGCCAGTAGAACGACGGTGGGCGTGGAGCACTCGTTCATCATGGGGACGGGGCTCATGCCGGTGCCGCCGCCGGAGCCGTCAAAGGTGAGCAGGTCAATCTCGGCTAGGGAGGCGCACTTGAGGGTGAAGGCGACGACGGCCGGATTGTAGGCACCGGTCTTGAGGAATACCTTCTGGGCGCCCTGCTCGCGAAGCCAGTGGATGTCGTCCACGAAGGACTTTTCTTCGGGCATTCCGACGCGGCTGTGGCGCTCGAAGGTTTTGAAGATGCCATCGCGGAAGGCCTCTTGGACCGCGGGGTCTTCCGGATCGGGCAGCACGATGTAACCGCGCTGCTTGAGCATCAGGGCTTTCTCAAGGTCGTCAATACGCACCTCGCCGCCGATGGCCTTGGCGCCCTGGCCCCATTTGCGCTCGATGACGTTGACGCCCAGGCTCTTGAGGACGTACAGGTCTACACCGGTGCGCTGGTCCTCCACGTTCGTCTGCACCACAATGTCGCCGTGCCGGCCGTCCCAGTACTTGCGGTAGGTGTGCACCCGGTACTCCATGTCCGGGCACGATTCGACCATGCCGGCGGCATCGTATTTCGTTCCAGGGTCCATGCCGCAAACGTTCTCGCCGATGGTCTCGATAACGCCGGCCAGGGCAGCGCCAACGGAGAGCGCATCCCAGTTGTTCTTGGCGACATCAGTCGAGCCGAGTCCGGGGATTACGAGAGGGAGCTTGAGCGGTACGCCGCCGGCAGCAGAGGAGATGTCAACTCGGGGAAAGATGGCCTGGTCGGGGTCGGCCGGGATACCCTCGGCGCCGAGGGCTTCGACCATGATTTGGAGGTCCCCCCAGCCGATGCCGAAGTCCTTGTTGGCCGAGGCCGTAGAGCGCCCGAAATAGTCCGAGTCCGGGTACAGGACCTCGCGGCCCCGGAAGGCGGACTTGGAGATTTCGCAGAGCACGTTGCATTCCCGGATGCACAGGGGACACATGCCGCTCATCGGCAGGACGTCGCGCACTCGGGTGTGGGTGCCACTCGTGCTTCGGGCGTTCTCGATGGAAGTGGTCATGGCTTACTCACCTGTGGTTGCCTCGGGCGGGCTGTAAGGCTCCTGGGTGGGAGCCGGTCTGCGTGTGCCGGGTCGGATTTGCCGTAATGCCGCGGAACATTTTCCGGCATCGGCATGCCTAAATATCACATTCTCGATTCTGCCGTCAAGATGCCGAAACAGAGCCCAGCGCAAGCCTTGCGGCAACGGATTGCCGTCGCAATCGGGGACAAGCGCCAAATAAGCGGCATACTGTTGCTGTACCAGTCAACCATGCTATAATAGGCAAGACTGCCTATATGGACGCAACAGTGGACCTTGGCAGCGGCAGTGATTGCCGATGAGGGAGTGTCCAAAGGAGGGGTAACTGTGGACTTTCAGACCGAGAGAAAAATCGCGGCGATTCTGCAGATTCTGCACGAGTCGCAGCAACCGCTGGGGGCGACGAAGATCGCGGGCAAGCTGCCGCTGTTCGGGATCAACTGGAGCCAACGCACGGTGCGCCATTATCTGGCGGAGATGGATCGGCGTGGTCTGACGATCAACCTGGGGCGGCGCGGACGGCAGCTCACCTCGCAGGGGGAGCAGGAGTTGCGCCGGGGTCTTGTGATTGACAAGGTGGGGTTCGTGGCCGCCAAGGTGGACGCGCTGGCGTACCGCATGACGTTCAGTCTGCGGCGCGGCGAGGGGGACATCATCTTGAATTTGTCTACGGTAGCGAGCAGGGATCTGCCGGGCGCTGTGGAGCTGATGCTGGCGGCATACGAGGCGGGGCTGAGCATGGGGCAGAATGTGGTGATCAGGCGCGAGGGCGAGATGCTAGGGGATTTCCGGGTGCCGGAGGGTCGGACGGCGATCGGGACCGTGTGCAGCGTGATGATCAACGGCGTGTTCCTGGCGCACGGGATCGCGACAGTGTCGCGGTTCGGCGGTTTGCTGGAGCTCCAGGATGGCAAGCCTCGGCGCTTCACGGAGATTATTCACTACGAGGGCACGACGCTGGATCCGCTGGAGGTTTTCATCAAGGGACGGATGACGAGTGTGGGCGAAGCGGCGCGGACGGGCAACGGAGTAATCGGAGCGAGCTTTCGAGAGGTTCCGGCGGCGGCGACGGAGGAGGTCGAGCGGATTGCGCGACGGCTGGATCGGCTAGGGTTGGGGGGGATCATTTTGCTGGGCCGTCCGAATCAGCCGCTGTTGGGGATCCCGGTGTTGCAGGGTCGGACGGGTCTCATTGTTGTCGGGGGTTTGAATCCGCTCGGCGCAGTCGAAGAACAGGGCATCGAGACGGAGAACATGGCCATGGGCACACTCTTCCCGTTCGAACATCTCCACCACTACGACAGCCTTCGCGCACTCGGTCCGCCCTGAGCGGGCTGGACACTTGCGACCGCTGCGTGGTCGCTGGATATTCAGTACACCGAACGGATCACCGCTGTGGGTGCGTGAGGCTGAGGAAGGAGGTCCGGCTGCGACGCTAAGGCTTGACGGGCCAGTACTGTGGAAAGTGGTCCTCCAAGACCTTGATCACTGACCAGATGCGGGGGTCTACGAATTCGCCGGTTTGCACGCGGCGATAGAGGTCTCGGGACAACGCTTGCGCCGGAAACAGGTGGACCTCTAGGGGATGGGCTTCGTCGCCGCCGGAGCGACCGACGAAGCGCAGGCCGGTGGCGAGGACGCAGTCGAGGAACAGACTAGAGGCAGCGGCGTTGGCAGGGACGCTGAAGAGTGGCACGATCCGCTGCGCCTGGTAGCCGGCTTCCTCCACTAGCTCACGGCGGGCGGCGGCCTCCAGGTTCTCATCTGGGACATCGAGCAGGCCGGCCGGGAGCTCCCAGACGGGCGCCCGGACCGCGGGTCGAACTTGGCGGACGAGCGGGACCTGGCCGTCGGGAGTGAGGCCAAAGATGACAACGGCTCGCTCGCAGTTGGTGCGGCGCACGTACTCCCAATCGCTCCCCTCCGGCGTTCGCACCGATACCATCTCGAGAAAACGGCCAGTGTAGTGCACTGTCACATCTTGGGGCATCGAGACACTCCGGGTTGGCGATGATAAGCCGAAGGGCTGCGAGAGGCGCGAGCTGGGCGGTCCACTCACAGGCCGACCGAGATGTACTTGGTCTCCAGGTACGGCTCGACGCCTTCGAGACCGCCTTCGCGTCCGCCGAGGCCCGATTCCTTCATGCCGCCGAAGGGCGCCTCGGCGCTGGCAGGGACCATGTCGTTTAGGCCAATGATGCCGAACTCCAACTCTTCGGCGACGTGGATGGCCGTACTGAGGTCTTTGGTCATGACGTAGGCGGCAAGACCGTACGTTGTGGCGTTGGCGAGACGGATTGCCTCCTCGGTGTCACGGAAGGTCATGATGGGCAGGATCGGCGAGAAGGTCTCTTCACAGGTTAGTCGTGCAGTCGGAGGGATCTCGACCAGGACGGTGGGCTGGAAGAAGAAGCCCTGTTCCAGGCCCGGCACGACCGCGCGTTCCCCGCCGCAGAGGAGCCGCGCGCCCTTCGAGATGGCGTCTTGCACGAAGGTCTCCGCGCGCTTGACGCCCTCCTCGTCGAAAAGAGGGCCGATGTCGGTGCCCTCGTCCAGTCCGTTGCCCAGTTTCATGCTCCGGGCGCGCCCGACGCAGGCCTCGGTGTATTCTTGGGCGATGCTCTCGTGGGCATAGAACCGTGCCGGCGAGATGCAGACCTGGCCGTTGTTGCGGAACTTGCCCAGCGCGCTCAGGCGAGCGGCTTCTCGCGGATCTATGTCGGGGAAGATCAGGACCGGAGCGCTGCCCCCGAGTTCGAGGGACAGCTTCTTGAGCTGCTGGGCAGACTGCCGCACCAGCTCCTTGCCCACGGCGGTGGAGCCGGTAAAGCTAACCTTGCGGACCCGTGCATCCTGCATGAACGTGCCGCCGATCTCGGTCGCCGGCCCAGTGACGAAGTTGACGATGCCGGGAGGCAGACCAGCGTCGGCGAGGCAGCCGATGAGCTCGGCCGCGGCGAGACAGGACTGCGTGGGGGGGCGGACCACGACAGTGCAGCCCGCGGCCAGGGCCGGAGCGATCTTGCGGCTGGCCAGCAAGACGGGGAAGTTCCAGGGGAAGATGACGGCGCAGACGCCCACGGGATGCCGCAGGACCCAACGGCGGACGCCCTGCTTGGGGGGCGGCACCCAGCGACCGTAGATGCGCTTGGCCTGTTCGGCATACCACTCGTACTGAGCGGCCGCGCCGAGGATCTCGCCCTTGGACTCGGCCAAAGTCTTGCCCACTTCCATGGTGAGCAGCCGCGCCATGTCGTCGGCGCGGTCGCGGATGAGCTGGGCAGCGTTCAGCAGCACGGCGGCGCGCTCGTATGCCGTGCGATGCCGCCAGTCGTTGAAGGCCACCTGAGCGGCTTCGATGGCCCGGAGGGTCTCGGCGGCTGTGCCATAGGGAACCTGTTCGATGATCTCAGCCGTGGCCGGATTGATGATACCCACGGTGCGGCCATCGTCGGCCGCGCACCATTCGCCGTTGATGTACATGGCATGAGGGTGGGACATGATTGGCCTGCCTCCCGAGCAGCCAGCGGATTGAATTGCAGTCTTGGTAGGCTTCGCGGTGTGGCCGGAGTTTCCTTGGCGAAGAAGCGAGGGATGAGATTGGGAACGCGTTGGGGGCGCGCAGGTGAAGGGCGTGCACACAGGGAACATATTGGAGTACTGGAAGGACGGTCTGGATGCAAGAGGGTGGTTGGTCTGCCTGACAGCGATCTAATGCACAAATGGCGCTGGCTTGTGAGGTGTCGGGAGAGGCTCGCTGCCATTGAGCGAAGGGGCGATGCCCCGGCGGTTGCGCGGGCACGAGGCGAGCTGGACGCTGCAGAGCAGGAGCTTGTTCAGGTTCTGCTGCAGCCTAGGTATCAGGCCGTCGTGCTGAGCAAGGTGTCCCAATTCTGCGGGAACTTTGAGGAGCCGGCGGACATCGTGGTTGAGGCCGTGACGCGCTTCGTGGCTGCACTGCGCCGCGGGGCGCACCGGTTTGACACGAGCGAACACTTGCTGGGGTTCTATCGGAAGACAGCGTATAGCGTCGCTATTGATCAGTTGCGCCGTCGAACCCCCAAGATTGCCGACGATGTTTTCGAGCGTTTTCGCGAATGGCTCCGGTCCCCAGAGGGACAACGTGCGCTTAACAGAGCTCGCTGCAATCCCGACGATCGGTCGGGCGTCAATCGAGTACTAGATCTGGTGGAACGCTCGCGCTCCGGGAGGGGATTCCTGCAGGAATCCGACGCGACAGTCGCGTCTCTGCTGACGGAAGTCAAGCTATGGCTACTGACGTACGCCGGAGTCCTGGAAGTTGACTTGACGTTTGAGAAGGACGACGGCACGCGGGAAGCTGTGGAGATTCCGGACCTCGACGCCAATAGCCGTCCGGAGAATGCTGTGGAGCTTGCCGAGGCTCAGCGGCTGGTGACGGCAGCAGTCAATGGCTGGACGCCAGAGCAGCAGACGATCTTCATGCTGCGGGTCAGAGGAGTGCCAGCCAGGCTGGTAGCCGATATCATCAACGAACGGAATCCGGACCGCAATCCCCCTCTAACAGCGCAGAATGTGGACGTGATCTACCATCGCTGTCGGCGCCGGCTGCGGCGCGAATTGTGTGAGCATCCGTACTTTAGGGGGCATCTGTCTGGAACTTCGGACTGAGGCAAGGGCTCGACTAGTGGTATGTGAGATGTAAGCTGAGGGCCGCAAAGTGCGTTTGGTGTCGCAGAGGCTAGGGATTGGTCGAGGAGACTGGGAGAGGGCGGAGGCCAGGGGCTGGAGTTCGAGACCGTCCGCCGTTGGTCCGAGGTTCCAGTAAACCCCGCTACCCACAAGGCCGATGATTTGGGGAGGGAGTGGGAGCATGATATCGGACGAGGAGTTCGAGGCCAGGCTGCGAGGGCTGTTTGTGAGGCCTGGGGGGGGACGCCCGACGCCGCAGTGTCTGACCGACGAGCAATGGCAGCTCCTTTTGGAGACGGAGGGGCAGGACGAGGTGTGTGAGCGGCTGCGGGAGCACATCGCCAACTGCGCGTATTGTCAGTCGGAGGAGATAGCGCTCCAGGCCGCGTTCGAGTATGCCAAACGGAACCAAGCGGCGCTCGAAAGCCGGACTCTGGCGCTGCTGGAGCGAGAACGGTTGACTGAGCGGATATGGGAAATCGTGCGCGCTCCCTTGTATCGCTTGCGCGAAGAACTGCAGATTGCGCTGACGGCCGAGGGACCGCAACTGGCGTTTGCAGCGACCAGACCGACAGTTACGAGGGGCGTCGCACGCGACGCGATGCGCGGGCGCGAAGCGGCCCAGCCGACGACGATCCCCCTGCCGGCGGAGGACCTGACGCTGCAAGTCAGCACGAGACCGGTCCGAGAGGGCGCGGCGGCGGTCGCAGTGCGGATGACTACGGTGAACCGGAGCGAGGTGGACTGGTCGGTGGCGGCGTTCCCCCGACCGCGCGAACCGGAGGCACAGCCCCTGGCACAAGCGGAGGGCCTAACGCTGGACCGGGTCTTTACCTGGGTAGCGCCCTCAGTCGGGTCGTATGAACTGACCGTCGGGTTCGAAGGCGAGACATACGTCCTGCCCCTGGAGGTCCGCGAGCAGGGCGCCAGCACGTAAACCGCGCGACGTAACCCCATCCATTCTTGCTGAAGATCCCAACGAGGCGGCGAGCCTATCGCTTAGGGCCCTTTGATCCCGTGCAGCGCCCCCGCGGCCATCTGGCGGACGCTGTCGTGCTTGTCGCGCAATCTCTCGATCAGGCCGGGCACCGCGGCCGAGAGGTCTTCTCCGGGGCCCAAGCCCAGCATGAGCACCTTGTCCGTGGCGGCCTTGCGCACGGCCGGATCGTCGTCGCCGGACTGATCCACCAGTTTCAGCACAAGGGCTGAATGATCGTCCATCTGTCGGCTCCCCCCTTGGCCGAGCGTCGCTAGAGCGACAGGGGGTAGTCGCGCACTTCCTTCCAGGCCTCGATGAGGGCGAGCACGTTGTCCAGAGGCTTCGGATCCCACACTGAATCGGCCGTGGAGAGCACAAAGCCGCCGCCGGGAGCGCCCGCGGCGATGGCGGCTCGAACCGCCTCGCGGACGTCCTCCTTGGTGCCGCGCTCGATGGTGTGACCCGCGTTCACGCCGCCCCAGAGGCAGACTTGGCCTGCCAACTTCTCCTTGGCCTGAGCGATCGTGACATCGCCGAAGGGCGGCGGATCAAGCGAGGACCAGATGCCGATGCCCAGCTCGGGGAACCGCTGATACAACGGCGCGGCGCCGGTGTCCATGTAGTAGTGCCAGGGCACACCGGCTGCGCCGGCCAGGGCGGTAAGCTCGCGCACACGGGGCGCGATCATTTCCCAGTATAGCCGTGGCGACCAGAAGGCAGTCGTCTCGTAGCAAGCGCTGTAGTAGACGGTATCAACGCCGGCGTCCAGCACGAGCTCCAGTTGCTGCTTGGACCAGGTGTGAATGAGGTCCAGGAGGGCACGGGCGAAGTCCGGCTGTTCGACGGCGGCCACGATGAAGTTCTGCCCCCCGCAGAGCGCGAGCGCGGCGTTGGTCGCGGACTGGCAGTTGCCCTCGACCAGCACTTGATGCCGGCGAGCGAAGTCCTTCACGCGCCGGACGTTGTGCCGGAAGCTGCTGAGGTCGCTCTGACGCGGGTCGGGAAAGAGGTATGCGAGCTTGTCCAGATCCTGGGGGCCTTTGACGAGAAATTCGGTGGCGCGGGACCAGTTGTGATCGGAGAACAAGCCCAGGGAGGTCGGGGCATAGTCCTCCGTCTGTCGCACCTTCATCTGCAGGGTGCCGGCCGGCGTGTCCAAGGCCTTGACCATCAGCGGATACTTAGGGTCCTCGTCGTGGTCCACCCACTCACGGACGGTGACCTGCGGATCGTACGGCCAGGGAGCGCCGACGAAGAGCTTGTCGTCTACGTCCAGCTCTCGCAGTGCGAGCACGCGCTCGAATGGGTTGCGCCACCGGTCCTGCAGGGGAGCGACCGAGCGGAAGCACAGCGGAACGTGATCCGGTTCCTCGTGCCGGATGGTCGTCAGCAGGCGTTCCCGGGAGGACATCGTCTGCGCCATTCGGGGCCTCTGGGCTAGAGCTTGGTGCTGAAGGTCCAGCCGTACGGCAGCGCCGCCTTGCCAGCGAGGTCCTTGAAGCCGGTGTGTCGGTAGCTATTGAGGCTCAAGGCATAAACGGTGTTGGGGCTGAGCTTGACGGGCAGCGTGCAGGTGAGGCCCTGGTCGTCGAATTTCGGGGGCGGAGAGCCCCGATAGCCGGGGTAGACGCCGCTGTTGTTCTGGTAGACCCAGGACCAACTGTCGTTCTTCATCGGGCGATCGAAGGTCACGCTGATCTGCGTGAGCCGGAAGTCCACATCGGTGGCGCCGTTGGGGGGATCCACCTCCAGGACGCGGGGGGGTAGAGCTTCGGGGGGCAGATCGCCGGTCGCGAAGGCCCAGCCAAAGTTGACCGCCACCTTGCCGGTGGCGCTCCGGAACCCGCTGTGGCGGAAGCTGTTAATGCCGATCGCGTAGACCTTGCCCGCCTGCAGCTTGACCGGCAGCGAGCAGGTCGTCTTGGTTTCGTCGAAACTCGGCCCCGGGCCGCCGCGCAAGCCCGGGTACAGGCCACAGGCCCGCAGGACCATCCACGACCACCCACCATCAGTCATGGGCTGATCGAACTTCACGGTGATCTCGGTGAGGTTGGGGTCAACGTTTGTGGCCCCCGTGGCAGGCACGGTCGAGATCACACGCGGGGGCAGCGCGTCCGCCTCGGCCTGCTGTGCTTCCGCGGGCTGACGGGTCAGGAGGACCCCGATCAGCAGCACACCGACTGCCACTGACAACAGGCACGCGAACTGCAGGCACAGCACTCTCTTTGGGTGTCTCACCACAACGCCCTCCTCTGGGGAGTCTGCCACTGAGACTGCGTCCCTCCCGCGGTTGTCCGCCTGCCTCGGTCGCAGGAAGTGAAAGCCTCCCACTATTCGAACCCTCCTATCAGATGGAGGTTCCCCTTAATGGGCCGCGGAAGCCTAAGGCCAATACGCCAAGAGCCAAGGAGGCCGGAAGCGGTGAACATCATCTTCATTGTGTGCGATACGCTGCGGCGCGATTATCTGGGGTGCTATGGCAGCTCCTGGGTGAGAACGCCTTCGCTGGATGCGCTGGGCGCCAGTGGCACCATTTTCGACCGCGCCTACGTTGGTTCCTTCCCCACCATGCCGATGAGAGCCGATCTGATGACGGGGAAGTACGTGTTCCAGAATGTGGGCTGGGCGCCGCTGCAGGCGGGATATGTGCCGATGCAGACCCATCTGCGCCGAGCCGGGTATGTGACGGCGATGATCACGGATCACGTGCAGATGCTGGCGCCGGGGATGAACTACCACCAGGGCTTCAACGGGGTGCAGTGGATTCGCGGCCAGGCCTCGGACCCGCACATTACGGACGTGATTGATGTGGAGCTGCCCTGTGCGAGAGAGAAGCTTCGGCAGCCGGACAACTGGGTGCTGCAGTACTTCCGAAATATCTCGCGCCGGCGGGTGGAGCGGGACTGGTTCTCGCCGCAGACGATGCAGGCGGCGATGGACTGGCTGGACACGAATTACCGGCACGAGCAGTTCTTCCTGTACATTGACACCTTCGACGTGCACGAGCCCTGGACGCCGCCGCAGTGGTACGTGGACCTGTATGATCCGGGCTACCAGGGCGAGGCGGTGATCTACCCGCGCTATGATCGCGTGGGGTACATGTCCGAGGCGGAGCTGCAGCACGCGCGGTGTCTGTACGCGGGGACGATTACGATGATGGACCGCTGGATCGGCATGTTGCTGGACAAGGTGGAGCTGATGGGCCTGCGAGACAACACGGCGGTGTTCTTCATCAGCGATCACGGCTGGTATCACGGCGAGCACGACTACATCGGCAAGCACACGGTCCTGGATCGCAACGCCGGGTGGCAATTCTACGAGGAGGTGGCGCACCTCCCGTTCATGCTGCGCGCCCCGGGCTTGCCGGAGGGAGGGCGGTCCGACATCTTGCTGCAGCCGGTGGATGTGATGCCCACGGTGCTGGAGCTGGCCGGCGTAGAGGTGCCGGAAGGCCTCCACGGGAAGTCCATCCTGCCGGCGCTCCGCGGAGAGGGGCCTGCGCCGCGCGAGATCGCAGTGACCTCGCCCCGCATGGCGGAGAGCCCGGAGCCGCGCTACTACAGCACGGTCACGGACGGTCGCTGGACGCTGATCTATGCGGGCGAGAATGCGCTGCCGGAGCTGTACGACACGCAGACGGATCCGCAGCAGAAGCGGGAGGTCATCGCAGAGCACGCCGATATCGCCCGGGAGCTGCATGCCAGGCACGTGGAGCTGCTGGAGGCCATTGACACACCCGAGGAGAGGCTGAAGCTGCGGCGGACGCTGGAGATTGGGGTAGACTGAGACCGCGACCGGGTGGCCCCTTGGCCCCAGCGGAGCGTTCACAGCCACTTCGCCAGGAAGTCGAGGGACTCGATGGCGCGGCATTCGTGGCCGCCCTCGTGGAGGCAGAGCTCGGCCCGGTCGCCCACTCCGAGGCGCTCGTAGATCGCCTTCAGCTCGTCGAAGGCCTTCGCCGCCAGCTCCCAATAGACCGCGCCGTCCTGTTTGCCGGCTTCGACCATGAAGGCGCGGGGGCAGATAAGCGAAGCAATATCGCTGTCGGCGAACTCGAGAAGCTGGCCGACGAAGAACTTGTCCTCTTCCTCGGTGAACAGGTAAGCCGTGTAGCTGTCCGACGGCTCGATCATCTTCTCCAGCCGGGAGTTGTAGAAGGCGGCGGCGACGGAGGCCTTGATGCGAGTGTCGAGGGCCGGGAACCAGAGGGCACTCTGGCCGCCCTGCGAGAGGCCGTACATGCCCAGGCGGGCGGGGTCAACCGTGGGCAGCGTTTCCAGGTAATCCAGTGCGCGGGAGAGACTGAACATCTCAGCTCCCATGAGGCGTTCGCCGACTAGCATCGCTTTCCGGTAGAGCTGCGTGCGGGCGCGGCCCCAGGCGGCACCTTCGAGGCCGGGCAGGTGGCCGGCCCCCTTGACGGGCTGCCCGTACCCGCCGGCCATGTGCGGCGCAATGACCACGAACCCGCGCTCGGCCAGGCGGATGCCGATCTTGTTGTACGAGGACTGCTCCACATTCTCGATGAAGCCGCAGACGTCCTCGGGCGTGCCGTTGAGGCCGTGTTGGGCGAGGACGGCGGGATTGCGGTCAGCGTTCGGCGGCGTGAGCAGCAGGCAGTCAATCTGCACGTTCTCGAAGACGGTCAGCCACACGCGGTCGAGCGTGTAGCGGTCGGTCTCGGCGAGGCGCTCCACGCGGGGCCGCAGGTCGCCGCGCTCCCAGGGCCAGCCGCCGAGCATTCGGAGGAAGGATTGGCGATTGGGCTGGACGGAGCGCTCGTACGCCTCCGGACTGGAGAAGTCACGGTGCCAGCGTTCGCCCCGCGTGGCGTAAGCTTCGCGGCAGCGGCGCACGTAGTAGCGATCGTAGGCCTCGTACACTTGCCGGCGCCGCTGGTCAATGTCGGGCCATGAGAAGACGGGATCCTCAGACATGGAAAAGCCCTCCTCACGCAGTGGCGGAGTGCGGCGGGTTCACGCTCATCGGCTGGTCGGCAACTCGACCTGGTTGTTCCCCTCGTAGATCTCCGGGATTTGGTACTCCGGATCGGCGACAAGGCGCCACCCTTTGGCGTCGGGCGGGACCTTGACCGCGATGCTGAACGGCTGTCGCCGTGGTGTGAGGTCCAAGGGCGGCTCCAGTGCCGCCACTGGCGTCCGGGCCCGGACCTGGCCCTGGTCGTCCAGCAGCGCCACGCTGGTCGCAGGCGCGCCGCGGGCGCCGATGTTGTGGATGATCCCCTCGACGCCGTCGGCAGTCACCTTGATCTCGCGCGCCGATAGTGCCAGGTCGGGCCGCTGGAGGACATCGTCCAGGCGCTCGATTTGCTGGAGCTCCAGCACCATCACCTGCTTCGGGGGCAAGGTGAGCGGGACCGCCGTTGCCTTCTGGATCTCGAGCTCTTGCTGTAATTCGACCGAGTCGGCCCGGTCATCGCCGTTGGCGTCGGGGCCCAGCGTCAGCCGATAGCGCCCGTGGTCGAGGGTCCAGAAGCGCGCGCGCCCTCGCAGTGGCCTGTCGGCGAAGCTGTAGAGGATCGCCTTGAATGCATCGGGATGAGCTGCCAGGATCAGCGCGGCATAGTCAGTGCCGAAGCCTTCCCAGCTCACGGCGTGAGTCTGGCTGAACTTGTTGCGCGTGGCGTATCCTCCCGTGTAGCAGATGGCGGCGTTGGTGACCGCGTGGAGGAAGATGCGGTCCGTGAACTGCTCGGCGGTGGTGTACATGTCCGGGAAGCGCTGGAGTTCGGCGATGTCGCGCTTGAGGGCCTCGATGATTGGCGCCTTATCGCCGGTCAGCAGACCGCGTGTGATCGGATGGACCTCCAGCACTGGGTTGCGCTTCTCACCGAGGGCATCGAGCGCGCCGCGGTGGTAGAGCTCGGGCAAGACGCGGGTGATGTACCCGTCGCGGCGTCCCGCCTCGTAGCCCCAGAAGAAGGGCTGCAGGTACTTGGTGTCGCCGGTGATCCAGTACAGGAAGCTGAAGGCGGCCGACTGGCCGCCGTAGCCGCCGGACAGCGGCCGCGACGACTTCGCAGTGACCTTTTCGGTGGCGACCTCCACGGAAGTGGCGTACTCGCCGGGCTTCATGTGCGCCAGCCAGCCGTCGGCCCATTGGCGCAGCAGCTTGAGTGCTCGGGGGTTGCGATTGTACCAGGCCACTTCGAAGGTCGGGTGGAGCATCAGCGGATGGGCATGGCCATCCACACCCGTCTTGCGCTCGATCCTCAAGTCCTCGGCCCCGCAGTCCTGCGATTTGAAGTGGCGATGCCCCGCCGGTGTCATCACCGTCAGCGCCTCCGTGGAGCGCGCGGCAATCAGACAGCGCTCGAAGCAGACCGGATCGCCGTAGTGCCACCAGGCCAGAAGAGCCTCCTGGTTCATCCCTTCCTCGTAGGCGTGGAGCGGATCCATGGTCCGCTTGTTGAGGCCGTGCTCCAGGTTCTCGGCGTCAGCCAGCTCCATCAGAGCGTCGGCGGCGGATTTGAGCCGGGCCGCGACGCCGCCGGTCTCGAGCATGGGGAAGTCGGCGTAGTTCTGGTACATGTCCGAGTCATCGCCGACCAGGCCGCCGAACTCGCCGGTGGGCACCAGGCGGTGGTCGAGCCACCACTGGGGCACTCGCCGCGCCGTGAGCCATGCCTGTCGGAGCACGACGGCCCATTCGGGGGCACCGGGGACGGGGTCAATCTGGGGCTCGAAGGGTTTGAGCCGGCGCGCGCGCTGGTAGAGCCATTCGTCGTACTGCCGCACCAGGTCGTCGCCCGGGGCAAGGGCCTTGCAGTGGTCCACGATGTCTTTCAGCAGGAGGACGGCTGGTCCCCAGCGATTGCCTCGGGCCCACTGGGCGAAGTCCATCTTGCGCCGCCAGGTCATCCACTGGCGCGCCTCGCTGAGCGAGCAGAACACGCCCTTCATCACCAGCTTGCGGTACGCCAGGGCCTCGGGCAGCGCCCGTTGGCGCGGCACCCGGTACAGCTCGACGGCGGCCTGGCTGACTTGCGTAGCGGCGGCACTGCGGATGGACAGCCAGAGGCACTTGCCGGGCGGCAGGATCTGGTCGGGAAAGTCGAGGATCACGTGCATCCGACCTGGCCCGGCGACGGCACAGTCGGCTCGCATTAGCTCAGCCGGGGGATAGAGCGCATCGTGGACGATAAGAGTCATCGGCGTCTCGCCGGGCAGGCTATCCAGCTTGAGGTCCAGGCCCACGGCTGCCAACGGGAGCTCTTCGCTGGCCGCCGGAGTGACCAGATGGATGGTTCGGTCCGCCGGCAGAGCGAACGCGCCGCCCTCGCCCAGGCGAAAGGTCTGCCGGTCTTGCTCCCCAAAGCGGCGGTCACGTTCCCCAGCTATCGGCGCATCGGGCCATGGGCTGCCGACGCGCAAACGCTGCGGCGCGGGGAAGCCGCCCGTGCCGCTGCTCAGTCGAAAGAAGGTGATGTCGGCCAGGTAGCCACCGCCGACGTCAAAGAAGCTGAAGCGGTCCGTCTGCACGGGCTGGGGGAATAGAACCCGGTTGGTCCGCCCGCGGCCGAGGCATTCCCAGACCAGCGGCGCGGCGGCGGGATCGTCATACTGCTTCACGTCACGGTACACGTTGCATTTCGCGCCACCGCGGATCTGGATCGCGTCTACACCGCGCCGATCCGCCAAGGTGATGTGCAGCCCGTCGTTGTTGTGGTAGCGATAGCCGACGCCCGCGCCGGCACCGGGCTGGTTGTATTCCCAGCGGTCTGCGTTCCAGTTCACGCTGTCCAGGCGCCCATCCACCGGAGCCAGAATGAACCCACGCAGCGCCCGGCAATCGGTGACCAGAAGCTTGCTGACCACGGTGGGCTGCTCGGCGTTGACCGGCACGGGAAGCGCCGGGCCATCGGCCTCGTAGCCGACGTCCTGCATGACTCGCAGGTCCGCGATGAAGGCTTCGCCTTGGCCGAGGCCCTCATAGTTTCCGATAATGATCAGCGCGCGGCCGTCCTCACCGGTGGGGAAGCGGACCTCCAGTGGCTGATAGGTTGCAGTCACCGTGGAAGTGACAGTGTAGGGCCGGGACCGGGAGCCCTTTCTCTCCGAGGTCCGGGCGCGCAGGTAAATCCGGGCGCTGCCGCGCACCAGGGCCTGCAGACGGTAGATGCTGTGGGGCTTGAGCTGCAAGCTCTGGTTGGCCGCGCTGTAGCGCCCGGGGCACTGGAAGCGAATCACTTGCTTACCGGCGTCGGTGACCGAGGAGAACAGTGCAGCATCTTTCTCATCAAAGGCCCACGCGACGATCTTGCCATCTTTGCGTCGGGCCATGTTCGCGTTCGTGAGCAGGTTGGGGTCCTCGAAGAAGAGCAACCCGTAGTCGTCCGCTCCGGCATAGCGCGACTTCGGCGGCCACGTGCTGAGCGCGACCTCGGCCGCGGTATGATCCTCCCGCCCCAGCTTGAGCTGAAACATCTGCCCGCGTGTGGGAGGCTTAACCCCGAGGTCCGCCCAGGGGAGGGCCAGTTCCGCTCGCCACTCCTGTGGGCCGACTGCGGTTCTTACCGCGCCTGAGGGCTGCCACACCTGGCTCGCAGAGCCGGCCCGTCGCCGCACGCCCTGCCGAGCGCCGCGACAGTTTACGATAAACTGGTCGAACTCCAGCACGCTGTTGGTGGTGCGAAGCCAGATCTCGATGCAGTCATCCTGCCAAACGTCGCCGGTCCAGTCCTGGGCTTTCGCACGCAGGCGATCGGGGTGCGGCTCCGCGCACCGCGCCGCGACGTAGAGCGCCTGGTCGTCGAAACACAGCCAAAACCGTGCGGCTTTCGCCGGAGGCTGTTCGGACAGCGGCAGCGTGAAGTCCGGCACGACGGCGGCCCGATTCCAGCAGGCGTCATTCAAGTCCCCGTCTATGGTCGGCCGAGCCGCAGTGCGAGGGCAGATGATCATGCCCGCATCCGGCGGCGCCGCGACAACGAGATTCGCCAGCCATACTGCAACGGCGAGGGTCATAACGATGCTCTCCTCTCACCCGCCCGGGGATGTATCTTTCGGCTTGACGTGCAGCGCCCCGACCTGAACTTCCACACAAGCGCTGTCGGGTCCTGTTCGGTCAGCGGACTCGGGCAGGGCCGTAACCCGTCACGGGGAGCTTCGTCTCTATCAGTATACGCCGTCAACGATGCTCGACGGAGGGGGCGTTTCAGGATGTCTACTCGGATGGTGGCGACCGGTGTGGCTGTGTGTCTGGCGCTGGCCGTGCTTGGCCGGGCGGAGAATGCCTTTGAGCATTACCAACGCGCCGTGGACCTGTTGCCGGTTGAGCCGCGCACCGATGCTGCCTTTGAGGACGGGCGCGAGCTTGCCCCGGAGGCCGCCTGGGCGGTGAAGGATGCGCAGGCGGCGCTGGACGAGCTGCGTCTGGGCTTGGCGCTTCCGTGCGTCATGCCGGCTGTGACCTCGTTCGACCAGCCGCTGCCGTATTTGGCTGGATTTCGCCGGCTGGGGCGTGCCCTGGTGGTTGAGGGGTGGATGTATGAGGACAAGGGCGAATGGGCCCACGCGTGTCAAAGCTACCGCGATCTGCTGAAGCTGGGCCAGGACACAGCCCGCGGTGGTGGATTGATTCACAAGCTGGTCAGCATCGCGGTCGAAGGTCTGGCCTGGCGAGAGCTGGAGCAGTGGGTTTCGCGGGCCATGGCCCGCGAGGCGGAGCTACGCGAGCTGCTCGGGCTCCTGCAGAAGTTCGAGCGGAACGAGGTCTCCTACGCGGACGTGCTTCAGCGTGAGTTCGAGCTGACGGGTATCGCCGTCCGACGGCTTGCCGCGGACCCCAAGGGTCAAGAGGCCACTCTGAAGGAGCTCGGCCTGAAGCCGGGCTTCTCGGCCGAGGACGTGCTGGGGCAGCTCGACGGCTACTTCGGGCAAGCAGTGAAGTGGGCCCGGAAGCCGTATCCGGAGGCCTGTGCGCAGCCCGTAGTGGTCGCGGCTGAGGACCGCGCTGCCCAGGCCTTGATGCCGGCGTTCAAACGGGCGCTGGATCAGGTCACCCGCAACACTGCCCGCTGCCGGGGCATGCAGCTCCTGGTGGCGCTCAAGCTGTATCGCCTGCGTCAACAGACGTGGCCCGCGGACCTCAGGGCCCTGGTGCCCGAGGTCATCCCCCAACCCCTGACCGACCCCTTTACTGGGGAACCCTTCCACTATCGCGTCGAAGACAACAGGGCGATGGTCTACAGCCTGGGCCCTAACCAGAGGGACGACGGAGGCGTTCCACTCCGGGCGGGGGCCGGGCACCGCCAGACCAGCGATATCGTGTTCGTGCTGGCGGCTGTGCCCCGGAGGTAGCGTTTACTCCACAGTTCCTCTCGTTGACCCCTCGTTTGACAGTGCTTGCTTTTCGGCGTCGCAGGTGCTATCATAGTGCTCCCGTCGTAGGGGGCCGATGGGCAAGGTTTAAAGGCTTGGGGTCGGCGCTCTTGTGCGTGAAGGAGGCAGCGTGATGGCGGCGCTTACAGCCGGGCTACGGGGGCATAACCCTCGAAGGGTGGGACTCACCCGCAAGCGTGTTGTTGTACAGTGGCAGCGTCCGACGGACCCCCCGATTATCCCCGCCTCACGCGGCTTTTCTCCGCCGACGGACGTGTACGAGACGGAGGAGGAGATCATCGTGCGGATCGAGGTCGCGGGCGTGGACCCAAGCAAGATTGAGATCAACGTGGATGAGACCACGCTGAAGGTCAGCGGGGAACGGCCCGATCCCGGCGCCGGCCATCACCGGATCTATCATCAGCTTAGCATCGAGTACGGCAACTTCCTGACTTTCGTGCAATTGCCAGAGCGCGTCGATTCGGACCAGGCGAAGGCGAGGTATCGCGACGGGTTCCTGAGGATCGCCTTGCCGAAACGCCCGCGCCCGCCGGGCCCGACGACGGTTCACATTGAGTAGGCTGCGGCGCGAAGTCTTGCCGCGACGGCAGCCGCGGCAGAAGCGCGGTCGTGAGTGCTGCTGACGATTATGCCCGAGGACGGCATCCCGCTGGAAGGTGTACCGGAAGCCCCACCGACCCCCACGCGTCTACCCGTGTTCCCACTGCGACGCGCCGTGATCTTTCCGGCGATGGTGGCGCCCGTGGCCGCGGAAGCGGGCGGCGAGGCGAAGATGATTGACGACGCGCTGGCCGGCGACCGCATGATAGCGGTGGTCGCGGCGAAGGACCCGGACAAGGAGGTCTTGACACCGGACGACCTGTACACCGTGGGGGCTTCGGCGCAGATCTTGAAGATGATGAAGATGCCCGACGATTCGCGGCGGCTGTTGATCCGCGGGGTGAGTCGGGTCGAGATCACCGGGTACATCCACACGGATCCGTACCTGGTCGCCGGGGCGCGGACGCGGGAAGATATCATCAGCGACGAGCAGGAACTGGAGCCACTTCAACAGCAGCTTCTGACCTTGTTCAAGCAGGTCGTAGAGGTATCGCCGTACCTGCCCGACGACGTCTACGTTCATGCCATCAACATTGAGAGCGCGAGCACGATCGCCGACTTGGTGGCGTCGAATCTGAACATCGAGGTGGCGGAGCGCCAGGAGCTGCTGGAGACCTTCGACGTCAATGAGCGCATGCGCAAGGTTATCGAGCTGACGCGGCGGGAACTGGCGGGGCTGGCCGTGGCGCAGGAGGTGCAGAGCGAGGCCAAGGGGGAGATGGAGAAGGCGCAGCGGGAGTATTACCTGCGCCAACAGCTTCGGGCGATACAAAAGGAGTTGGGCGAGGAGGACAGCGAGGCAGCGCAGATTGAGGAGCTGCGGGAGAAGATCGAACAGGCCGAGATGTCTCCCGAGGCTCGGGAGGCGGCAGAGCGCGAACTTAACCGGCTGCGGCGGATGTCTCCGGCTTCAGCCGAGTACACGGTGTGTCGGACGTACCTCGATTGGCTGACGGAACTGCCGTGGACCAAGTCAAGCGAGGATAAACTGGCGATTGCAGAGGCACAAAAGGTACTGGACGCAGACCACCACGACCTAGATAAGGTCAAGGATCGCGTGGTGGAGTATCTGGCGGTGCGGAAGTTGAAGGACAGCATGCACGGCCCGATTTTGTGCTTCGTAGGTCCTCCGGGCGTGGGGAAAACGAGCTTGGGTCGGTCCATTGCACGGGCCATGGGGCGGAAGTTCGTGCGGATTTCGTTGGGCGGGGTGCGGGACGAGGCCGAGATTCGGGGGCATCGGCGCACCTATGTCGGGGCGCTTCCCGGTCGCATCATTCAAGGTCTGCGGACGGCGGGGACCAACAACCCGGTGTTCATGCTCGACGAGGTAGATAAGCTGGGAGCCGACTTCCGCGGCGATCCCTCGGCGGCGCTGCTGGAGGTGCTCGACCCCGAGCAGAACTTTTCCTTCCAGGACCACTACCTGGATGTGCCTTTTGACCTGTCCAAGGTGCTGTTCATCACTACCGCCAACGTGTTGCACACCGTCCCGCCGGCGCTGCAGGACCGCATGGAGGTCCTGAGCCTGCCCGGTTATCCGGAAGAGGACAAGCTCATTATCGCCCGCAAGTTTCTGGTGCCGCGCCAGCGCGAGGAGCACGGTCTGAAGGCCAAGCAGTGCCGCTTCTCGCCGGCGGTGCTGAAGGCGATCATCCGCGACTACACTCGCGAAGCCGGGTTGCGCAATCTTGAGCGCGAGATCGGCACGATTTGCCGCAAGGTTGCGCGGCAGGTCGCGGCCGATAAGCCGCCGCCAAAGGTTACGGTGAAGAACCTGCACGAATTCCTCGGGCCGCCCAAGTTCTTTGCCGAGGTGCGCGAGCGCGTATCACGGCCCGGTGTCGTCTGCGGACTGGCCTACACGCAACAAGGTGGGGAAGTGCTGTTCATCGAGGCGACGATCATGCCGGGCAAGGGCCACTTGACGCTGACCGGACAGCTCGGAGACGTGATGCAGGAGTCGGCTCACGCGGCGGTGAGCTACGTCCGAGCGAATGCCGCCCGGCTCGGCATTGAGGCCAAGGTGTTCCAGCGCAATGACCTGCATATCCATGTCCCTTCGGGCGGAGTGCCCAAGGATGGACCCTCGGCGGGCGTAACGATGGTGACGGCTCTGGCCAGCTTGCTGACCGATCGGCCGGCGCGCCCTGATCTGGCGATGACGGGAGAGATAACCTTGCGGGGGAAGGTGCTGCCGGTCGGCGGGATTAAGGAGAAGTGCCTGGCGGCCCGGCGCGCGGGCATCAAGACCGTCATTTTGCCGCGCCACAACGAGAACGATCTGGAGGACTTGGGAGAACAGGTCAAGAAGCAGCTCGAGTTTCGATTTGTTGACACGCTGGACGAGGTACTGGAGATCGCGCTGAGACCTGCGAAGGCCCGGCGTCGGCGCAAGTCAGCCTGAGGCTCACCTGGCGGTGCAAGAACCCGGGGGCGGACATGGTGTCCGTCCCCGGTGCTTTTGGGGCGCGGAGCGGTGGATTTCAAGCCTTCGAGCCCGCTGCTGATGGTGCGCTCGAGGCTCGTGCTTATGCGCCCTTCTCCCAAATGAGGACCTGTTCATAGAAGGCTCCGGAGCGACGTCCGGTGCGCCGATTGACGTGCCGATTGAGGACTGTGACGGGCTGGACAGGCAATGTGTCGGCGATGTCAGCATAGAGACCGTTCTTATCGTTGACCACGATGACGATGTGGCTTCCGGCAGTCATAGGCTCTAGGGCTTTGAGCAGGGCAGCACTGATTGCCTGGACGTACTTGTCGCGCTGCGCGCGGGATGTCCCTGCAGAGGCCGGTCCTATTTCGAGTTCAGCATTCCTGAGACCGTCTCGCTCCTTGAAACCGACGCTGCCAAAAGGGTCCGGAAGAAGTGAGAGCAGTTCGTATGCGTACCTGTGCTGCTCGTGATAGTCAATGAGGCCGAGGTAGGGGGGCGAAGTAATGAGGAGGTCCGCGACGGGGAAATCCACCTCTCTGGCGTCGCCGCAGGCAACGGTGGTTCGTGCTTCGCGGCGGATGGCGGCGAACTCGGCAATGCGATGGACCGTGTCACTGCTGTAGCGCACTAGGAACTTGCGGGCCTCCTGCACGGGGTGACAGATGCGACCATGCTTGCGGCATTGGTACGGCACTCGTTGCGGCTGCTTGGGAAAGTCGAGCTCATGGTGGGGGACCAGGCGAGCAGAGCGAGCTGCGCGCGACAGGATGACCTTGAGCACGTCGGCATATTCATAGTCGGGGATGAGGGCGCAGTATGAAAGCAGTTCTTCTCGGGCCCGCGGAGCGAACCACCGGGATATGTACTCGGTCGGGCGGAGGCGGCAGTCGTGCCCATGGGCCGGAGAGAACAGGGAGGAATCGCTGGTCTGCGAACGGTGCAGGATGTCGTAGACTTCATGCCTGAGACGAGGCAGATCGTACTGGTCGGTCTTGACTTTGCTCAGGAGGCAGTTGAAGGGAGAGATATCTACCCCAAAGGAATCAATACCAAGAGCTGCTGCTTCAACTAAGGTGGTGCCACTGCCGACAAAGGGATCGCAGACGAAGCGGGGCCGGAACTTACGGAGGAAGATCTCTACGAGCTGGGGGATGTACTTGCCCAGGTAAGGGTGCAAGCGATGGACGTGCTTGGTGCGCTCTCTCTCGGGCAGATCGCGCTCGCGCCAGTTGAGATTGAGGGACTGCAGGTCCGTCTCCGGATCCACGTTCTTGAAGTCGACAAACGGCTCTCCGGTGTACTCAGGGTTCCCCAGGGAGTCCTTGCTTCCGTCAGCAATGATCTTGGGGCCGGTTGCGTAGTCTGATGAGTGCCCCCACTGTGGTCGCTCCGGCAAGATAGGATACTCCCTCACGTCACGGCTGCTTGCTCACCATGCGCTTGTTCGGTTCTGGGTGCAAGATGCGTGGCAAGCCTTCCGGCCAACGTGGTCCCTGTGCCACAAAGAACATAGGTTTGGCGCGAACCGGCGCAGCGCGCTACCCCTCCTGCTCCGCCAAGTAACGCTGCACATCGAGGGCGGCCATGCAGCCTGAGGCGGCTGCGGTTACGGCCTGCTTGTAGCGCGTATCCTGCACGTCTCCACAGGCGAAGACGCCCGGCACGCTGGTGTGCGTTCCGTTGCGGGTGACGATGTAGCCGTTCTCGTCCATTTCCAACTGGCCGGCAAAGAGGCTGGTGTTCGGCTCGTGGCCGATGGCCATGAACACGCCGTCACACGGGATTTCGGTGATCTCGTCGGTTTTAACGTTCCGCACCTTGACGGCTGTGACCCGGCCCTGGTTCACGTCGAGGATGTCCACGACGACGGAGTTCCAGAGGAAATCAATCTTCTCGTTTTTGAAGGCACGCTGCTGCATGATTTTGGAGGCGCGCAGCTCGTCGCGGCGGTGGATCACTGTGACACTACTGGCATAGCGCGTCAAGAACAGGCTCTCCTCCATGGCCGAATCGCCGCCGCCGACGACCATGACCTTCTTATCCTTGAAGAAGAACCCGTCGCAGGTCGCACAGGCGGACACGCCGTGGCCCATGAGCTTCAGCTCCGAGTCCAGCCCGAGGAGGCGCGCTCTCGCTCCGGTGGCGATGATCAGCGTCCGGCACTCGTGGGTGTCCGAGCCCACTGTCACTGTGAAAGGCGGCCGGCTCAGATCCACCGCGGTCGCGTCGCCCATGACGTGCTCGGCGCCGAATCGGTTCGCCTGCTGCTTGAACAACTCCATCAGCTCGGGCCCTAGCACTCCTTCCGGAAAGCCAGGATAGTTCTCCACCTCGGTGGTGATCATGAGCTGGCCACCGGCCTCGGTCCCCTCAATAACCAGCGGTTCCAGCTCCGCTCGCGCGGAGTACAGCGCGGCTGTCAAGCCCGCGGGGCCTGAACCAAGAATGATCACAGTGCGCATTGCCGCAATACCCTCCTGTGGATCCGTCTCAGCCCTGTGGGGCGTCATCACTGCTCGTCGTCAAAGCGGGGTTCGGTCATACGCCGTGGGTCAAGCGCTTCCCGCAGTTCGTCTGGTGTGAGCAGCTTTTCTCGTTGGATTATACTTAGCAGCGTCTCGCCCGTCTGTCGGGAGCGTTTCGCTATCTCCGCGCACCGATCGTATCCCAAGAGGGGCGCGAGGGCGGTGGCCAGGGCCAGGCTGGCCTCCGCGTACTGCCGACAGCGCTGCTCGTCGGCCTCGATGCCCTTGACGCAGCACTCAGTGAAGATAGCCAGAGCGTTGGTCAGGATCTGGATGCTCTCCAGCAGGTTGGGCGCCATGATGGGCATCATAACGTTGAGCTCGAGCTGTCCGGCCTGCACCGCCAGGGCAATCGTGTGGTCGTTGCCGATCACCTGGAAACAGACCATGTTGAGCATCTCGGCCAAGGAAGGGTTGACCTTGCCGGGCATGATGGACGAGCCGGGCAAGATGGGCGGCAGAGCAATCTCGGCTAGACCGGTGTTCGGCCCGGAGGACAGGAGCCGCAGGTCATTGGCCAATCTGATCAGCTCCAGCGCTAGGTCGCGCAGCGAACCGGAGACCCGGGCGATAGGCAGATTGCTCTGCATGGCCTCGCGCAGGTCGGGAGCGTTGCGGAAGTTGATGCCGGTCCACTGGCGCAGCAGCGTTACCGCTCGGTACGGATAGTCGGGATGGGCGTTGAGGCCCGTCCCGGCGGCGGTGCCGCCGAGGCCCAACTCCTCGATCTCCACCGAGGCCTCCGCGACTAGGCGGCGTGCCTTGCGTATGGCCGCGGCATACCCCGCAAACTCCTGTCCGAGCCGAATGGGCACTGCATCCTGCAAGTGTGTGCGGGCGGACTTGACGAAGGCGTCGAACTCCACCGCTTTCGCCGCCAGCGCCTCCGCCAGTGCGTCCAGGGCGGGCAGCAATTTGCCGGCTTCCACGCGCGCAGCGATCCGCATGGCGGTCGGATACGTGTCGTTGGTGGACTGGGCCAGATTGACGTGGTCATTGGGATGTACGACATCTGTGGCGCCGCGTGTGTGGCCCAGGAGCTCGGCAGCGCGATTGGCGAGCACCTCATTAACATTCATGTTCAGCGAGGTGCCGGCGCCCATTTGGAACAGGTCCACGACGACGTGCTCCGCCAGCGGGCCGTCAGCCAGTTCGTCGGCTGCGTGCGCGATGGCCTCCGCGAGCTTTGCGTGCAGCAGCCCCAGGTCGCGGTTCGTGAGTGCGGCAGCCTTCTTCACGAGTGCATAGGCGCGGATTAGCGGGAGTGGGACGCGGCGGCCGCTGATCGGGAAGTTCTCGAGCGAACGCGCTGTGTGGATACCGTAGTACGCGTCTGCCGGGAGCTCCAACGTGCCGAAGGAATCCGTTTCTGTGCGCGTCTCCATGATCGCACTCCGGCGACATACAATGTCCGGGTCGGTATTAGTGCCGCGGTGTCGCCTCGTAGCTAATGGTAGCCTCGGCGCACCCGATGAGCGGCGAGCGCTGTTGTGCCGCCAGGTCTTTGGTGACCGGCCACTTGATCAGGGCGGCGACCGCCTTGATGGTATTCATGCCGGCGGGCGACCCGACTCGCCACTTGGTCCCCCGGGGTGGGAGATCGTAGGTTCCAGCCCGCGGAACGAAGTTGTCCGCTCGGGGCGCCAGCGGGTACAGAATGGTAATCTGCCCGTTGGGATCAATGTTGAATACGCTCAGGTAGCATGGACTGTCCACGGTAACGCGGACTCGCAATGGACTGCCCTGCGGACGCGGGCCGGGCGGCCCCAGCAGCGTGACCTTGGCTTCCGGCGGCCCGGGCAGCCGCTCGCGATCCGACTCCAGCCTTTCCAGTCGGTGGGTGAGATCGTCCAGCCTACTGTCGAGCTTGGTGACCTGCTGCTCCAAGCTCAGAAGCGCCTGCTGCACGCGATTGATCTCGGCTCTGATCAGGCGCGCAGCCTGGAGTCGGCGCTCCAGGGCGCTCTGCCCCGCTGGTTGCTCGGCGCAGACGGGCGCAGAGAGCAACGCGCCCAACATGACCGGGAGCACACAGGCGATGGCGTTGATCACGCGATGGTGAACGGACACAGGACACCTCCACTGTTGTGCGGTCCAAGCTGATTGGGCTGTGGGCACGTGGCGGTCAGGGCTCTAGCCTATTGTGTCTTCGCAAGCCGGACTGGAGAGACCTGCTTTATCGAACGGCCGCAGCGTGAGAGAACAGAGCGGCAGTAAAGATGAGGTGCACCAAGGACGTTGATGTCGGCCTCTAAGGCTCCCCGCGAACGTGAAGCCACCGGACAAGTTGAGCGGTGACTTGAGCCGGTGGCAGAACTAGCGAGCCCGCCGGGTTGATCGCCAATGGTCAATCGGTTGATTTCTAGACCTAGGCGGAGACTACGCGTCTCTGCGTTCCTCGTGCCCCTGCGTAGCGATCTCGTCTTCCCGGCGGGCTCTGAGATTGTGAACTGTCGCTAATACCAGTGGCATCCGCTCCTCGTTTTCGGTGTTACACTTAGTATACCCTCGGCTGGACGGCTGCAAACTCAGCGAGGCACTGCGCAGGCCGATCGGGGCTTCATGGCCTCAGCGCGATAATGCGACGGAAGCGTGCTTCTACAGAGGTTATGAAACAGGTCGGAGTAAAAACGCTCGTGGTGATGTCCGCTGTTGTTACGGAATTGTAAAAAACTTTACAGATTCAAGCAGGGCATCAGGGCGATTGTGGGGAACGTCAGTGTGTACCTCAGCGCGCAATGATCAGACTAGAATCGAACTAGGCAGGGGCTGCCAGGCCCTGTAGGAGTGGAGGCTGCAGCAACAATGGTTGAAGAGCTCTCGTGGGGTGCATTGAGGGATGTAGCGCGTTTGGCCTCGGCGCTAGATGAGGAGCAACCGGATCTAAGGCCGGCGCTGAAGGGTCTGCAGGAGTTCCTGGGAGGTGAGTACACATTCGCCGTCCTGTCGGGGGATGACCCGACGCGACCGGCGCTTTGTCTGTCCACCTTCCCCGAGGGGTTCCCTGCTGCGGAGTACTCGCTGCACCTAACCATCCTGGCGTATGGCGGTCCGATTGCGGAGCGGCCGGAAGGTGTTATGCGGTGGGTGGAGGACTTGCACACAGAGGCATCATTTGCCTCGACGCTGCCCTTCGCCGACCGGTTAGGTTTTCGCGCATGCGTGTTGACACCGATCCGCGCCGGCAGCCAGCAGGTATCGGGCGTGGTGGGAGTGTGCTTCGCGCGGCCCACGGCGTATGATGAAGCGGCGGCGGGAGCGCTCGACATTCTGGTGTCCTTGCTGGCGACCTCGTGGGCGAACTTCCGGTTGAGGCAGCAACTCACGCGGGCTCAGCGAGCGGCAGAGGACGCTCTGCTGCAAGATGAGTTGACAGGCGTGGCTACGCGGCGACAGGTATTCCAGGCGCTGGAGCAGGAGTTGGCTGCGGCCCAGCGCTACGGTCACGCATTATCCTGCTTGATGACGGATGTGGACGGCTTGAAAAGCGTCAACGACCGGCACGGGCACCAAGTGGGCGACCGCGTGCTGAAGGCCCTGGCGCATGAGCTGCAGGGGGCAGTGCGATTGGCGGACACGCTGGGACGGTATGGCGGAGACGAGTTCCTGGTGGTGCTGCCGCAGACGGATGCGGAGGGGGCGGCCCAACTAGCGGAACGCCTGCTGCGGGCCGCGCGGCAGAGCGACATTGCGACCAGTGAGGGCCCCATACGCCTCACACTCAGCGTCGGCTCCGCGACGTATCAGGGCGAGGGCGCTTTGGAGATGGACGCTCTTTTGCGCGCAGCCGATCTGGCCATGTACGAGGCCAAACAAGCGGGCGGCGACAGACACTGCGCGGCTCCAGGCGCCCCCACGTCAATGTGGGACCCTGTGGCGGCGCGGCGAGCGGCGCCGGGTCCAGAGGCGCAACCTCAGCCGGCCGGCGAGTAGGCGAACCCGCGGTACGTTCTGCCCGATCCATGAGCACACCTGGGATGAAGCAGCATGAGCGGAAAAAGGCAGAGGAGAGTAGGTCAACTTGAGCTCGGATTCCGTACGGGCGGCCGACCAGGCGGCATAGTGAATGTCGCATCGGTGCCGATGCGCAGTCCCTTTCGTTACCCCGGTGGCAAGACCTGGTTCGTGCCGTACATTAGGCGATGGCTGAGGAGCGACAGGAGTACCGTTAGGGAATTCATCGAGCCGTTTGCCGGCGGTGCCATCGTCGGGCTGACCGTGGCCTTCGAGGGCCTCGCCGAGAGGGTGACCCTTGTGGAGTTGGACGAGGACATAGCGGCGGTCTGGCAGACGATCCTGAATGGTGACGGTGAGTGGCTTGCGGATCGGATCGTGTCTTTCCAAGTGTCCGGCGAATCGGTTCGGACAGCAGTAGCCAAGGGGCGTCGCTCCCTTCGAGAGCGTGCGTTCGCGACCATTGTTCGAAACAGGATAAGCCGGGGTGGCATCCTGGCGCCGGGGGCCGGCGTCATGAAGCTGGGCGAAAACGGTAAGGGACTGGCTTCACGCTGGTATCCCGAGACACTTTGCCGGAGGATTCTCGACATTGTGCGCCTGAGGGATCGTATCCATTTTGTTCAAGGGAACGGCATTGCCGCAATGGAGGCGAACGCCGGCCGCACCGACGCTGCGTACTTCATTGATCCCCCCTATACGCGCGCAGGTAGGAGATTATACCGTCACAGCGAGATTGACCATGGCCGGTTGTTCGACGTAGTGGATATACTAAGAGGGGATTTCTTGATAACATACGATGCCACAGACCACATCCGAGGCTTGGCTGAGGCCCACGGTCTGGAGGTACGCGAAGTGCCGATGAAGACGACGCACCACTCTCATAAAACCGAGCTTGTTATCGGCCGCAGCCTCGACTGGCTGGGCGAATAGCTCATGACCTGTTCAGCTTTTGGCGTATGCGCGCTTCGAAAGTGTCGAGCGTGACGGGTCTGCCCGCGGTCAAACCTTCGACGGCCCGCTCGAGTGTGGTCATGCGGACGAACCTGCGCTCCAACTGAGCGTGCCCTCCCGTCTCAGTGTATCCAACAACGAACCACAGGATATCTGCGTTGGAGGGATGTGACACCTTATCCATCGGTCCGAGTGCGGCGAAGAAATCCTCATCTACCACGACGGCCATCTTCTTCCCCCATCGGCGGAGAGACGGCACTTTGATCTGCAGTTGAGGCATGAGGCGCTTCGGCCCGCTGCTGCGATAGTCTGGCCTACGTTGACCTGCTGGAAACGGTAGTCCTCGGCCGCCATGCCTGCGCAGCATGGCGAACTCGACGCTCATTGCGGCCCCCGAGAAGTACACCGCCTGTATTTCGAGCGCACACCAGCAAAGAGGGTCTTTGCGGGGATGAACGAGGACATTATCAATACGCCCGACGTCCTCGCGAGCGGCTGTCGCCGCGTCACTATCACCGCGCTCCAGGAAGCCGACCTCCTTCACGATGATTGGCTTCTTGGTTCCGACGAGCGTCTCCCCAATCCAGTGGTAGATCAGTGCGTTCTGTTCGAACCTGTACGGGCAAGTCGTTCGTAAGCGCCCCAAGTTGCCGGGTGCGACGGACACGCGGTTCGTACCCTCAGACTTGGTGTATAGACGGAGTGAGCACACACCGCCCTGCTTCGTGCAGAGGATCGGGTTTTGTGGTGTGGAACGCGGTATGCATACCTGCGGCGGCTGGTCTTTCTTTGGTAGGGATTGCATATTCGCAAGAGCTTTCCGCTCGTTCGCGGAAAGCCGCACGAAGGACTTGCCGTACCATTCGCCTATCCCGTATCGAGATCGGTCCTTGCCAGAACCGCTTGTTGGCATGTTGCTATGTTCCTCGCTGCTGCGAGGCATCCCTCTTGTTACGTGTGAGCTCGGTGTACGGAAGTGAGCGGATGTTCGGTCGTCGCGCTCGGCGTTAGACCCAAAAGCCGTATGTTGGGCGGCCCAGGGCAATCCCCAGTAGCGTCCAGCAGCTTCCCACCGTGAACTCGCCGAGCACCAGTCCGATGAAGAACGGAATGGCGCGCCGGTAGGTCCTAAGCCCGCCATAGCGCAGGATCGCGGACTTGCAGGCCCAGGCGATGAACAGGGGCAGCCACAGGCAGTTCATGGACCAACTGCTGGACACCGCGTAGCCCACCGGATGCAGGGGCCAGCCCACAAAGCGGCCCCGCAGGAACATTAGGCTGACCACGAAGCTGACGCCCACCAGGATCGCGATGATGGACGGGATGTCAGTCCCCTGCGGATTCAGCAGCCAGCCTTGGAGGCGCTGGAAAGGCTGGCGGCCGAAGTGGCGTGCCGCGCCGGTCCACTTGGCCGTCACCCCGAGGCGGCATCCGGCGTCAGCATAGGCCCAGAAGGACGCCAGTGCGCCCACAATGCTGGCCAGAATCATGGCGTAGAAGAGCCGCCGCCAGGCAATGCCGGTCTCCTCGGCGAGCTTGAAGCCCTCGAGTTGGTGCGGCATCGGATGATTGCGGTGGGCCCGATTGCACCAGAAGTAAAAGGACAGCATCGTGAGGTCCTGACCGCGCATGTGCTTGGTGCCCACGATCTTGGGTATCAGCAAGTCGGGTCCGGCAAAGTGCAGATCGTGTACCGGGTGTCCCAGCTCGGCGCGGATGCGCGTGATGACAACCGATAGGCCGAAGTAGATCGCAAAGAAGGCACATGCGGCCCACAGCGACATCCCTGCCGCCAGTGAGAAGGCGATTAGCAGCCCGATCCCGGTTAGTGCGCCGTAGACCGCGACGGAGTAGCTGACCGGCTCAGCCTGATCCTCCGGTCGCGGCCGGCCGAGCAGGTGTCGGCCCACGTCGCGCAAGTGCAGACGCATCGCCCACAGGGAGAAGATCAGCAGTCCCATGTACCCGCCGAAGGACTGCTCGTTGATGTACGGGGGCGCGCTCTCGGTCCAGCGCACCGGCGCGAAGCCGAGCAGATAGGAGATCACGCGCTCGCCCTTCCAGAAAAAGTAGAAGACCCAGCACGAGAAGAGCTGCTCCTGGGGGAGCAAGTAGCCTAGCCCCACGGCGAAGGGATAGAAGGAGATGGGCGTCCAGCCCAGGGCGATCCAGGGCGGGTGCCTGAAGTAGCGGTGTAGGTCGTAGATGCGCGTGCGCACCGTGGGGAGCTGCGGGAACCACATATGCAAGCCGTTGAGGATATCGAGCCCCGCGGCGATCGCGAATCCGATCCACATCAGATGATCGCGAAACAGCCGCCCGTGTGGCTCTACAATCTCCAGCGGGACCTTGATGAGAGGGTAGCTCAGCTTCTCATACTCAGTCCACTGCCGGCGCACGATGACATTGAGGCAGAGCATCACGAACATCATCAGCACGATGAACGCCGACCAGGCCAGTGCCGGGGGCAGCCACATGCGGAGGAACTCGGCGTGGTACGGCGTGGCGTGGCCTTCGAACAGCGGCGTCAGCGTGTCCTCATCGGACACGGCCAGCCAGGGGGGGATCCATTTGTGGAACAGGTCCGCCCAGCCGTTCTCCTTTGTGGCGAACCAAAAGGGCGACGACATGATTGGCGCGAGCATCTGAATGCCGTCGTGGCCGGCGATGGCCGACGAGAGCGACAGCAGCGTGTAGACGACCAGCAGCTCGCCGCGGCTGAGGGCGACGCGGGGGAACAAGCGACCGAAGAGGGCATTCGCGCCGGTAAGCACGAGAAGAGTGAAGATCACGTTGAAGAACAGCGAGACCGTAGTCGGGTGGCCGGAATAGCGCACCTCGCCCATCATGAGCACCCAGTAGCAGTTGGGTGGCGCCAGGACCACGCCGAGGACAACCGAGCGCCAGGTGACGCCGAGGGTGCGGGGTTCGGCGCGAGGGCGTTGCGAGGTGGAGCGGGCTTCAGAAATGGCCATTATCAGGAAGGGGGGTCCTGCGGGCGCTCGCTAGAACGGCGAGGCCAGCCAGCGGCGGACCATGAGCTCGTCAATAGCGGCGTCGGCAGGAAGACGGGCCAGGAACACGCAGACCTGCGCGATGGTCTCGGGGCGCATGTAGTCCGAGAAGTCCACATCGTGTCGCTGGGCCCGCACCAGCTCCGTGTCCACACCGCCGGGACAGATCGCAGTGACGCGGATGCCGTCGTGCTGCAGCTCCGCGGCCAGCACCTTGGACAGCCCCACGACGGCGTACTTGGAGGCGCAATAGGCGCCCTGGTTCAAGTACCACTTTTTCCCGGCCATCGAGGCCATGTTCAGGATGCAGCCGCTGCCGCGCGCCTTCATGTGTGGCAGGACGGCCTTCGTGTAGAGAAACACGCCTCGGAGGTTCACGGCGATCATATGGTCCCAGTCATCAATCGAGGTCTCGGCGACCGGTGCAACCTTGAAGGCGGCCGCGTTGTTCACGAGCACGTCAATCCGGCCGAGTTGGTCGAGCGTCGCTCCCACGACCCGGCTCACGCTCACCGGATCGGACACGTCTCCCGGCAGCACCAGCGCCTTTGCCCCGGCCGCCTGGCACTCGCCGGCAGTAGCCTCAAGCTGCGCCTGCGTGCGGGCGGTGAGGCTGACATCGTAGCCCTCCTGTGCAAAGGCGATGGCCGTTGCCCGCCCGATGCCGCGTCCTGCACCGGTGATTAGCGCCACCGGCTTTGCGCTTTCCGTCCGGTTCATCATGCTAACCTGTTCTCCGTTCCTGTAACGCTGGGGAACTTATCTCCCCTCCGCGGACGCTGTGCCTGTCCGGCCATGGGACGGCGAGGTCGGATGCTCGCACTGAGGCCAGTGTTCGACGGTACGCCATGTGCGCCCTTCACGAACAAGGTGAAGGACGCGGCGACCTCATGGCCGAACCTGGTCTTGCGCCCTGGGCGCAGGTGCGCAGAAAGGAGCGACCAGTGGATTGCGCAACGGCCTCGTTCTTCGATTGCCATGCGCGGATTGGGCGTCCGACGACGCCTCACCGCACGAACCTGGAAACCGCAGAGGCGCTGGTGGAGCAGATGGACTACTTCGGGATCGCTGAAGCGCTGGTGTACCATGCCGGCTCAGTGGACTGGGACCCTGCGAAGGGCAACGAGATGCTGGCCGAGGAGCTTGCGGGTCAAGAGCGGCTGCACGGCTGCGCGGTGCTGCTGCCCTCCGCCACCCGGGAGATGGGAAACGGCGATCCGGCCGCATATCTGGCCGCCCTGGGTATGCGCGCCGTTCGGCTGTTCCCGAAGCAGCACAGTTACCGATTGACCGAATGGTGCGCAGGAAGAGTGCTGGCGTCGCTGGAGGAGAGCGGCATGGTTCTGCTGCTGGATGTGGCGCAAGTGACGTGGGATGAGCTGGCGGAGCTCTTGCGAGGCCATCCGAGGCTGCCGGTGATCTTGCTCGAGCCGTTCTACCGTACCGACCGCTACCTGTACGCGCTCTGGGAGCAGTTCGATAACCTTTATGTGGAGACGGCGACCTATCAGACGCACCGGGGCATTGAGAGCGTCTGCGCGCGCTTCGGTCCCGAGCGGCTGATCTTCGGGACGGGGTTGCCCGTGCGAGACGGCGGCGGCGCGATCACACCGATCCTGCTGGCCGAGGTGCCCGAGGCAAGCAAGCAGGCGATCGCGGGGGGCACGCTGCGGCGTTTGCTTGGGAGGGGTGAGTGAGATGGCGATGAGTATCTACGACCGGGCGAAGCTGGGAGAGGTGCTAAGGGACGAGCTGATCATTGACGCGCACGCGCACATGGGGCCGTGGTACAACTTCCACATTCCGGACAACGACGCCGCGGGGATGGTGAGCTGCCTGGACGCCGCCGGCATTGACACCATCGTTAGCGCGCCGCACAACTGCATCGGTCCCGACTACCGAGCGGGCAACGAGGAGGTTCACGCGGCGGCGCAGCAGTTCCCCGGCCGGATCGTGCCCTATGTGACCGTCAATCCGAAGTATCCCCAGGAGGAGATCGAGGCGGAGATTGCGCGACGCCAACGAGAAGGGGATCCCGGTGCTGTCGCACTCGTGGTCCGGCTGCAAGTTCGGCGGGCCCGCGATCCTGGGCAAGCTGGCTGAGCAGTACCAGAACGTCAGCGTGCTCGTGGCGCACTCGGCGACGAACTGGGAGATGATTGATGCGGTTTGCGAGGAGGCGAAGAAGCGAGAGAACCTGTATCTCGATTTGACGGGCTCGGGCCTGCACTTCCGGGCGTTGGAAGTTATGGTGGAGCGCGTGGGGGCCGATAGGGTGCTGTTCGGCACTGATATCCCCTTCATTGACCCCCGGCCCGGCCTGGGCCGCGTCGTCTTCGCGCGGCTCGAGGACGACGACAAGCGCAAGATCCTCGGTCTGAATGCCAAGCGGCTGTTTGAGCTGTGAGAGGCTCCATCAGGGGCGGCACGGGCGCCGCTGGATGTAGATGAGGCGGAGCACGAGTGCCGCTCACCGAGGCGAGCGACGCCGAGTATGCAGCCGAAGCCCAAAATGCGGGCTGAATGGGGCCCGGAGCATACCCGATGCGGCCCCTCCTTCTCGTCGGGAGGCCCGGTAGCCTCCCTACTCCGGCCGGAGCTTGCGGAAGCGCAGCTCGCCACCGCAGCCCTGCTTGTCGGGCGGGCTCTCCTTCGGGCAGCCGCGGATGTCGGCGACGACGAAGTAGCGCAAGTTCGGCACCAGCTTCTCGATGTCGAACTCGTAGAAGTTCGCGACATTCCGATAAGCCGCGGTGCCCTCGTGCTCGTCGCGCGCGATCTCGGTGAGCTGGTCGGGCTGGTCCGGCGGCGCGGACATGAGTGTCACGCGATGAATGCCCAGCCCGTACCAGCCGGTCTTGTAGATGAAGTGAACCTGATACCGGCCGGGGCCGTGGAGGAACTTGGTCACCTCCCACTTCTTGTGCACCTCGGGCCCCTCGGCGAAGTCCTCCGTCCGCCACACTCCAAGTTTCACCTGCCGATAGGGCGCGCCGGGGTCCTCGATACCGAACTTCGCCAGGTACACGCCCACGTCGGCGGCCGTCTGCTCGACGACACTGACGGTGTCGGTGAAGCGTGAGGGCCAGCCGTCCTTGAATTCCGGGGCGGCGGCGAGCCCCCAGGCCTGCAGCCCGGCGCTGGTCTGGTTGGCCGCCTGGTCGAGGGCCGTCATGGCGGCGATAATGGGCGCCTTCTCGGCGTCGGTCAGCTCCTGCTTGTCGCCCAGAGCATCACCCATCGCGTGGATTGCCTGCAGCATCTTCACAAAGCCCTCGATGGTCTTCGTCTCCTCGATGAGCCGCGGATCGTTCACCTCCGTGGCCAAGCGAAGGGCCTCCCGGCAGGCGGCGAGGTTCTGGGCGAAGCGCTCGTTGTTGGGAAAATACTTGAAGCAGCCCTCGCCGAGCTGGGGCAGCTTGCGCTGTTTGAGCAAGGCGGGCACTCGGCCGAAGAACCAAGGGTACGGGACGCCCGCGCCGTAGACATCCCAGCCTACGGGCCCCAGCGTCACGGCCCAGTCGGCCGCTTTCTCGGGATCGGAGAGGCGCTCGCGGGTCGCCCAGGCCAGGGCGAACTCGCGCTCGGAGCGCCCCTGCGGGTTCCAGGACCACTCGGCGGCAGCGGTGACGTTGAACTCATAGAAGCGATTCGACGGAGTGGCGTAGCCGCAGAGGCACTGCAGCTTCTTGTCGGCGAACTCGGTCATGCGGTACTTGATGAACTGCGGCCCGCTCCAGGGGCAGACGATGCGCCAGGAGGCCGTAAGCTGCGGATAGCAGCCGAGCCACCGGCCTTGGGCGGCATACTGTTCGAGTAGCGGGTAGATCATCGGCTCCTGGTTGGAGTTATAGGTGCGTCCGCCATCATAGTACGTTACGCCGACCTCGGGCGGGACCTCGGCGAGCACCTTGTCGTTGGAGCTATAGCTGCCCTGGGTCAGCAGGATGCGCAGCTTCACATGCGGCGTCTTCTTCACGGCGCGCTTCCAAGCGTTGACCGCCCCGCGGGCCTCCAGGGCGTACTGGCCCGATGCCTGGCACTCGGGACAGGTGCAGCGAACGTGGTGCTCGGAGAGCCAGACGTTGATGTCGGTGACGCCCGGGTAAGAGGCCAGGGAGGAGAACCAGTCGGCGAGGATCTCCTGGGTCTTCGGCTGGGCAAAGCAGGCCGCCTGGATGAAGCCGGCGCCCACGCGGCGTCGGGCGTGCTCGCCCAGTCCCTTGGTCTCCGGGAAACGCTTGAACAGACCTGTGCGGCCCAGTTGGTCAAGATGGGTGATGATCGGCACGACCTTGAGCGCATGCCGGCGGCCCTCGTCAATGAGCTCGACCTTCGGCTTGCCGACGCCGTGGCCCGCTGCGTCAATGGTCAGCGAGGAGTGGGTCTCCACCAGGTTCATCTTGCGATCGGCGAGCCAGCGGACGTCCTTGTCGGCGCTGCCGCCCCAGAGGCCGCGCTCGGCAAGCTCGGGCCAGTCGGCGATCTCGCACAGGGGAACGTCAACGGTGGCCGTCGCGCCCTTGCCCTGGAAGGTTGGCTCCAGGAGCTGCTGGAGCGTCTTGGCCGCATAGTATGCGCCGCGCGAATCGAGGGCGGCGAGCAGCAGGATACTGTCCCCCATTGGGGCGATGACATAAGCCTGCTCCGGGTGAAGGCACTGCCGGATCGTGTCGAGGCCGGGAACGGCATGGCCGGCCAGCTTGCCGTCGGTGGCGACGCCGAGGATAAGCTTGAACTTGCCGTCAGCGGATCGCTGAGCCACCGGCAAAGAGACCTCACACTTTTCCTGGAACAGCGCCTTCAGCTCCTCGGCCGCCGTCTGCTCCACTTCGCCGGGCGCGGGGACCACCAGCGACACCCCGGCGGCTGAGACCGTCACCTTTCGCTCCAGCTTCACCTGGCGCGGCAGCGGAATGACCCAGCGGAGCCACCGTGACGCTTCCTCCGGCGAGACAGACTTCGGCGCCGTATAGCCGGGCGCAGCGAGGAGAAGAAACAGCGCGCCGACGACTGTGATCGGCCAGATGCTCGTCTGGGGCATGGCGACACCTCCGGAGACTGTTGAGGCGAGGTTCGCCGCCGGAGGGGGGAAGGCCTTGTTGGGTCGCCTCGCAAGTCCATGGGAGGGTAAGTCGGGCAGGTCGCGAACTAGTGTTTGTGGACCAGGGGGACGCAATGCGCTGGCCGGCCTCCGAAGTCGAGCAAAAGGGAGCTGGGATGATGAGTACGAGGTCTTGCGGATGCGCGGGAGCGCTGTGTCTGTTGGTGTGGTTGGGGGCAGTGTGCGGACAGACGCAGGGCCTGTCAGAGGAGGAGACCCTCTGGCGTGAGGCCTGGGAGGCGTGGGCAGGAGAGCAATATGCCACAACGCGGGCGAAGCTGAAGGAGTTCGCGGAGTTAGCGCAGGCGCTCGATCAGCCATTGGCGGCGCTGAATGATAGGGCACCGAAGTTCGTGGTGGACGATACCACTCATATTCTGCACCGGCCCGACTGCAAGAGAGTCAAGGGAGTGCCGGACTACCGCCTGTGGAAGTACCAAGATCTAGAGCGGGCGTATAGAGACGGGGCCCAGCCGTGTCCGGAGTGCC
>JALGUG010000379.1 GCA_029820995.1 Candidatus Zipacnadia bacterium
GACTTCCTTGGCGATGTTCTTCCAGAGACGGTACGATTCGGGGGTGAATTGGAGCACGCTTCCCGGAGGCCGGCCGCGGAACTGCTCGGGAAGCTCCACAAAGGCGGGCATCGCCAGGAAGGTCTGGACCTCTTGGTCTACGGCCGCCTTCTTGGCCGCGCGCTGATTCTCGGGCAAACGCAGGTCAATCTGCTCGTACCAGGAGGTCTTGTAGCGGTCCGCGATCAGCTTTCGGTCCAGCGGCATCTGCTCGGGCTTTCCGCCACCCGCGACGAAGTCATCAGCCAGCGCCTTCCAGAGAAACAGTGTGGCGCGATCCAGCGACATGAAGGCATGGCGCACACGCCGCGAAAGCACGGGATCGCCCTGGGCCGCCTTCAGCGCCTGGGCGGCCAACTCGTTCGCCGCGGTGACGAACCGCAGGTCAATATAGGCGTACTGCCAGGGGGTTGCGCCGGCGCCGATATAGCTGGGCTTCTCGTCGGCGGCCCGTTCGAGCAGCTTCAGGTAGTTGTACACGTATCTTCCCGCGGGTCCATAGAAGCCGGCCATGAAGTCCTTGACCAGGGCCTCGTAGTCGCGATAGGGGTCTTCCAGCAGCTTAATCTGCACCCAGATCTTCAGGTCGCGCATGTCGGCCGCGATGGGGAACTCGTGCTCGATGAACATCCCTTCCACGTTGTGCTCGGCGAAGAATTGATAGTCCACCGGCATGGTGCGCAGGCTGGGGAAGGGCAGGCCGTGATAGCGGCCATACGTGACGGCGTAGTCCCAGATGCGCAGGTTCTTGGCGATCTTGGACCACTGGATCACCTGGTCGTGGAAGCTCTTGTTGGCCGGATCGGTCTGCGGCTTGGAGAAATCGCTGCCCGACAGGTCGCAGAGCCGAATGATCACGTTGTCGCGCGGCCTGATGGTTTTGGGGGCCTGCAGTGTGTAGTGATAGGCTAATGTGTCAATGTAGACGTTGGGGTAGTCGTCCTTGATCGAGTCGGCAATCTCGTTGATGAAGTCCAGCAGCACTCCAGCCTCCGAGCCCTCGCGCTTGACGATCGCCTGGCACTTGGCGCACTGGCAGGGGCCGCCCCAGTCGTTCTGCGAGATGTCGAAGACCAGCGGCGGAGGGCGATTCGCCTCCTTGGCTGCGGCCCACGATTGCTCGATGTACTGGCGCAGCTTCTCCTTCACGAGCCGACGCACTTCAGGGTTGGTCAGGCAGAGCTGGGTGCGGTCGGCCACGCGCCGGCCCTTGATCTCGCTATAGTACTCCGGGTGCGCTTTGAAGTACTGCTTGGGGGGCAGATACTTGAAGAAGGTGTGCACGTGATAGGGCGGGCCATAGTCCCTTGAGCCGCCGTATTCCCCGGAAATGCGAGCGTCGCCCTGGCGGTCCAGGCGGTTGCGAGCGGCGAACCGGCCGCCATCGCGGCCGTAAAGGGTATAGATGTCCCGATAGCGGAAAACGGGCGTTCCGCGGCGGTCCAGGGCCGCGACCGACAGCGTCTTGCGATCCGGCACGCTCTCCTCGAAGGGATTCCACCAACGGACGCCGACCTCATCTTCCAGGAAGTGGTACACCGCGTACAGCGTCCCCCTCGGGCGCCCGCCGGCCAGGATGAGGCTGCCGTCGGCGACCTTGAGCACCCATTCCTCGGGGCCGAGGGCGCCGGCGTCCACGGCGTGGCGAGCGGCGAACTTCGTCGGGCCGACATACAACCCCGGACCCGCGGGCGCTTGACCCTCCGTCTCGATCGCGAACTGTCCGCCGGTCACCTGCGTTAGGTACTGCGCCAGCTCCCGCGCCGCGGTCTGTTCCGCCGGCGTCGGCGCGGCGGCGAGAATCACGTGGGCTTGAGGCTTCCCGTCTGAGGCGATGGGCACAACTGTGACCTGGGTGAGTGTCACCAGCGCAACAACGGCAAGGCAGTGAGCCAATGTTCTCCCCTCCTGGGCAAGGCAGACGCCGATTGCTCTTGGCTGAAGGTTCCGCAAGCAGCACGTGAAGGCCTCTTGCGGGGCCCGCGCCACGGGGCTCAGGCGCAGGAGGGGCCCGGCGGCTGCGCGGGGAAACCTCCTCAAACCGACAGCGTGTCCGGCAGCGTAAGCGCAGCCGGAAGCGAACTGTTTGTGGCAACAGGGGGTGCGATACAGTTATGATCTCGCGCAAGTGGGGAGCAGTTGCCGGCGTGCTGACTTGTCTCATCGCCGGTGCCGCGCTCGCGGCAGGCGCCGGTGAGATGCCTCCGGTCAAGAAGCTGATCGAGTACGGGTGGGATGTCCGCACGCCCGCGTACGTGCGTGACCACATTCGGGAGATGGAGAAGCGGCCCTTCGACGGCCTGATCATGCGCCTGGCGGTCGGCGGGCGGATCTTCATGTTGAAGCCCTGGACGGAGGAGATGCTGGCGCCGGACTACGAGGCCCTCCAGGCGATCAAGTGGGACAAGTTTAGGGACAACTTTCTGTGCATGTACGCCGCCTCGAACATGGATTGGTTCAGCGATCAGGACTGGGCGCTCGTGCTGAACAAGGTGCGGCTCATCGCACACGGGGCCAAGCTGGGCCGGTGCAAGGGAGTCTGCTTCGATCAGGAGCCCTACGGTGGGAATCCGTGGCACTATCCCCGGCAGGCCCACGCCGCAGAGAAGAGCTTTGCGGAGTACGAAGCCCAGGTGCGAAAGCGCGGCGCTGAGTTCATGCGCACGCTGATGTCGGAGATGCCCGCTGTCGTGGTGCACACCTTCTTCCAGCTCGGGTACTTCAGCGACCTCTACGGGATTCGCGATCCGCAGGAGCGGGCCCAGCGCCTCTCCGGCAAGCACTACGCGCTGCTGCCGGCCTTCTTGAACGGGATGCTCGACGCCGCCGGGCCCGAGGTGATCATCACCGACGGCAACGAGAGCTCCTACTACTATCAGGAACCGGAGCAATTCTATCGAGCGTTTCACAATATACGTCAGGGCGCGCTGAGGCTGGTCGCTCCCGAGAACGTGCGCAAGTACCAAACCCAGGTGCAGGCCAGCAACGCCCTCTACGTGGATCAGATCTTCAACCTGCGCACCAAGAAGTTCCTGAGCGCCCACCTGACCCCCGAAGAGCGGGCTCAGTGGTTCGAGCAGAACGTCTACTACGCTCTCAAGACCAGCGATGAATATGTGTGGTGCTACAGTGAGAAGATGAACTGGTGGGAGAACAGGGGAATCCCGCCGGGGTTGGAGGAAGCGATCAAGTCGGCGCGACAGAAGATCCGGGAGAACAAGCCGCTGGGCCTGGATGTCCCGCCGATGTTGAAGGCGGCGCAGAAACGCTGGGAGGCGGAACTGGAAAAGTCGCTCATCAGGCGCACGGCCCAGATCCGGCGGCTGAAGGCGAACGAAAAGCCGCCGGTGATTGATGGCGAACTGAACGA
>JALGUG010000380.1 GCA_029820995.1 Candidatus Zipacnadia bacterium
CGCCGATGCGCCTATGAGGCCGCCTACCTAGCCGCGGAACTAAGCAGTTTTGGCTACTTGTTTCCTGACTGGCACAGTGAGCAAATCCTCTGTGCTCCGAAGAGGAGATGCGTCTTGATTGTGTCCTTCCGGCAAGCGTGCATAGCCTTTGCGGGTGTGGCGGCATCGCCGCGGCCGGAGGGGGGAGGAGACGGGGGATCAGCGGGCGGTAGGCGAGGGCGGGGCGAGGGCGGCGAGCGTCTGGCGGTAGTTCCAGGGCATCCAGGCCTGGGGGGCCGAGGCGAGTTCTGCTGCGTGGCGCTCCAGCTCGGTCAGGTAATCGAACGGATTGGCCCCGCAGAGCTCGCACGTGTAGATCAGGCTCATGAACAGGTCGCCGACGCGGGCACCGTGAGCGGTCTTGTAAAAGAGCGCGTTCTTGCGGTGCAGGATCGCCTTCTTCAGGGCGCGCTCGCAGAGGTTGTTGTCCAGGGGCGCCCCGGGAACACGAAGGAACAGCGTCAGCTCCTTCCAGTGCTTGAGCATGTACGTGATCGCTCCGCCGAGCCCCGAGTTGGGCTCGACCAGCCGCTCCTCCAACTGCCGGGTGAGCCAGGCATGGAGGTCCTCCATCGTCGGGCCGCTCTCGGCCTGGTGGAACGCCAGACGCTCTTCGGGCGACAGGTTCCGCTTGCGGGCGATCGCGTCGTTGCGGTAGATCACCGAGAGCGACTCCAGCACGTGGCGACACGCCTCGGGAAAATGCCCTGCCACGTCGACGAACTGACGCCGGCCGTGGGCCAAGCAATTGGCAAGGATCGTTTTCAACTCCGCAGGAAAATTCCGAGACAGGGCATCGCACATCTGGATCGGCGGGGCCAGCTCCGCCGCACGCTGAGCCAGCACGTCCTTCAGGTTCTCGCCCGCGTGCTGCCGACCGCTGAAGAACAACGCGATCCGGCGACCTTCCACCGTGGACACGATCCCCGAGGTGAACAAGCCGCTGCGCTTGCCCGTCTTCTCCTGCGCACCTTCGACGGACGCTTCCGCCAAAGCCGCCTGCTTGGCCCGCTTGCCCATCATCTCCAGGATCTTGACCGTCGTGTCGTCGTTGTACACGACGTCCCCCTGAGCGGCTTGCCGAAGCAGTTCGACGTAGACCGGCTCGAGGTGTTTGGCCTGGGCGTGCACGATGTCCCACTGGGTCGAGGCCGGCAAGGGAATGCCCAGGTTCCCTTGCAGGCCCTGCATTCGGTTGAATGGCATCCCGCTACCGTACTTCAACAGGGCGATGATACTCCCGGCCGTGGCGTCGTACTTCGCCGAGCCCACGCCCTCCGGCGCCGGGGCCGTGAACACCTTGCCACACAGATTGCAGCGGAGCTTCTGCAGGTGGTACACCTTCCCCTGCACCGGCGCCTGGCCAATGATTCGCACCAGCACCCCGGGCCGAGGCATCTCGTAGACCGTACCTTGCTGGCAATCCGGGCAGGCATCGCCCGGTCGCAGCGACGGGTGAGGCACCTGGATCTTTTCGGCGCCGCGATACGCATCGGCGCCGTTGCGGCCGTGACCTTTGGCCGACGCCGGCGGATCGTTTTCCGGGGCCGTTTCCGAGGGACTCCCTCCAGCCGATTCGGTCGGCTCGCCTTCCTCGCCCGACGTTGGAGGCTCCGAATCCGTCGCGCGGCCAATCACGGCCTCCGTCTTCTCGGTGCTTGCGCCGAAGAGCATCTTCCGCAACCTGGCGAGGCTCGTGTTCTTGTCCTTGAGCAACTCCGTCAAGTGGACGTACGACTTGAACAACGCCTGGATGATCTCGTAGTCTTCGTCGTCCAGCTGTTTCGCCTCGGCACGGCGCAGGATGGCTTCCAGCTCGTCCATCTGAAGCTCGAGGATCGTCGGCTTCCTGCCCATCATCATCCCGGCGACGGCGACCCCCAAAAACCCCGGTGCCGCCATCCGCCGGCGACCTCCTGCGTGGGGCGGTTGGGCCCATGGCTTGTGATCGGCAAAGCATAGCACAAGCTTCTCGAAAGCCCAAGATCGATTTTCTGGCCACGGCCTCCGCGTCAATCGACCGGGCCGACCGGACGCCAGGGAGACGCCGCCTGCGCTGCTTCGGGATTGCCGGCCGAGAGAAGGACCTGCAACTGGTGCGCCGCCAGCGTCGTGGCCGCCGCGGTGCGACTCGTCGGCCACCAGCGGAAGCGGCCGCGGGAGAGCCGCTTGTGACACAGCCAAAACCCCTGCCCGTCGTAGACGAGCACTTTCACCGCCGTGGCCCGCCGGTTGCGGAACACGAAGACCCAACCCGTGAACGGGTCGTGCGCAAGGGCCTCTTGGCAGAGCCGGGCCAGGCCGTCGATCCCCTTGCGGAAATCCGCCGGCTCCACGGCCACCACCACGCGCATCTGCGGCGTGATCTGGATCATGACTCGACCCGCCAGAAGCTACGGCTCAACGCCGCCAGGTCGGGCGCCTCCACGCCCTTCAGATGCACCCGCATCTTCGCCCCGACCGCGTTCTCCAGTTCCAGCGTGCACTCGCTGGGGCCGGGCCACGCAGAAGGGGGCAATTCGAGAAACGTCGCCCCCGCGGCTTCCGCAGGCGCCGTGCTAGCAGTGACAGCAGGCGGTCCAAGCATCTTGCCGCCAGCGGGCATCTTGCCAGCAGTGACGGCAGGTGCCCCCTCGACCCGTTTCTTCAGCGCATAGTAATCAATCCGCAGCGTTTTGGCCGTCCGGTGAATCCCGTACGTCCCGGCCACCTTCACCGCCGCAGCCCACAACGGCTGGGGAATGCGCGACCGCACCTTCCGCGTCCGCCGCCATTCCTCAAACCGCCGCCGAAGCCCCTCCAGCCGAGCAGGAAGATCGCCTCTCTTTCTGGTACCCATTGGCTGTCCTCCCCAGGGTTCTACGCCAGCAGCCAACCATACCACACTCCCCAAAACGATTCATACACGCTTGCCGGAAGGACACGGAAAATCGTGCGGCAACGCCCTCCATGCACAGCCGGTCCGGTTGACGTAGAGGATGGCGTTGATCACCTCGCGACGGTCGAGCGGAGGCCGTCCGCGCTTGGCCGGCGGGGGAATCAAGAATCGAATGATTTGCCACTGCCCGTCCGTCAGATCGCTGGGATAATTCTCCCTTGGCATGGTTACGGCTCCGTCCGTTCTGTGTGGTCACCAAACAAAACGGCGGGGTCGTAACCTCTCTTGCCCGATCACTCAAGAGCAAAACTCGCCCGACACCCTCCTCGTGAGGTATTCGCCCGTTTTGAAGACACGCTCTAAGAGGGAGGAAAGCGAGGAATCCGCGAGGAATTGGCGGGCAAATCCTTTCAGCGAGCTTCGCGTGCCCGTTCGTCTGGCGACCCACACGGTGTAGGATCGCAAGAAGTAGAACAAGT
>JALGUG010000088.1 GCA_029820995.1 Candidatus Zipacnadia bacterium
CGTCATCGCCGACACCAGCGTCGTCTTGCCGTGATCCACATGGCCGATCGTTCCCACATTAATGTGCGGCTTCGTCCGCTCAAACTTCGCTCTCGCCATCGGTCGTCACCTATCCTCGACGCATTCTCGTCGCGGGCGCTCGCCCCAACGGGCGCTAAGACCAACTAGACCTGTCCGACATCCCTCAGAACCCACGGCTGACGCGACCTGCGCCGCAGCCTGCCCTGAGTCCTCAACTCACCAGCTCAGCGTGTACGTCCGGGGGAACCGGCGCATAGTGCGCGGGCTCCATCGTGTACGTGGCACGACCCTGCGTCAGTGACCGCAGGTCCGTCGCATAGCCGAACGTCGTCGCCAGCGGAACCAACGCTGTCACGGCCTGGCAGCCGCCCGGCGCCGGCTCCATCCGCTCGATCTGTGCCCGGCGGGCGTTCAAATCGTTGGTGACATCGCCCATGTGCGCCTCGGGCGTCACCACCTCCACCCGCATGATCGGCTCCTTCAAGATCGGGCTCGCGTTCTGCACCGCCGCCCGTGTGGCCCGCGAAGCTGCAATCTTGTAGGCCACATCTGAAGAGTCCACTTCGTGCGTGCTCCCGTCCACCACCCGCACTACCACATCCACCACCGGGTACGCCGCCACCACACCTGACTCCAGCGCCTCCCGCACTCCGGCCTCAATCGCCGACATGAACTCCTTGGGAATCACGCCCCCCTTGGTCGCATCCTCGAACGTGAAGCCCCCCTCCGGCGGCGCCGGCTCCACCTCCACCACCACATGCCCATACTGCCCCCGGCCCCCGGTCTGACGCACGTACTTCCCTTCGCCTCGCCCCAAGCGCGTCACCGTCTCCTTATATGCGACCCGCGGTGCTCCGGCCTTGGCACCCACCGAGAAATCCCGCAGCAAGCGGTCCTTGATAATCTCCAGGTGCAGCTCCCCCATCCCCGATACGATCAGTTGACCCGTCTCGCGATCGGTGCGCCGAGTAAAGGTCGGATCCTCCGCCTCCAGCCGCTCCAGCGCTTGCTGCAGCTTCTCCTCGTCCGCCTTCGTCTTGGGCTCAATGGCCACCGAAATCACGGGCTCCGGGAAGTGAATCGCCTCCAGCAGTATCGGATGCTTCTGGTCGCACAGTGTGTCACCGGTCGTCGAAGCGTTCAGACCAACCGCCGCTACGATGTCCCCGGCAGACGCAGCCTCCATCTCTTCGCGCTTGTTGGCGTGCATCCGCAGGATTCGATTGAGCCGCTCACGCTTCCCCGTCCGCGCGTTCAACAGCGCTGTGCCTTTCTTGCACTCCCCGGAATACACCCGCAGATACGACAACTTGCCCGTGTGGGCGTCCGCCGTGACCTTGAACAGCAGGGCCGCAAAGGGCTCGTCGGGGCTGGAATGTCGCACCTCGACCTGACCGCTCTCCGGATCGGTACCCTCTACGGGCGGCACGTCGGCCGGCGACGGCAAGTAGTCCACGATGGCGTCCATCAGCGGTTGCACGCCCTTGTTCTTCAACGCTGATCCGCACAGCACGGGCACCAGCTTGCAGGCACAGGTCGCCCGCCGCAGCGCGCCGCGCAACTCCTCCTCCGTCGGCTCCCGCTCCTCCAGGTACAGCATCTCCATCTCCGAATCCGTCTCGGCCAGCGTCAACACCAAGTGCTCCCGGAAGGCCTCCACCTCGAACGCCATGTCCTCCGGAACCGGCCCCTCCTCCCACTCCGTCCCCAGTTCTCCTCGATACCTTAGTGCTTTCAGGCTGACCAGGTCCACCACACCCTCAAACTCTTGCTCGGACCCGATCGGGAGCTGCACCGCCATTACATGCGCTCCCAGCCGCGACCGCATCTGGTGCAACACGTCGTGAAAGTTCGCCCCGACGCGGTCCATCTTGTTGATGAAGCACAACCGCGGCACATTGTACTTGTTCGCCTGCCGCCAGACCGTCTCCGATTGCGGCTGCACGCCGCCGACGGCGCAAATCACCGCGATGCAACCGTCCAAGACCCGCAGCGAGCGCTCAACTTCCGCCGTGAAATCCACATGCCCCGGCGTATCAATGATGTTCACTCGATGACCACGCCACGTGATCGTCGTCGCTGCCGACGTGATCGTGATGCCGCGCTCTCGCTCCTGTTCCATCCAGTCCGTGGTTGTGTCGCCGTCGTCCACTTCGCCCATCCGGTGGACGCGCCCACTGTAGAACAGAATGCGTTCCGTGGTCGTCGTCTTGCCGGCGTCAATGTGCGCGGCAAAGCCGATGTTTCGAACTGATTCCAGCGGAATCTCGCGTGGCATCTCATCGCTGGCGCGACGCGCTCTCTTGGACTGAATCCCTACGGCCATGGCTATCCCGTTCTCCCCAACTCCCTGCTAGCCCGGCCGGCGCCCGCGCCGACTCTGTTAGCTACAAGGAAAGCAAACCCACTCTTGATCTCTTTACCACCGATAGTGCGCAAAAGCCTTGTTCGCCTCAGCCATCCGGTGCATCTCTTCGCGCTTGCGGACCGCGCCGCCCTGTCCGTTCGCAGCGTCAATCAGCTCGGCCGCCAGTCGCTCCCGCATGGTCCTCTCATGCCGTGCCCGCGCCTCGCTTACCAACCACCGAATCGCCAAGGCCACCTGCCGGTCAGCCCGCACCTCCATCGGCACCTGGTATGTCGCACCACCCACTCGCCGCCCTCGCACCTCCAGGTGCGGCAGCACATTCCGAATCGCCGCCGCAAAGGCGTCCAGTGGGTTGTGACCTGTCGTTTCGGCGATGTCTTGCAGCGCCCCGTAGAAGATCCCCTCGGCCAATGACTTCTTCCCGCCCATCATCAGCTTGTTGATGAACCGCTGCACCAGCCGCGACTTGAAAATCGCGTCTGGTGCAATCTGTCGCTTTGGCACCGGTCCTTTTCGGGGCATCGCGTAACGCCTCTCTGATCCGTATCTCTTCGCTTGAACCTAACCGCGACCTCGGTTCCCCTTCAGCCGCGTCCATCCGTCAGTCCCGACCCACGCACTGCCTGACCTAAGCCGACTCGGACGGGCGAGCCGGGCCTTTCGGCCGCTTGGTCCCGTACTTCGAACGCCCTTGGCGGCGGCCCTCCACCCCACCGGCATCCAGCACGCCGCGGATGATGTGATACTTCACTGAGTTCAGATCCTTCACCCGTCCACCACGCACCAACACCACGCTGTGCTCTGCGATGTTGTGACCAATACCGGGAATATATGCGGTCAGCTCCTCGCGATTGAACAATCGCACCCGCGCCACTTTTCGCAGCGCTGAGTTCGGTTTCTTCGGGTTGATCGCCCACACACGCGTACACACGCCTCGCTTCTGCGGGGCGCCCTGTGTCTGACGAGCACGCCGCTTCAGCGCGTTATACGTCACCTTCAGCGCCGGGGCCCGAACCTTCTTGCCTTTCTTGGCACGTCCCTTGCGAACGAGCTGATTGATCGTCGGCATGACTACCCTCCACGTCTCCGGGACCCTCCGGCTCTGCCGCGCCGGCACACTTCCGATCCCTTCGCCCTACAAAACAGCCGAGCCCCTCGCAGTTTCTCGAGGGGCTCGGCAAGGATAGTTGCTCCTTCGCGGAGATCTCTGCTCCGCATAGAGCTCAGGTCGCTATCCGCGCCTCCTCGACTGCGATTGCGCTTTCGACATCGCTACGGCTACCGAAAAGCCGCATTCAGGAGCCCGCTTGTTTGATTTGGTTGTGGTGTCTCCTACCTGCTGCAAATATGCTGTCCCGGGTGCGGGAGACCGGAACACATGGATTTGCCCGACCGGCCCGGAGACACAGAGAGTTATTATATCGGCGCTTGCCTAGCCTGTCAAGCGCCAAATCAAACGGGTAGTGTAAGCTTCCTTGCGCAGAGGAGTCCGGAGAGCATCACGGGGCGTCATGGCCCTGGCTGGCCGCAAGATGAAGCTGCGAAGTGAGGCCCTGTCAGCAAGCCACACCGGAACGCCCTTGGCCTCAGTCCAGCCGGGATGCTCAGTTCATTCCAGGCACCTGAACCCTCGCCCCTTTCCGTCCACCCCAGCGAATCAGACAGCGGCCCATAGCTATCCCCGAGCCGCTGTCTCGACACTTCGCCCCGGCAATTCCGCCTCCAGCAGACGCCGGCGCCCTACCACCCTCGCTTGGCCAGCAGCTCCTCCTCGGGCAGCTTGCGGATGTCCAGCCCCGGCATCGCTCCCTTTAGCCCCTGGCACGCCTTGGCCACTTCCGCCGGGTCCTCATAGTATGTCGTCGCATGCACAATGGCCCGCGCACGCTCGGCCGGGTCCTCGCTCTTGAAGATCCCCGATCCCACGAAGATCGCCTCCGCCCCGAGCTGCATCATCAGTGACGCATCAGCCGGCGTCGCGATCCCGCCCGCCGAGAAATTCGGAACCGGCAGCTTGCCCTCCTCCGCCACTTGCTTCACCAGCTCATAGGGCGCACCCATGTTCTTGGCTTCCGCCATCAGCTCGTCCTGGCGCATCGTCTGCAGCCGCCGGATGTGCCCCGTCACCGCCCGCATGTGCCGCACCGCCTCCACGATGTTACCCGACCCGGCCTCCCCCTTGGTCCGGATCATGGCCGCACCCTCGCCGATCCGCCGCAGTGCCTCCGGCAGGTCGCGGCACCCGCACACAAAGGGCACCTTGAACTGATGCTTATCAATGTGGAACTCCTCGTCCGCCGGCGTCAGAACCTCACTCTCGTCAATAAAGTCTACGCCCAGCGCCTCCAGCACTTGCGCCTCGGCAAAATGTCCGATGCGCGCCTTCGCCATCACCGGAATCGTCACCGTCTCCATGATCTCCCGAATCTTTCCCAGGTCCGCCATCCGCGCCACGCCGCCCTCCTTCCGAATATCGGCCGGCACGCGCTCCAGCGCCATCACCGACACCGCTCCTGCATCCTCGGCGATCTTCGCTTGCTCCGCGTTGGTCACATCCATGATGACCCCGCCGCGCAGCATCTCCGCGAGGCCCACCTTATTCCGCCATGTCGCTGTCTCAGCCATCTTGCTCACCTCACTGGCCCTACGCCCCAGTCTTGCTCGGCCGTCTCTCTATTCTGGTCCAACGGGTGCCGACGTCCCTTCGGTTCCCGCCTCGCGCTGCCTTGCCGCCGTCACTAGCTTTCGCACTCTCACCACGGCCTCTGCCGCTACATACAGCGCCAGAACCGTCAGCGCCACTGAGGTCACCGCCAGCACCCACTTCTCGTGTATCATAAACCCATAGGCTTGCCATATCAAGGCGGCGCACGTCGTCACCAACATGAACGCGGCCGGCACCGCCGAGTACATCGTCGGCTTCCTGACCCCCAGCAGGTACGCGCTGATCACCACTAACGCCAGCGCCGCAATAAGCTGGTTTGCCGCCCCAAAAACCGGCCAGATGGTCTGCCAGCCCCCTGACAGCCCCAAATATGCCGCCGGGCCAATCGTGACAACCGTGGCCACCAGGCGGTTCTTGAACAGCGGCTGCACATCGCTCAACTTCTCCGTCACGACGAACCGCGCCAAACGTGTGCATGTATCCAGCGTGGTCATCACAAAGGTCTTCAGGATTACCATGCCCAGCAAGGCGGCAAAGGACACCCCCATCCACGGCCACATCCGCCCCACCAGACTCCCAAATCCCTGCGCGAACGCCTTCAGCGGTCCGCCGCCCTCCGGCGACAGAATGAACGTCGCGTTGAACTCCTGCGGGCCCCCCTGCCCCCACAACAACCCAGCTCCGACACAACAGACCGCCAGTGCTGCCAGCGCCCCTTCCAGGACCATCGCACCGAACCCGATCCTGCGCCCCTGCTTCTCATTCGCCAACTGCTTCGACGTCGTCCCCGCCGCCACCACCGAATGAAAGCCCGAGATCGCTCCGCACGCCACGATCACAAACAGCATCGGCCAAATTGGGCCGGCCTTCGGGTGTAGGGCCCCAACCCAGATTGGCGCCGCCAACACCTGCCGCGTCACCAACACCGCCAGAAACCCCAGTGCCAGGCCCTCGAACAGCTTGAACACACAGATGTAATCCCGCGGCTGCAGCAGCAGCCACACGGGAAGCACCGAAGCCGCCAGGCCATAGACCATCAGGATACCGAACCACACCTTCAGTTGAGCACTCTCGCTCAGCCATGGCCCGAAACTGAGCGGCAGCCAACGAAACGCCACGTAGATGGAAGCGATGTTCAGTCCTACGCACAGGACTGTCGCCGCCCACAGGGGGCAGCTTGTCCGCCTATTCAGATACCCTAGCAGCATTGCGATCGGGATCAGCATGAAGGTGGGGAACACAATGGCCGGCGTGCTCACGATCGCCTTGGCCCCCACCACACCGAACACCGCAATCACCAACACCAAGGCCAGCCACAAGAACACCGCATAAACCATGGAAGCCCGCGGGCTGATCGCGTCCTCCGCAATCTCCGCCACGCTCTGACCTTCCTTGCGTGTCGAGATCATCAGGCTAAGAAAATCGTGGACGCCCCCCGCAAAAACGCTCCCCAGCAGAATCCACCCCAGCGTCGCCGCCCAGCCAAAATACGCCACGCCCAGGATTGGCCCAATGATCGGCCCGGCCCCCGCGATGCTCGAGAAATGGTGCCCAAACAGGACCATCGGGTCGGCCGGCACGAAGTCCATCTCATCCCGCAGCGCATGGGCCGGCGTGACCGCCTCAGAATCGGGTTCTACGCACCTCCGCTCTACCAGCCGTCCATACAGCCGATACCCCAGAAACAAGAATACGAGCATCCCCAGGGCAACAACAGCCGCGTTCATGACGCGTTACCTCCCAACAACACCCACGCCGGCGTGCCCTCGCGCAGAGCATAGACTACCACGTGCAAGATCAACTGCCCGGCGAACCGGATACCTCCCCCCTCTTGCCTGTCGCCTACCACAACTGTTCGGCCGCTACTCCGACAGCGCATCGTGCACGGCTCGCATATACTCCTCAAAATCGCGCCTCGCACCCCGCAGAGCCCTCGTGAGACGCCTTGCATCCACTCGGTCGTACAGGTGCACGATGACATTCCGTAGATCACAGTACTCCTGCATCCGCGTGGCCAAGTCGGCCGAGAGCAGGCCCGCCTCTACGAGTTGAAAAAACGAATCCTTGCACCCGGACGCCGGTGCGCCTCCCCTTTCCATCAGCATCAGGTTGTTCAGGTCTGCCGCCGCCTCGGTCAGCGTCTGCAGCACGTGCGCCATGGCCAGTTGCAGTCTGCGCTCCCGTGCCAGCGTCTCGTCGCTCTCGCGGGCCAGGTCCGCCGCGTCCGCCAGCGCCGTCTCGATCCACAGCAGCTTGTCCCGCATCGTCTCAGCAGTCATCGAGGCCCGCGCTCCCGTACTTGCTTCGGAGATACTCCCGTTGCCGCCGCCAGTGTTTTCTCTCATCCCACGATCGGCGGTAAGCGAGGCTGCGGAACTTCAGATAGCTGTCCGGACTCGCTTCGTACAGCGCCACGCCTCCCTCGGCTGCATTCAGCGCCAGCAGTGCGCTCGCCCGCTGCAGCGGCACTACGTTGACTTCCCCTCGTCCCAGCACTCGCCACAACCGCAGGCTGAACTCCCCCGGCGGCTCTCCCCTCTGACCACGCCTCCACAACAGCACGTCCACATCGCTCCCCTCACGCTCCAGACCCCTCGCGTACGAGCCGTATACCACCAGCAGCTCCACGCCGAACTCCTCGCACACCCGGGCCAACCCGCTCTGGTCAGCTCCCAGAGCCTCGATCAGCTCCTCCCTTGTCCGCAGCTTCCTCTCCCTCATCGGCGCCACTTCGTCCGCCCCTGGAGCGCCCGGGCGATGGTCACCTGATCCGCGTAGTCCAGGTCCCCGCCCACCGGCAGACCAATCGCCAGAACGGTCACCTCCACCTCATACGGTTCCAGCAGCGTCGCGATGTAACTGGCCGTCGCATCACCCTCGACCGTCGGCGAAGTCGCCAGAATCACCTCTTTCGGCCGCTCGGTCTCCACTCGTTTGACCAGCTCCGCGATACGGATATCGTCCTCCGTGATGCCGTCCAGCGGCGACAACCGCCCCTGCAGCACATGGTACACGCCATGATACTCCCCCGCCCGCTCCAGTGCCATCAGGTCGCTGGGGTCCTCCACCACGCAGATCGTCCCCTGCTCCCGGCGCGCATCGCCACAGATCCCGCACAGCTCCTCGTCGCTGAAGTTGAAGCACCGCGCGCAGGCGCGAATATCGCTCTTGACCCGCAGAATCGCGTCCGCCAGCGCTCGTGCCTCCTCCTCGCCTCCCCGGAGCAGGTGGAACGCCAGCCGCTGAGCGCTCTTCGGCCCGATACTGGGTAGCTTCTGCAGCTCTTGAATCAGTCTTTCTAAGGGGCCCGCGTATCTGAGCATCCGTCGTGGCCTGTTGCTAAAATAGCCCCGGCAGGTTGATTCCCAACTGACCCAGCGGCATCGCCGCCATCAGTCTCTCCTTGCGCGCCTCGGCTGATCGGCTCAGCGCCTCGCGTACCGCCGAGCAGACCAGGTCTTGCAACATCTCCACGTCCTCGGGATCAACCGCTTCCGGAGCAATCTGAATGTCAAAGATCTCTCCCAGACCGTTCACCGTAACCTTCACCACCCCGCCTCCACTGGTGCCCTCCAGCTTCGTCTCTTCCAGCTCCGCCATAGCCTCCTGCATGTCCGCTTGCATTTGGCCCAGCGCATTCTCCAGGAGCTTTTGCATCGGGTTTATCATGGCCGCAGTCCTTTCGCTCCGCTCCGCCCACTTCTGGTCACGCCCGTCGCTGCTCGCTACTGGAGCCTCTTGCTTCCGGGAAACAAGGACAGGATATCGTTCTCCTCCTCGGGCGACGCCGGAGGCTCCGAGGCCCCCTTCGCCGGCGCCTCGGCAGGTTGCTCCACCCCTTGCTCGCCCGCTCTCTCCGCCAGCTCCGGCTGCACGATCCGCGGCGGTGCCTCCTCCTCTGCCAGGACACAGCGCACCTTCACGGGCGCCCTCAGCAGCGCCTTCAGCGCCTCCTCCACCTCATCTTGCTTCTCGCGCGTGTGCTCCGCGTGGAACTGCGCATTCGGCGGGAACCCTAGCGTCACCCGTCCACCTTCGCAACCCGTAACCTCCGCCACACGCAGACAAGCCCATACGGCCATCTGCTGGTGTTCCCGGAAATACTGCTCTAACTGCCCCCAACAGCCCCTGACAGCCTCCAACGTCACCTCTCCGCCGGGTGCCGCCGCGGGCGCTGTCGGCCCGGGCGCCGCCGTGGGCACTGCGGCTGAATCCTGCTCCGAGGCCTTCGCACCGCCCCCTGACGGCAACACCGCCTCAGCCCGTGCCGGGCGTGCTTTCCCCGCTCTGGCTGCCGCCGCGCGAGCCGGGTGCGCCAGGCGTGCCAGCGTGATCTCCAGCAGCAGTTGATGCTGTCCGCTCTGCCGCAGCTCGTTCTGCGCTTGCGCCAGCGTCTCGATGCCGATCCGCACGGCCCGTGCTCCCAAAGCCTGCGCCTGCTCTTCCAGCTTGGCCCGCGAGCCCTCGCCGCGCAGTAGCTCCGTCTCCCGACACCCCAGCGCGATCACGAACAGGTCGCGAAAGTAGACCGTCAAATCCCGCAGGAATTGACCGATGTCCTTCCCTTCGGCCACCAACTCCGCCACCAGCGCATACACTCCCGGCACATCTGACCGCGCGATGATATCCACCGCTCGCTCCAGTGCCGCCTGCTCCGTCACGCCCAAGACCGACTGCACATCGGCCGCGGTGATCCGTTCATCGCAGTACGCAATCACCTGATCCAGAATGCTCCACGCGTCCCGCATCGCCCCCTGCGCCGCTCGCGCCACAGCCGCCAGCGCCGCCCCCTCCACCTGCAGCCCCTCCTTCTCCGCCGCCGCCGCCATCCTTGCCGTCATCTCCGCCACCGGGATCTGCCGAAAATCGAACCGCTGGCAGCGAGATAGGATCGTCGGCGGCACCTTGTACGGCTCTGTCGTAGCCAGCACGAAGAAGGCATGTGCCGGCGGCTCCTCCAGCGTCTTGAGCAGGGCGTTGAACGCCTCGTTCGTCAACATGTGCACTTCATCGAGAATGTACACCTTGCACCGCCCGCTCGCCGGACGAAACTTCACCTTCTCGCGCAGATCCCGAATCTCGTCAATCCCTCGATTGCTCGCCGCGTCAATCTCCGCCACGTCCATCGCAGTGCCGTCCCGAATCGCGACACACTGCTCGCACTCCCCGCAAGGATCCGGCGTCGGCCCTTCGACGCAGTTGAGCGCCTTGGCCAGCACCCGCGCCGTCGTCGTCTTCCCGGTCCCTCGCGGACCGGCGAATAGGTACGCGTGCGATACATGGCCGCTCGCCACCGCATTGCGCAAGGTTACGCTCACGTGCGGCTGCCCCACGATCTCACTGAACGTCTGTGGACGATACTTCAGCGCGAGGGAAACATACGCCATGGCGGACGCGCGTCCTCCGGGACCGCGCAGGTTCTCCCGTACTTATATATATATTACTGCGACGAATCCGTGCGAAACAGAGGTCGGCGGGCCGGAAGACAAGCAATGCCGAAGCCTAAACCTCGGCTCCTCGCCCTGCCCATCCCTGCCCGCCGACCTCCCCCATTGTTTATGACCGTGCACCCGCCTTCGATAACAACCCCCGAGCGTTACCGACGTAGTTAGCTCCAGCCAGGCTACCCACGGCACAGAGAGCGGAATTGCCTACCGCTGCTTCCTTCCGGACCTGACGGGGTTCAGCAAGGCTCCCTTGCGTGGGGCCCGACCTTCATCACCACTTGCGTCGGTCAGACCTCAAGAACTGAAACCTCGGGCGGGAATTCGACCCCGCTAAGCGGATTGCGGGTTCAGGGCACCGCTAGCTCCCCGTCTAGCACGGTCAAAACCCACTCGATTCACTACGCCCCCAAACACCTCCCGACTCCAAGCCTGTCTTCGCTCCCCCGCAGATGACTTCCTGCCGCCCGTCTCATTCCCCCGCTGCGCCGATCGCTCCCTGCTCCGCGTCTCCAGATCCCCCATCGCTACCTCGCAACTGCGATCCGCATTATGCTCAACATTGGCGGAGAGAGTGGGATTCGAACCCACGATGGACTTGCGCCCATACACGCTCTCCAGGCGTGCTCCTTAGACCACTCGGACATCTCTCCGCGTCCCACCCAGTCGCCTCGCGTTCAACCTCTCCAGAGCTTCCATCCGAAGGACCTGCGGTCGCTTGCGACCGCACCGCTCTAAGCTCCGCACACAAGCATTTCAATGCCCGTGTGTCGGTCACCCCAACCGTCACCAGTGCCACCGGTCGCAACACTAGCGCGTACCCAGCTCCCCCAGCGCCCTCCGCACCTCCTCCGCCTTCTCGTGCTCCGGTGCCACCTTCAGGAACTCCTCCCACGCTGCCCGCGCACCCGCCTCGTCATGCAGCCCCTCGTGCAGCACTACTCCCAGGTTGTACCGGCTCTCCGCGTGCTTCGGGTCCAGCGCCGCTGCTTCCCGGAACCGCGCCACCGCCCCCTCATCGTCACCCAGCGCGTGCAGCGATACGCCCAGGTCCGTCAACAGATCCGCCGACCGAACGCCCAGCTCCAACGCCCTCTGATACGCCAGAACCGCCACCCGATGCTTGCCGGAGTCCGCGTGCCCGTTCGCGATCGCCAGTACTTGCTCGGCATCGCTCATTTCCGCCAGCCGCGCCGCCACCTGCTCTTCCATCGGGGTCGCGAGCATTGGCCGAGCCGCTTGCCCCTGCCCCTCTTCGCGCCCCCTCTGGGCCATCTGCCTTTGCGCCGTATAGTGCCCCAGCACAAAAGCCGCCGCCACGGCAATCACAACCTGCCATGCCGGCATCACCAGCCGACGTCGGGCACCTTGCCCGACAGAGGCCCCCGCACCTTCCTCGCTAGACTCGTCTGTGCTGCTCACCGGGACCGCTCGCTGGCGGAGAGGGAGGGATTCGAACCCTCGAGTGAGGTTTGACCCCCACTACACGATTTCGAGTCGTGCGCATTCAACCAGCTCTGCCACCTCTCCGCGCGCCTCCTGCACTCGTTCTGTCCACTCGGCGCCGCTCGCCTCAAGCTCTACCGAGTTCAGCGCAGTGCCATCCTACAGCCTGATCCGTCCCGGCCCCCAGGCGCAGACACCCGGAAGAAAGGGCTGAACTGGCGGCCCCGGCCCGACTCGAACGGGCGACCTTCAACTTAGGAGGTTGCTGCTCTATCCACCTGAGCTACGGGGCCCATCACTGCTCTGGAGGCGGCCGTGCGAATCGAACGCACCCCGGGCCCGGTTAGGGATCCCGGCCAACGGGTTTGCGGCCCGTGGGGAGCGCCAGCTCCGTAGCCGCCCCTCTGCCGCAGCCACTGCCCTGACACCCGGAGGCGCCTCACACAACATTGCCCTGAGCCGCCACGCAGCCCCCAGGGCAAGAGTCTTCCTCTGGTACGCCCGGCGCGATTCGAACGCGCGACCTCTGCCTCCGCAGGGCAGCGCTCTATCCGCTGAGCTACGGGCGCATCACTTCCGCCCTCAATCTTGCGACACGACGTCACCGGCGAGACGAAGCCGACCCGGTCGGCTCCGCAACCCCTCAAACATGGTACGCCCGGCGCGATTCGAACGCGCGACCCCTGGCTCCGGAGGCCAGTGCTCTATCCACTGAGCTACGGGCGCATAACCAACAACCTGACCTGCCGTCCTCTGTGCCCTCTGTGGCTCTGTGCTTTGATTCCTTCTGGCGGAGAGGGCGGGATTCGAACCCGCGAGGGAGTTATTCACCCCCCACTCACTTAGCAGGCGAGCGCCTTGAGCCAGCTCGGCCACCTCTCCTGGCCAATCTCACCCTATCTTCAGTCCTGCCTGCATCTTAGCACATCTAGACCGCCTTGGCAAGCTACCCGCCAAGTGCTATACTCTCTGTATGCTTGGCCCTGCACAATCGCCTCTCATCGAGGGGGTGAAGTGCCTTGAAAGGCCCTAGCCGCTGGCTCATCTGCATCCTCGTCGTGGCCCTCGCCGGCCTCTTGCTCAGCCAGCCCTTCCTGTGCGCGCAGGAGCAGCCGCAGGATCGCTTCGCCCGGGCTCGCGAACGCGCCGTCAATAGCCAGCTTCGTGGGCTCGGCATCACCGACGAGCGCGTGCTCAAGGCCATGCTCGAGGTGCCCCGCGAGGAGTTCTGCCTCCCGGAGTACCGCGAGCAGGCCTACTCCGGCCGCCCGCTGCCCATCGGTCATGGCCAAACGATCTCCGCCATCAACATTGTCGGCTTCATGACCGCCGCTCTGAAGCTCCAGCCGACCGACGTCGTCCTGGAGATCGGTACCGGTTCCGGCTATCAAGCCGCCGTCCTGAGCAAACTCGTCAAAACGGTCTACAGCATCGAGATCATCCCTGAGCTTGAGAAACGCGCCCGCGAAACCCTCCAGCGCCTCGGCTACAAAAATGTGGTCACCAAGGCCGGTGACGGCTACAAGGGTTGGCCCAAGTATGCGCCCTTCGATGCCATTATCGTCACCTGCGCGCCGGACCATGTCCCGCAGCCGCTCGTAGACCAGCTCAAGCCCGGCGGACGCATGATCATACCGGTCGGCGAACGCTACAATCAAGAGCTCTACTTGCTTGAGAAGAAGGGCGATAAAGTGGTCAAGCAGGCGGTCCTCCCCGTCCTGTTCGTGCCGATGACCGGGGAAGCGGAAAAGAAGCCCCAATGATCGCCCTCGCCGTCTCCGTCCTTCTGATTGCCTCTGCTGCTCCCGCACAGCAGAACCTCGTGCTCAACGGCAGCTTCGAGACCGATGCCAACCAAGACGGCTTTCCCGACCACTGGTGGGACCTCCAACGAGCACGCACGATACCCGCGCCACACACGGGCCGGAACTGTCTCGTCTCCTATGCCTTCAAACTGGGAGATGAATCCCACGCGATCCAGAGTTTCTCGGTCCGCGAACTAGCCGGTCAGGAGGCGCTGCTCGCCTTCTGGTACCGCCTCAGCGATGTCATCAGGGGCGAGGCTAGCTGGGAGGTGGCCCGCGCCGAGTTGACCTTCTTCGACGCGCAACGCGCCAACCTGGGCGCCGAGGCGCTTCCCGTCGGTGGCGGCTCCTGCCGCTGGCGCTACGCCGCGCGCCTCGTCCCCCTTCCCCATCAGGCCGTCCATGCTAACCTTAGCCTCGGCCTGCTCGGCGCAACCGGCAAGGCCTACTTCGACGACGTATCACTCACGCTTGCGCCCCCTCGCGACCGCGACAACTGGCTCGAGAATCCCGGCTTCGAGTTCGGCACTACGTGGGCCGTCGGCTGGTCACACGAGGTGCAGAACTCCGCCGATCCCACCAAACTGCCCGGCGGACGCGTCTTTGTCGCCACGGAGGGTGAAGCCGCACTGCTCGTTCAGCCGAACATCGCAGCCGGTCAAACCATCTGGCTCCCGCGCGACGCTTCAGGCCGCTTCACCTTCGACCTTCGCGCCCGGCCTATCCCCGCCCATCGCACCGCCGCCTTCGTTCGCCTCCGGTGCCCACCACACCCGGCGAAGACCAAGGTCGTCCGGCTGCCGAAGAGTGCCGACTGGCAACCGCTCCAGGTCAGCCTCGATTTGCCCCCGAACGCCGCGCAACTAGTCGCCTCCTTCGGCCCACACGGCCGTTGGCCCGTCGCCTTCGACGACGCTCTACTCACTCTCCGCAACCGACAGGGCCTCATATCCGCTCCCGGACTGTACCAATTGCCCGGTGAGCGCTGGAGCACGTACCAACCCGCCGCCTCCATCAAAGCCGGCAGCCCCCTGGATTGCTCTCAGCTCCTGGAACAGCCTGCCGGACGCCACGGCTTTCTAACTGCCCGCGGTAAGGAATTGGTCTTCGCCGACGGCTTCCCCGCTCGGCTGTACGGCACCGCGATTCCCGGCCCCACGTGCTTTCTCGATCCTCCTGGGGCCGAGGCCCTGGCCGATCGCTTGGCGGTCGGCGGTCTCAATCTCGCCTATCTCTCGGAGCTGGACAACCAGGACTACCCGTACCGCAACCTGCTCGCCAATTCCCTCGACGAAACCCAAACGCTCTCAGCTCCCAACCTGGAACGACTCGACTATCTCACAGCCCTTCTGCGCCGGCGAGGCATCTACTACGCCCTTGAGCTTCACCATTTCCGCCGCTTTCGAGCCGAAGACGACGTAGCAGGCTTCCGCAATCTCCCGCCGGGCGGCGGCTTCGCGGCCCTCTTTGCGCCCCGCCTGCGCGAGCTTGAAACCTCCTTGGCACGCGCTCTGCTCACCCACGTCAATCCGCACACCCGGCTCCCCTACGCGCAAGACCCTGCCCTGGCCTTCGTCGTCCTGACCGACGGGGTGGACCTTGACAGCGTGTTGCTCGGCGCTGACCCCGATACGGAGCCGTACCGAGCGGACCTGCGCAAGCAGTGGAACGACTGGCTGCTGGCCCGGTACGAATCAACCGCAGACCTACGGAAAGCCTGGACCGGCGACGACGCCCTCCAAGCCGACGAGGATCCCGAGCAGGGTACCGTCGCGGTCCGCGCTCCGATCAGCGGTGCCCGCAGCCGTCGCCGCCTCGACCTGCTGGATTTCCTCAGCCAGCTCCAGGGGGAGCACTTCCGGCATATCGCCGCCCAGCTCCGTACTGCAGGCGTCAAGGCACCAGTCGTCTCGTCCCTGTCCCAGGCGCTCGGCCTGATGGGCGCTGCGCCGACGATAGACTGGGGCCCGCACGCCTCTGCGCCGCGCCCCGCGGGCGGCCGCACCGCCCTCCGCCTGCTGACCGACGACCATACCGACCGGTTTCTCGGCGCGCCGGACGCCTTCGACGGGCGCCTGCTGCTCGCTACCGGCACCGGCGACTTCGCCCTCGCCTGGCGCCCGCCCTCGGACCCGCTGCGAGTCGTGCATCTGATCGCCCGCTGGGGACCGGACACCGGCGCGCTCGTCTCGGGCGCCTTGGCTGGTGATCTATCGCCCTGGGGCGATCACTGGCCCGGTAGCCGCTCCAGCGACCTCGTCTCTGCTCCCCGCGCTGCCAACGCCCGGCTTGCCCACTTTGCACAGTGGCCGCTCGCCGCTCGCGCCTTCCATCGCCGCGACTTCAGCCAGCCCGTGCCTTGGCCCGCCGTCACGGAGCAACCCCTGACCTATGATTCGCCGCGAACCCAGGGGGCCGCTGGCTCACTGGGTCAGGCGGAAATTCGCCTCAGCGCCGTCACCATCCGCCCGGCAACGACTGTCGGCGCGATCACGATCTCCACGCTCGACGATCAGCCCCTGACCACCAGCCGCCACGTCCTCATCGCCGCGGTCGGCCGCTCAACGCAAGCCAGCGCGCGCTACCTCGACCCTGCCGGCGTCTTTCTGGCCCGGCTCGGCCACCCGCCGCTGCTGTTCGAGCCAGTGAGAGCCCGGCTCATCTGGCGTCGCCAAGAGCCTGTGGCAGCCGCACAACTCCAGGCCTGGGCGTTGGCCGCCTCGGGTGAGCGGACCGGCTCCCTGCCC
>JALGUG010000381.1 GCA_029820995.1 Candidatus Zipacnadia bacterium
TTCGTCGGCTGGTCCATCATGCTGTCCGCGGGCTTCCAGGGCCTGGGGAAGTCGTATCTGGCGATGATCTGCCAGCTTTGGCGGACGCTCGTCGTGAAGGTGCCCCTGGCGTACCTGTTGGCCGCCTTCTATGGTGTGACCGGCGTCTGGTGGTCCTTTCCGATCTCTTCGTTATCGGCGGTGGCGCTGGCGGCTGCGCTGATGTCCCTCGTGCTCAAGAGGCTCGGCCCGGGCGATAGCAACGGGAATCGCGCGTAAACGCGTCCCACAGGGGCGCGAGCCCGCTGCTAGTCGAGCGCGCTGTAGGCCGCCGCACGGACCTCGCGCAGCCAGGGCAAGAACTCGGGTCGCAGCCACTCCTGCGGCCGGCCGCGGAGGGCCTTGAGGGCCTCGTCCACCAGCTTGCGGGCGCGCACGCAGAGCAGGGCCGCGAGGCCGATGCGGGACTGGCGCAAGAGCCCCAGCGACTCGATGTACGCCATGAGCTTCAGCGGGTCCCAGTCGGGCCAGAAGCCGGGCTTGCGCCAGCCGCGCAGGCGGTCGGCGAAGGCTCCGCGCCTCTCGGGCGGCAAGGCCTCCAGCTCGCGTTCGACCAGGAGGCTCTGAATGTAATGCCGCATCGTGTTGACCCTGAAGGTGACCCCCAGAAAGCAGTACGCGGCGTTCCAATGGTATAGCTTGTCCCAGGGACTGTCGGCGGCGAAGGCTGCGTCACCCCAGGGACTGGGTCGGTCGTGCGCGGAGGCGTGGTCGCGTGTGAGGTCCTGCGCGCGCGGGCCGATGGCGGCCACGGAGTGCGTGGCGTGGTCGCTGCGCACCGCCTCGGGGCGGAGGCGGAACTCCTCGGTGATGCGCCCCACATCGGAGGGCGAGGTTCGAATGTCCCAGGTCTCGAAGCGGCGCTCTATGTCTCGCTGGCACAGTGTGGGCACTGCGACGGTTCCTTCGGGCGCGACGGCCTCCAGGAAGCCGTCAATGACGGTCTGCGCGCCGCCCTGCACCCAGCCCATGCTGCTCAGAGAGCTGTGGAAGAACACCAGGTCGCCTGCTCCCACGCCCACCTCATGCAGGGCGCGGACGATGTCCGGTTGCTTGACGGATGCTGACTGATCCTCGGGCTTGATGCTCATAGCACGTCACTCTTGTGCGCGGCCGAACAGCTCGCGCTCCACAAGGCCGCAGATGGTGTGAAGGATGCAGATGTGGGCTTCCTGGATGTGCGGCGTCTCACGCGAGGGCACACACAGCGCGAGGTCCACGCTGCGAGCCAGCGGCGAGTCGGGGTAGTCGCCCGTGAGGCCGATGGTGGTCAGACCCAGTTGGCGGGCGGCGGTAACCGCGGCCAGCACGTTGGGCGAGGCGCCGCTGGTGCTGAGGCCGATGAAGACGTCGCTCTCGCGGCCCAAGGCTTCCACCTGGCGCCGGAACATGTCCTCCACGGAATAGTCATTGGCAATGGCGGTCAGCACCGAAGTGTCGGTGGTCAGCGCGATGGCGGGCAGCGGCGCGCGCTCCTGCCGGAAGCGACCCACCAGTTCGCCCGCGACGTGCTGGGCATCGGCGGCACTGCCGCCATTGCCGGCCAGGAGGAGCTTCCCGCCTCGGCGGTAGCTATTTACCACAGTGGTCGCTGCGCGGGCGATCTCGGGCGCCAGCTCGTCGGCGAGGCGCGTGAGCACGTCGCGAGATTTGCGGAGTTCGGTGCGAATGGTGGCTTCCACTGATCTATGCTCCTGGCGTCAAGACTGTGCGAAGGGATTGCACGGAACTTCGTCGCCGGTCACCCGTCCGCCTCCCCCGGCGGAGGCATGGCGGGAGGGTCAGGGGCCTTCGTCGCGGAAGCACGGGTTGTGCACGACGGTTCAGGAGGCGAGAGGCATGAGACCCACGTGCTTTGCGCTGGCCGCCGGAGTCCTGCTCGCGTGGCAGGTCGGCCCGGCTCTTGGTGCCGACCCGCTGGCTCGCCGGCCCGCGAATCGAGCCTCGGAGCTCGATGAGCAGGGCGTGATTCGGTGGTCGGATGACCACAGCGAGGTGGCGCTGTTCGGCGTGAACCTCTACACACCTTTTGCGGTGGACTACGGGGCCCTGAAGGCGAGGGGAATAGACATCAAGGCGGAGACGGACCGGAACCTGGCGCACCTGGTGCGGCTGGGGCTGGACTGCATTCGGCTGCACTGCTGGGACCGCGAGCTGAGCGACGTGCAGGGCAATCTGTTGGACAACGAACACCTGGATCTGCTGGACTACCTGGTCGCGGAGGCGAAGCAGCGCGGGATCTACGCGCTCTTGACGCCGATGGCCTGGTGGGGCACGAGCAACCCCTCGGAGGGGTTCTCAAACAAGTACACGATGCACCAAATGACGACCGACCCGGCGGCGCGCAAAGCTCAGCGGAACTACCTGGCGCAGTTTGTCAGCCACGTGAATCGTTACACCGGACTGGCCTACAAGGACGACCCGGCGATTGTGGCCTTCGAGCTAATCAACGAGCCGCTCTATCCGAGGGGCACAACCGACGCGCAGGTCACGGAGTACATTAATGCGCTGACTGAGGCGGTGCGGTCCACGGGATGCCGGAAGCCGATCTTCTACAACGGCTGGGCGAACCGGCACAGGGCAGTGGCGGACTCGAAGGCGGACGGATGCACCTTTGGCTGGTATCCCACGGGGCTGGTGGCCGGGCATGTGCTGACGGACAACTACCTGCCGCGAGTGGCCAAATATCCGGGGATGGCCGATCCGATCTTGAAGGGGAAAGCGATCGCGGTGTACGAGTTCGACGCGGCGGACGTGCCCGGAGGGTACATGTATCCCGCGATGGCCCGCGCTTTCCGCACCGGCGGCGCGCAGATCGCGAACCAGTTCCAGTATGACCTGCTGGCTCTCGCAGACGCGAACCTGAACTGGCAGACGCACTTTCTGAACCTGGTATATGCGCCGAGCAAGACGATCAGCTTTGCGATCGCCGCCGAGGCGTTTCGGACACTGCCGCGGCTCAAGGACTACGGAGACTACCCGGAGAGCAATCGGTTTGGTCCCTGCCGCGTGAGCTATGAGGAGCTGCTGAGCGAATATGTGACGGATACGGTATTCATGTACTCCAATGACACGCAGACGAAGCCGCCGCGGCCGGAGCGGCTGGAGAGAGTCGTGGGCTACGGCTCGTCGCCGGTCGTGGAGTATGAGGGGACGGGCGCGTACTTCCTGGATCGTCTGGCGCCGGGGTTGTGGCGGCTGGAGGTGTACCCGGACAATGTGTGGGTGGCCGACCCGTTCTCGGGAGGAACGAGGGAGAAGTCGCGGGTCTATTGGCGGGAACGCGGGCTGACGGTGCGGCTGCCTGATCTGGGGGATGATTTCGCGG
>JALGUG010000382.1 GCA_029820995.1 Candidatus Zipacnadia bacterium
GTCCGGGGCCGTCACAGTTAAGCGCCTCCCCTCCACCGGGGATCTGCTACTCATCAGAATCACGGGCAAGAATGACGGCAAACGCACGCCACTGACCTCCGTGATCTCCAAGGACGAGGGCGAAACCTGGATCAATCCGCGCAACATCGCAGCCGATCCCGAGGGCGACTACGGCTATCAGAGCGTGACCTTCGTGGACGATGTCGCCGTCATCAGCTACCATGCCCTCGACGGCCTGCACGTCGCTCGCATTGGGGTTGACTGGTTCTACGGCAAGGACTGAGCGGGCGCATTAGCGGTAGCTGGGGACGGGTGTACCGATCCATGGCGTGGAAGGACGGCAAGCGCTGGGTGTACTCAATTACGTACGACGAGGGCTGCGAGGCACTGCTGGATCACGCGCTGGCGGTCCACCACGAGTTTGCCCTACCCGGCCACGTGGCGCTGGTGGCGAGCCGGATCGGCGTGCCGCGTGATGTCCCGGGGAGCAGCTATGACGGCATGATGATCCTCTCGAGCGAGCAGATCCACATGCTCTGCGCCGAGGGCTGGGGGGTCTCCTGCCACGGCATGACCCACGTCCGGACCACACCCGAAAACGCGGACCACGAAGTCGTCGCCAGCCACCGGGTACTCGAAGCCGCCCTCGAACTGCCCGTGACGATGTTCTGCGTGTCCAGCAACAATGAGTCCTATGCGCACTGCGAGTCGCCGCCGACATCATCCGCGCGGCAGCGCAACGCAACCGCAAGGCCTGACCACCTAATCACAGATTAGACGAGCGGGATTGCGGGCCGCCCATTCGCGCAACCGTTGGTCGAGTTCGGCGGCGACCGCGGGTTGCTCTTTGATCCGGTTGACTGTCTCATTCGGGTCAGCGGCGAGGTCGTACAGCTCCCGCTTGGGCAGTGAGTTGAAGAATTGGACCAGGTCCTCCTCCGACTTGTCCTGCTCGCCACGCCAGGGCGGCGCGCACAGGCAGGTAACGTCCAGTCGCGTCTGGCCCTCATGATAGGTCGCTGTCCCACGCCGGATGTATTTGTGTGTCTCGGTGCGAACGGCCAACTCCGGCGAGACCCAGGTACCGTGCTGTTTCAGCGCGCCGCCCGTCAGGAACAGAACATCGTGAAGGCGGTCTTCCGTCCCCTGCGCCATCGGCAGCCAGGACACGCCGTCCACTCCTTCGGGGCCCTCGACCTCTGCGAGCGCCAAGATCGAGGGCAGCAAATCAACGTGCCCGACGATCCCCGTCACGCGGCGTCCTGCCGGGCACGGCAGACCGGCCGGTGGCTTGAAGATCAGAGGCACACCCACAGTCGTCTCATAGGGCTCCCGGTGCTCGAACGGGGCATTGTGTTCCTCCAGATCCTCCCCATGGTCCGCAGTCACGATGATCGCGGTGTTCTCGTACACGCCCAGTTCCCGCAACGTGTCGAACACCTCGCCCAGGGCCGTGTCAACGTAACTCAGTTCCCCATCGTACAGATCAATCTTCCCCAGCGCCGCCTCCGATAGCCGGTCGGTCCAGCCCCACCCCGGTCGGTAGCCGCGCCCATTAATCGTCACCTCCTCCGGTGCAGATCCACCCATATGCATTGTCCGGTAGGGCTCCGGCTGATTGTAGGCCTGGTGAGGGTCCCAGTAATGGACGAACAGGAACCAAGGCTCCTGCGTCCCATTCGCCTGTAACCACGGCAGCAGGCGCTCATTAATCTCCGCTGCGCGGACCTGGGACGGATGCCTCGCCGCCGGCGCCCAGGTGTTCACGTACCAGTGGTAGCCCCGCACAAACCAGCTCGGGTGGCACCCGAAATCCGCGAGGTTGTCGAAGGCCGCGGTATGCCAGCCGTGATTCCGCAACACTTCAGCCACCACCGGCGTCAGGTCGTCCAGGCGCTGATCGGGCTCGTTCGGATGCGCAAACAAGGTGCCCACAATCCCATGAGCCCCCGGATCCTGTCCCGTCATCATGGTCGTGAATGTGGGCATGGTGTGGGCCGTATGCGTCACACAGTTCTCAAACAGCACACCCTCGGCTGCCAGGGCGTCCAAGGTGGGGCTGGTCTGCCTACAGTAACCATAGCAACTCAGATGGTCCGCCCGCTGCGTGTCCAGTGTAACCAGCATCACATTCACCACATCACACTTCCTCTCTATCACATCAGCACAGAGCGCGTTGCGGACCTCGCGCCCTCCTACTCGTACACCCCGTACTTCTTGCAGGCCTCGAAATACGTCTCGATGTTCTCGCGCGGTGTACCCTCGCGGAAGCTGTCCGAGCTACCGATGATGAACCCGCCGCCGGGCTTGGCGATTTCCATCGCCTCCCGCACTGTCTGCTCCACCAACTCCGGTGTACCGTGCTTGACCACGTAGAGTAAGTCCACGTACCCCTTGAGCGTCGTCTTGTCGCCGACCTTCTCCTTCGCGAGCGCCAGATCGAAGTCTCCCACGGGGGGCGGCGTGCAGGTCTCCAACACATCCACGCCTGTGTCGGCAATCATCTCCATGGTCGCCGCGAGATTCCCATCATCGTAGTAATCATAGTAGGCGCCGTAGCTGTGCGTCAGCTCCACGTGGTCCCGGATCTGCGGCACGAAGACTTCCTCAAATATCTGCGGCGACCAGCCTGCAGACAGCGAGTTGAAGTACCAGCTTCCGAAGATGAACCTCGCTCCGCCTTCCAGCGCCGCCCTAATCTGTGCCAGTGAGCGCCGGTGGAATAGCGCCAGCAGGTCATCGAAGAACTTGCGGTTCTCGTAGTAGTCCACCATCAGGTCCTGCATGTCTCGCGCGTCTCCCGCGTGGTGGTCCAGCGCACTGCGAACACATACCATGACGACGCCGCGGGCGCCGATCTGTTCCTGGCAACGGTGCACGAAGTCAAAGTTCGCATTCACCTCCGGCAGGATGTATCGCAGTGCCTGCAGGTCCTCCTGCTCCTTGACCAAATGCTCCGTCTTGATCGGGTTGGGCGAGACCCCATACTCTCTCCCACTCGGCGGGATCTTGGTCCGGTCCGACAGCTCTCCAGCCGGTGTGTGAAAGGTCCGCTCGACCACCTGGTACTCGCCCTCTTCGTACTTGCGCTGCGTCACCGTTACCTCGGGCAGGTTGTACTCCTCCGGATAGCTGATGATGTAGTTGGGCGTACCGTCGCCCACGATGTGCATCAGGTCCATGTCGGGCAGCTTTTCAAGCTGTGTCGCCAGGCTCGAACTCCCGTACGTCGCGATTAGCCACGCCGACACCCGCGGCGAGATCGGCACTCGGTCAGGCTCCTCGTGCGCCATCGCCGCTAGAATGCGCTCCCTGCCGCTCATTTCACCCTTCGCCATCGGCTGCTTCTCCCTCCTCGGCAGCAC
>JALGUG010000383.1 GCA_029820995.1 Candidatus Zipacnadia bacterium
CCGACGAAGCTACAGGTGGGCGGCCGAAAGATCGCGCTGAAGGCGGGGACCAGCAAGATCACACTGGCTGGCAGCGCTGCTGAGGCGCGCCGGGTGGCGCTGGAGAAAGCCCACACTGCATCGGCCCAGGCCCGCGCCGTAAAGGCCGCCGGGGAGAAGCCGGGAGCGGCCCAACACGTCTCGCTGCTGTGGTCATACGGCGAGTTCGAGGCGACGGTGGATCGGACGGTCATACCGGGGGTTCAGGTGAGGAGCAGCGTGGCGCCGCTGAAGCCGGCGGACGTGGACTTCCCGATTGGGGCGCTGGAAAAGATCAGGGCTAAGAACGGGAACGTGATGTTCCCGACCGGCAAGACGGTGCGTGTGGTGCTGGACCTGGGACAGGAGGTGCAGGTGCGGAGGGTGATCGTGCGCTCGCGGCAGCTTCGAACGTTCCAGGGCGGCTGCGGCTGCCGGGAGATGGCGGTTGAGCTGTCGCGCGATAACTTCCAGACCAAACAGGCCTTCGGCACGGCCAAAGAGACGACGGTTCCGCCGCAGAACAAGCTGATGGAGTACGCGATCGAGGGAAAACCTGCGATGGCGCGTCAGGTGGCGTTCACCTTCACGCCGCTGACGCCGAAGCACAAGGTGTACATTGATTCGGTGGGCGTGGAGAGCCTGCTGACAGAGCAGGAGAAGCTGCAGCGGGGGCTGGTGCTGCACTCGCTGAGCATTGGCGACCTCGACGGTGACGGGAGGAACGAGACGATCGTGGGGGCGGCCGATAGTGCAGTGTACGCCCTGTCGCCGGCGGGCCGACGGTTGTGGAAGACGCAGCTTTCCAGTCGCATCTACCAGCTTGCCGCGGCGGACGTGGACGGTGACGGGAAGGGCGAGGTAGCGGTCGGCTGCGCGGACAAGCGGCTGTACCTGCTGGACAACGACGGGAAGGTGCGCTGGGATCTGGCCCCGCCGCCACGCACATACGAGCGGCCGGGCTATCGGGGGGTGCGGCCCTTCCAGGGAGCGATCAAGATTGTCTTCACGGCGGACCTGGACGGAGATGGGAAGCGGGAGATTGTCATTGGCAGCGGCAACTGGCGCACGTACGTTTACAGTTGCGACGGGAAGCTGCTGTACGACGAGTGTAACTGGGCGCACCAGCCGACGTGCGGCGATGCGTACGACCTGGACGGTGACGGGTACCAGGAGATCATGCTGGGCAATGACTATGCCTCGCTGCACATCTACAACGTGCGCGACAAGAAGATCGTGAAGGTCATCGGTACGACGGGGCACGCGGGGCCCTCGGCCGTGGACGCGGACGACCTGGACGGCGACGGCACGGGCGACATCGTGGTCGGCGACCGTGGCGGGAAGATCATGGTGGTGGTGCCGTGGAACGGCAAGCCTCGAACGCTGCAGGTGGGGGCGCCGATTACCAAGGTGAAGATTGCCGATTTGGACGGCGACGGCAAGAAAGAGGCGCTGGTGGGCGCGGAGAACTGCTACGTGTATTGCTTCGGCGCCGACGGTGAGCGGCGGTGGACCAAGAATCTGGGCGAAGTGCCGCGCGATATTGTGTGCGGCAATGTAGCGGGCGACAAGGCACTGGAGATCGTTATCGGCGGCGAGGATAACGTGGTCCACGTGTGGGATGCGGCCGGGGAGGAGAGGGCCCGCTTCAGGGCCGGCAGGTGGGTTCGGCACGTCGCGCTGGCGGAGGTGGATGGCGACCCCGCGTACCGGGAGATCGTCGCCGCCTCCGATGACGGTCATGTCTACGCACTGAGAGTCGGCGGCGAGTGAGCGGCCGGATGGAGCTGTGATGAGACGGGCACTGGAGCGCCCGTCTTGTGAGCTTGGGGCTGCCAATCCTGCGGACGGAGGCCGCAAGAGCAGCCGAGATTCGGGCCCCCGAAGTGCTTCCCCCTGGCGAGGCTGGAGCCGTGTGGGCGGGGACTGGATGGTCCCCTGAGTCGCTGAAGTGCCGCCTGAGGCACATGGAGGCGAACGGAGAGAGTTCTGTTACAGTTCTTTTGCAGTTTCGCCCTCAAGGCGCATTCGAGCAGGGCCGATACGGCGATTGGCGAGGGAGCGCGAGCGTAGTCAAAGGGGGGAGCGGAATGTTGGTCACGCGCCTGGAGTGCGTGCCGAGAACGGAGGTCTCGGTTCTGCCGCAGATGATTGCCGCGGGAGCGTTGCTGGAGCTATCGCTCCCGGACCTGGCGGAGGATGTGGCGCGAGAGATTCACGACAATCCAGCGTTGGAGGGGGAGGTGAAGTGGGAACAGCTATGGCCGCGGGTCCATCGGGGATGGTGGCCTCGAGCGAGAGAGGCAACGCCGGGAGCAGCCGAATTTGACTGGCTGGCGGCGCACGCCCAACCGATCTCGCTGCAAGATCACTTGCGTCAGCAGCTCTACACCATTGACGACGCAATCCAACGGAAGGCCGCGGCACTAATCATTGCGCACATCAATGACGACGGATACTTGACGGAACCGATCGGCGAGATTGCCGAGCTGGCGGGGGTGCGGAGAGAGGTCGCCGTTCGAGCCCTCAGCGAAGTGCGGCATTTTGATCCGGTGGGTTGTGGGGCCCGCAGTTTGCACGAGGCGCTGTTGACGCAACTGAGGGACCTGGCGGCGGAGGTCGAGGTGCCGCCGCTGGCGGAGGCGGTGCTGGCCGTGTGCTGTGGCCGTCCGCCGACGCGAGACCTAGTAGGCATGGTATCACGAGAGCTGAAGGTTCCACGGCGGGAGATCGAGGTAACGCTGACGTTCGTGCGGTCGAGACTTACGCCGTACCCGGGCCGGGCGTACCGGCGTCAGTGGCCACCGGAGCAGGCCTCGCCGCGGCTGCTGCCTGATGCCACTGTCAGGGACGAGGCGGGCCGGCTGGTGGTTGAGATCCCGGAGTCGCGGGCGATCGAGCTGAGAGTGGCTGAGGCCTATCGGCGGTTGGACGAGGGCTTTGTGCGGGTATCAAGGTATTCGCGGGATCCTGAAGTGCGACACGTACGGCACCAGGTGGCACTGGCACGAGCGTTCATAGACGGACTAAGGCAGCGCGTCGCGACGATGGAGCGAGTGACGGAGGCGATTGTGCGCCGTCAGGCGGCATTCATCCGCGGGGGCGCGGGCTTCCTGCAGCCACTCACGCGCAAGGAGATCGCCGAGCAGACGGGCCTGCACGAGTCAACGGTCTGTCGCGCGACGAAGGGCAAGTTCGTTCAGTTGCCCTGCAGCGAGCTGGTACCGTTCAGCACGTTTTTCGACGACGCGCTCCCGACGAAAACGCTGCTGAAGCAGCTCATCGCGAACGAGGATCCGAGGGCGCCGCTGTCGGACCCGCAATTGGTGGGATTACTGCAGGAGCG
>JALGUG010000384.1 GCA_029820995.1 Candidatus Zipacnadia bacterium
TTGATGATCAACAGGTCTATGCCCTGGGCGAGAAGGGCCGCCACGTCGTTGATCTGCTTGGCGTTGCTGTTCTCACCGTCTTCAATAATCACGTTCAGGTACGGGAACTTCTTGGCTTCGTCGCGAGCGCTCTCGTTCATGGCGGCGTGCCACGGGTCCGCCGTGGTGCTATTGGACAACCCCACCTTGAATACTGCCCCCTCCGGCGGCTCCCCGACCACCTTGACGTGCGCCTCCGCCCACGGCACGACGCCCTCCTCGGGAAGCTCCTCCTCCGGGACCTCCTCCAGCGGCTGCTCCGCCGTTGCCGCGGGCGGAGCCGGCGGCTGCTCCACCACCGGCACCTGCTTCTTGCACCCGCCAAGAGCGAGGGCCACCAGGCAGACCAGCGCGATTGCCACAGTCGAACGCGGCATGAGTTCCTCCTCCCTCGCTCCGTCACGCAGGCGCGGTCCCTCCGGCGTGTGACGAGTGCCTCCGAATTCGACGGCCAACGGACCATCACCTTCAGCCCGGCGTCTTTGCCGGCCCCTGCGAGTTCTCGACTTGACTCGCGAGCTGAAACAAGGGAACAATGTCGTTCACGCGGTGTCTCAGTGAATTGTTGCACCAAGGCAGTCATCTTCCGAGAGGAGCACCTCGCGAAGTTCAATGACTAGTCTTGCCCGGACCGCCAAATGGGCTGTTCTCCTTTTCGCTCTGGCTGCCGGGACCGCGGTCGCCGCGGACCTCGGTGAGGCTCTACGCACAGCGCCGGAGCTCATCGCACACAAGCAGTTCGATGCCGTGGTCAGTGCGCTCACCGCCCCGGAGCTGGCGGCCGAGGTGGCCCAGTCCGCCACCGCCCAGTACTGGCTCGGTCGCGCCTATGCGGGTCTCAAGCAGCACAAGCAGGCGCAGGCCGCCTTCGCCAGGGCAGTGCAGCTAAAACCCGACTCGGCGGAATCCTGGATGCGGCTGGGGCTGGTGCGGGAGCAGCTTGGGCTAGCCGATCAGGCGCTGACCGCGCTGCGCCGCGCCGCGAAGCTCAAGCCCGGTCTCCCCGGTCTTGCCGAGGGTATCCGCCGCGCCACCGCAACAGAACCACCACCCGCCGCCCTGCCCTCGGGGCGCCGGGTGGCTTTCCGAGACGCCGGCCTGCAGGTCGGCGTCTCGGCGGTCACCCTGAGGCCCTCGCGGGTGCGCGACTACACCTTCGCCAAGGCCCCTACGGATTGGGTGCCGGCGGGCGGCCTGTGGGCGATGACCAATCGTTGGTCCTGTAGCCCCCAGTTCACGTGGCTGGGAGGCTGGGGCGAGCAGGCCGTTTGCACCTGGAACAAGCGCCGATTCGAGGGCGATCTCGTCGTCGAGATCTACGCCGGGATGAAGATGGGCCTGGGCAATGTCAGCAGCTACAAAAATCCCTGCGACATGAACCTGACCATCTGCGGCGACGGCCAGAACCCCGACAGCGGCTACACCTTCATGTACGGCGGCGAGCTGAACACCGTCACGCGCATCATGAAGGGAACCCAGGTGCTGGCCGAGACCACCGATCCCAAGTTCCTCTTGCCGCAGTTCGAGGACACCGCCTTCGGCACGTACGACTTCCACCGCAAGTGGTGGGGCCTAAGGGCGGTCAAGCGCGGCGGCCATCTCGAGTTCTACCTTGACAATCAGCTTGCGCTCACGGCCGACGATCCCGAGCCGCTCCCCGGTGGTCAGGTCGCCATCTGGACCTGCGCCAACGGCATAATCGTGGCCCGAGCGACCATATTCTACGAGCGCGAAGTCGGCACTCGTGGGCATGAGGCCCACCTGAAGGCCGCGGCCCTCCGAGCACTGCCCCGCCCCTCGGAGTCCGTTCAGTTCGCCTCGGAAACGCATCCCGGCATCTTCAACGACTTCGAGCATTCACTGGGCCTCTGGCGCGAGGTGGACCGACAGCCCGAGGCGCTGGCCGCGCTGTTGCAGCGCGACCCCCAGGCCGTCAATCAGCCCGAGCTGGGCCTCACCGACCCCCAGGGGGCAGCCATCGGGATCGTTCCGCGCCAATCAGGCGGACATTGCCTCCAGGTCACCAACGAGAATGCCGGCGGCGACTTTGCCGTCGCGCTGAACCTGCCGGCCTTCTCGGTACGCGACTATCCGTGGCTGAGCTTCGACTATAAGGTCCCGCCCGACGTCAAGATCAACCTATTCCTGCAGGCCAACGACCGCCTGTACGAGGTGCGGTTCACCGGACGGTCCGCCGCCGGCCCGCCGGCGGAGATGCTCGGCAGTTTCGAGGGCCTTCAACCCGACGGCCAATGGCACCATGCGCGCCTGAATCTGCGCGGGCTGCTGACGCGCCGACTGGGACACGATGCGGACATCAAGGTTGCGAACCTGTTCTTCGGCAATCTCGGCAACGAGGGATACTTGCTCTGCGGCTTCGGCGGGAACCATGCCGGCGCCACATACTACCTTGACAATTTCTGGCTGGGCAAGCCCGGCCCGCCGAACCTAAAGCTCGCGTGGCAGCCGGTGGATTCGGCGGCCAAGCCCACCGGCTATCGCGTCCTCCTGGATGGCGAGGTCCGCAGCGGCAAGCAGCACGAGGCGCAGCCGGAGGCCGGGCTTGAGGTCGCCAAGCTCGAGGCGGGACCGCACCTGGTCGAGGTCATTCCTCAGCTTGAGCAGGGACGCTGGGGCACTCCTGCGACCATGCGGTTCGTCGTTGATGCCACCGGACCGACCGTGGCGGCCCTCTCGCCGGTCAACGGTAAGCCCACAGGCGACCCCACAATCCGCGCCGAGCTTTCCGACGGCCCCGGCGTTGGCGTTGACCCCGCCTCGATCAAGCTAAACGTCAACGGCAAGGAGTTCACGCTCGCCTCGCCCGGTATGGCCTTCGACCCGGTCAGCGAGGTGCTGACCTTCCACCCCGAACAGGCCCGACTACTGTTCAAGGACGGGCAGCGCATCGCTGTCGTCGTGGAGGGCACCGACTTCCTGGGACATGCCCTGGTCTCGCCGGCCCGCTGGGCCAGTACGATGAGCTACAAGCTCGACCGACAGGCTCCGCCGGCGCCGTCTCTGACCGTCCCGACGCCGCCTCTGTGCCGGGAGGGCTTTGAAGACTCGCTCGGAGGCTGCCAGGCCTCCAGCGGCGGCTACGCCGTCCTGTCGGCCGACCCGACGACCGCGGCCGCCGGCGCCCGTAGCCTGCGGGTCTACCAGAAGGCTAACGGCGGCGACTTCGGCTTAGTGCTCAGGTCCGAGCCGTACGAGGCGGGCTCCTATCCGGTGGTTAGCTTCGACTACAAGATCCCGGCGCGCATCAACGTGGACTTCGTGGTCGGCACCTCCTATGGCACGTACAGCATCAAGTTC
>JALGUG010000385.1 GCA_029820995.1 Candidatus Zipacnadia bacterium
GTCTCCCGCGTCAGGCGATACAGGTCACGTCCTCACACCTTCGGCAGCCGCTCGCAAACTCCTGCCGCGCCGCGGTGTGAAGGTGCGGGAGTGGTAGGGAGGTGGCGCAAGCTGGATTCGGAGAGCCTGGGTAGCCGCAACGAGCAGAGCGGGCGCAGCACGCCACTTTCCATGCGCTCACTCCTGCGACCGTCCCCGCTTGCGCGAGGGGTCACCCGGACGCCATCCAGCAATGGGCGCCAGCCGCCAAAGCTATGACGCCGCACCCCCATCGCCTATAGCCGCTCGCATACGCTGCCTGCAGCGCGCTGGGGTCTCCAGCGGCGCGGGCGCTCTCAACGGACGCGCCCCACTTCCTGAGCCTGGACTGGGCGCGTATCGCCAGGAAGCATCCCGGTGACTCACTGCGGAGGGTCCGCAACTCGCGCACGGCTTCCACTGTGTGGCCCGCCGCATGCAGCATGTGTGCCCGTCGAAATCGAGCCAGTTCCAGTTGCGTGCTCCCTCCAAACTGGTTCCGCAGCTTCCGTCCCCGGTAGTCAGCGAGCAGGCCCGCAAGCACCTCTGCGCCCTTTTCGTACTCCTTGTTGCGGCTATAGCACAGGGCTAAGTGCTGCCGCGCGTCGGCTATGACATCTCCCAGTTCTGGGTCACCGGCCTCATTGTGGCGCACGATGCAAGCGTGGTACGTGTCGATGGCGGCGCTCAATTGCTTCTGCGCGAACTGCACGTCGCCGATCTGCAGCCGGGCCTTCGCATCGGCCAGTGCACAGGAGGCCAGATCCGGCAACACCGCCTGGAGTTGAGCCAGAGCCGCTTTACGATCCCGTTGCTCATTGAACGGCGAGGCCAGACACTCGGCCACGGCGACCCTCGCCAGTGCCGCGCCTGGCGTGTCTGGGTAATCGCTGACGGCCCTCGTGTACTCGCGCGCTGCCAGGTCGAACTTCCTGTGCGAGGCATAATGATCGCCGAGGGACTTCCGAGCCAGCGCGCACGAGTCGGGTTCCTTGGCACACTCCCTCAAGATCGCCTCACACTCCCTCTTCACCGCGTGCGAGAGGCCAAGCCCACCAGGAAGTTCGGCGGCTGCGTCCTCATAGGCCTGGATGATCGCAAAGCGTGCGCCGGCCCCCTCCCGCGTCTTAGCTTTGGCCTCGGCTGTGGCCGTGAGCTCACGGATGCGTTCGCTGAATGCTGCTGATCTCCTGAGCGCTTTCTCGTAGTCGCTCCCGGCAATTGACCGATTCGGCTTGGCCTGTGCCAAAGCTGGCTGGACCAACACACAGGCCACAAACGTCATCATACCGACGGTGGTCGTGAATCGCCTCACAGGACAACACCCCTCATTCAGCACGCCGTGGCAGCATCGTACCGCCACGGCCCTTAGCATCATCGCTCGCGTCACGGGATTCTACCAACGACTGGCCGAGCTTCTTCCTTCGTTCCGGCAGAGGAGGCACGCTCTTTGCAGCAGAAAAGAGCCCTCGAGACACTGAGTTTCCCGCTTGTCATCGGTCCCTTTTGTCTGAACCCCGGAGCCTCTCCGCTGCGTGCAGCCTCAGCCGCGCCAGACAGCAAACAGGGCAGCAAACTTCGCTGCCCTGGCAACTAGGGGTCTGTACGCACTCGCCGTCGACCTCCTGTGAGCCAAAAACCCGGAGCGAGACAGCGTCGCAACGCCGCCTGGCGCGCGCTGCAGCAGCGAACGACGACGCGCTGGGCCACCGAGCCATTCGACCCCTTGACTTCAGCTGCGCCTCGACGTGTGGCTTGGGGACGAGCCATCGTCCGCCGCTCTGCGAGACGCCAGGCGCCTGAGCTTTGGACGAGATCGGGTTCGCACGAATGGGCGACTCGAAGGGCTGACCGGCAGCGACCGGGCGACCCGGGGCTCTCCTTATTCTTGCGTAGCCCTCGCCCCTGGTGCCTAATGTTCATTAGGGTCTCAACCCACGGTGCAGTAATCCGTCGTCCCCACTCAGGATCGGCGAGAAGCTCGCGCAAGCCATCGGGCAAGTCCTTGGGCTGATAAGGTCTTCCGTGCCCAACCAGATCATCCACCCCGACATCCAGGGCCGCTGCAATGCGCGCCAACGTTTCGAGAGACGGGTTCGCGTTGCGACCTGGTTCAAGGTCAGACCAGTACTGCGACGGCATCTCAGCCATTGCCGCGACCTGGCGTTGCGTATATCCCAGGGACTCGCGCAGTGCGCGAACACGCTCACCGATGCTCATGGGACACGACCGTGCTCCTCAACCTTATACGCATGCATGATGAGACAAGCAATGTTATTATGAATATGCCTGAGCCAATAGTGAACTGCGAGTGTCGAGTTACGCGTGGAGGATTCCGTGAAGCCGCGGGCGTCTTCAAAGACTATCTGCAGCGTAGCGACGAGTACTGACCGAAAACAGCCAAGGCCTATGCTGTCGATGTAGGGCAGTTCGTGGCACACGCAGAGCGTTTCTTCCCAGGGAAGGGCCTCGCGGATGTCACCACCCAACTCACCCAGAGCTATAGGGAGAGCATATGCCACCTGAAGCCGGCCACGGTCTCTCGAAAGCTCTCTGCGCTGTCGGCGTTCTTCAACTGGCTGTGGCTGCGGGGCGAAGTGAGCAGCAACCCCGTCTCCGCAGTGAAGCGGCCACGACGGAAGCAGGAAGAGACCAAGTGGGTGACGGCGGAGGATAGCGTGGCGCTGCTGGCGGCGTGTCGCGATGATCGGGAGCGGGCCATCTTCGCCACATATCTTCGCGCCGCCCTGCGATACTCCGAGTTGATTGGGTTGCGGCTTCACGACGTTGACCTGGTGCGCAACGAACTGAGCGTTGTCGGGAAGGGGAACGTCCGACGAAGCGTTCCGATACTCTCCGACTTGCGCTCGCATCTGGTGAGATGGATGGCTGCCCGACCGGAAGCGCCGCACGAGTTCCTGTTCACTACTCGCACGGGCAAGCCACTGTATGAGAAAGCGTGCTGGCGGCTGTTCCGGCGGCTTGTGAAGAGGGCCGGGCTGGAACACAAGGGATACACGGTTCACAGTCTGCGTCATGGTGCGGCAAGCCAGATGTATGAGGCCGGCGTGGATCTGGGAACGATCGCGCGGTTCCTGCGACATGCGGATATGAGCACGGTCGGCAGGTATGTCCATGCGGGCACCGAGGTGGTACGGCGGGAGGTCGAAGGGAAGATGGGCACGGCGCGGACTGCGTTGCCGGGCCCAGTGTACGAGGTGCGGGCCGAAGTGCTGGAGACAATCGTGCGAGAAGCTGTAGGGGAGGCAATGGACAGACTGGCCCGGACGGGCGTCACTCGTCTATGTTGATGCGCCGTTAGTGCGTGCCCTTTCGGTTGTCGTTCGCTTCACTTTGTCACTGCCTCACATATCTCCGCGATTCGTGCCGCTACGAGTGCTCGCAGCACACTCCCATCGCCACGCCGGGCTTGCTCAAGGGCAAGGCGCAACGGAGGCTTGTCCCAGACCGCGAAGAACGCAAGAGGAAGCGCAGCACGCACGACCGCCATGTTCGCTGCGATCTGGGCGATCAAGAGGCTGTCTCGCCCGAACGCATCAATCATTGCGATCTGAGCGAGCGTATGAGCGAACTGGCGGAGTGGGGCCGATTGGTCGCGATCCTCGGCAGTGGCCGATCTGCCGATGTCGTCAATCCGGTCTCGCTGCCAGGGCTCGCGAGCGGGAACCGGCGCGCCTGAAATGCGACCAGCCACCTCGGGCAGCAGCTCCGACCACGGGACCGAGCAGTCGGCAAGACTCGCGAGACGGGTCAAGATGTCCTTGAAGGCGACCATGCGCATGTGCTCGGCCATCGAATAGCCCTCGACTACCCTTCCTTCCCGCGCGACCGCTCGTGCTATCTGCGGTGACACCGCCGCGTTCGGCCTGACGTTGTGCCGGATGGCCTCGACAACGAGTTCAGTCTGCCAACGCTCGGCCAGATGAGGCTTTTCGCTCAGTGTTTGGCTGTACTCTCGCCGGGCTGTTTCGACTACCCGCTCCGCTTCGGCGACTAGATCCATGCGATCGGCGGGTATTGGCAACTGCCACTCGCCCAACCGAGGATCGAGCACTGTGTGCGGGGTGTCGCTCGCGTTCGCCAGGGGATGGAAGCTGACGGCGCCTCGGATGTCGTCGTTGGTCAAGTGACAGTACGTATCCCCAGTCACGGCTACGCTGGAGTGACCCAGCAGTCGGCTCGTAGCGAGCAGGTCGCCCGAGCTTCGGAGGACAAGTGTGGCTGCCGTATGCCGGAGCATGTGCGGCGTGATCTTGCGGTGCTCGAGTCCTGCATGCTTCCCGAGGACGTTCAGGGCGCGGTAGAGGCACTTTGGCGAGAGGGGCGTGCCGGTTCGCGTCGTGAGAAGCCGGTCGTGGGGACATTGGGGACGCACCGGGAGCCAAGCGTCAATGTCCGCACAGAGATCGCCGGGCAAGGGGATGACCCGCGACTTCCGCCCTTTCGACATGGACACGATCAGCGTGCGCTCTGCTGGACTGTAATCACGTACGCGGGCGGCAATTACTTCGCTGCGGCGGAAGCCCACCAGTAGCATCAGCTTCAGGAGCACGCGGTCGCGGATACGGTAGAGACGGAAGTGGTTCTTCTCCGCCGCCGCGATGAGGCGCTTGCATTCCTCCGCGGTTAACACATTGGGCACGCGGTGGTCGGGCCTGGGAGCACGTAGCGGGAGGGCCGCGTTGGCTCCCAGGTCGTGGGTCTCGACCACGAAACGCCAGAAGCTGCGGAGGCCGTGCACGTGCCGTGCAATGGTCGCATTACTCACTTCCGTCCGCTTCAGCCAAGCGATGAAGCGTCGCAGGTTAGCAGTGCTGATGGACTCGAAGACAGGACCACAACACTCAGTCTCCACGAACTTCGACAGACGCCGAAGTGTAGCCGTGTATGCCGAGACACTTGCGGGCGATGCGGCACGTTCGGTCAGCAGGTAATGCTGGAACTCTTCGCAAAGCTGGGGGATAAGCATCGGCGACCTCCACGACAAGAATGAAACTTACCGTGGTCAGTCCCGATGCCCGGAGTGTCCGGATAATCCCAATTGCCG
>JALGUG010000386.1 GCA_029820995.1 Candidatus Zipacnadia bacterium
GTCAAACCGGCATTCGCAGGGCTGATTGGGATGCCCCCAGGCCAGGCTGAGCGCGAGTGTCTTGCCGTCGTCCGAGAGCGTCGCCGACACGTCCAGGTAGTCGGCTTCCACCATTCCCTTCAGCCCCGTGTCGGCCTCGACCGCGGCATGAAAGGTCTCGGCCCGGGCTTGGGAGGCGACCACCCGCGGTCCGAGATCATTCCGCAGCAGGTCGGTGACATGCCAGATTGCCGTCTTCAGCACCCGATTCCCCCGAACGAGCACCAGGCCGTTGTTCTGCACCATCATGGTGTAGTTGGCCATTTTGACGTGTGCGCACAGCCGGTGCAGGGCATGATAGACCCGGGCGTGGAACAGCGCGTCCCCCAGCGAGCGCGGGGTCTCCCACTCGACATAGCGCTCGTCATCACGCTCCGCCAGAAGCCGCAAGTTCCACTCATCGAGCGCGATTGCGGGCTTGCGCGGCCAGCCGAGGCGCTGCGCCGCCTCATCAATCTGATGTGCGAGGGCTCGCATCTGCTGCTCGAAGTGCACCGGCGTGGCCAGCACGGTCAGGTAGTCATCCGCCGCGACGGGAGGGCCGCCGGGTACCGGAGCGGAGTGCGGCTCTCCGCCCTGCAGGACCTCTGCGATCAACTCAAGGGGCGAGGCCTGCGCAGGTCTCGTCAGCAGCCGGTAGCTCCGGCCGTACTGGTGTAGCGTGATGTAGTCCACCAGCCCGCCGCAGAGCTCCAGCACTGCCTCATTCCAGGCTGGATCCCAGTGGCCGACAGCCAGGAGCTTGATCTGCGGGTCCACAACCTTCAGAAAGCGGGCGTACTCCCGGGCACGCTCGGCGTAGCGCTGTGCCGTAGTGTGCCCGAACTGGTGGAGCCCCCAGGCCTCGTTGCCGATCCCCCAGTACTTCACGCCGTGCGGCTTAGCAAATCCGTGCCGGCGGCGGAGGTCTGCGTAGTGCGTCTGTCCGTCATAGTTGCAGTACTCCACCCACCACAGGGCTTCGTCAATGGGCGCCGTAGCATCGTTGAGATTGATGTACGCCTCGGCTCCCAGCCGGCGACAGAGCTCGACGAACTCGTTGGTGCCGAACTGGTTGCACTCCTCGATGGGCCCGCCACCGGTTTGCGCGCGGCGGCTCCAGTTCCACTCCAGCCGCACGGGGCGCTCTTCGCGCAGGCCCACGCCGTCCGGCCAGTGATAGGAGGAGGCGAAGTTTCCGCCCGGCCAGCGCACCACGGGAATGCGCAGCGGTTGGAGGGCCTCGATGACGCTGGACCGCAGCCCATCGTCACCGCGCCGCGCGGCCGCCACGTCGAAGAGCGGGCCATAGATCGCGCCGGGGATCTGCTCGATGAACTGCCCGTAGATGTCGGGGGCAATCCGCCCGAGCTCGCGCTCGAGATCAACAGTTACCAGACCTTCCATTGCCTACTTCTCCCACCGGAAGCCGTCAATCCAGTACGTCGCGCCCCAGCGATTGCCTCCGAGGCCCACATAGGCGTAGGGGTCCCTGGACCAGTGCGCCAGCACGACTTCGTCCACTCGGAGGTCGGCGCTGCTCGTCGAGGTGCCCTGCAGCGCTGCCAGCACATTGAATTCGGCTTGGTGCCACTGGCCGTCCGCCACCACGTTCTCGACTCGGCCCAACGTGACTGCCCGGCGGCCGGCCTCGGCATCTCCGGTCAGCACGATCACTCGCCAGATGCCGCGCACACGCACGTAGAGATTGACCTTCACGTCCGGCTCTAGGCGATACCAGAACCTCACGCAGGGACGCTCGCTGAGACTGAAGGGCGTCCCGACTGCTTGCACCGCGAATTCGCCGCCGGACTCGCCATTGACGAGGCACAGCGCTTGCCGGCCCTGGCGGGGATCGTCCCGGTCAAGCGCGAGGACGGCCCGGCTCTGCCGGTAGGGACGCCATTGTCCCAGCCCGGTCTCGAAATCGTTGTCCGGCGTCGCCTTGGCCTCCGGAGAGATTTCGTCGGGGATCGGCGTCGGCGTCACCGGCAGCTCCGCGACCGGGGTGACCTCTCCGCCCCGCTGGTAGGCGATCCTGGCGCGGGCGATCATGAGGCCATTGTCCAGGGTCCAGAATCCGACACGGCCACCATCCAGCGGGCTCAGGTCCGTGTAGTGAAAGGCCTCCCGCCCGTCTATGTGAACGGTGATCTCGGCGCCGATCTTGGCGATCTGCACATGGAACCAGTGGCGATGAAAGGCGTTGTTCAGGTTGGTCGGGTTGATGAAGCGGAAGCTCCGCTTTTCGGCGATTTGCTCGCCGTCGCGGAACAGCTTGGTGGTCGTATTGCGCCATCCGGCGAACACGACGGTGTAGCCGCTCATGACGTCGTGGCCGTTGCCGCAGATCGTCAGGTTGATGTTGCTGGGATTGCTGTATCCGGGAGGTCTGGGCAGGTCCATCTTCAGCGCGGCGTACATCTCTGCGACTTGATCGCCGTAGAACTCGCGCTTGGTCCACAAGGTAGGGGCGCGGTCGTGGGTCCCGCCGAAGAAGGACCACTGGGGCGCACAGGGCCAACGTACCGTGGTGCGCCAGACACCCCGCTCGCGACGCAAATCGGTTGGCGCATCGAAGAAGGTATAGTCGAACAGGTTCTGACAGGCTGCAAGGGCATGGCGGGGCCAGACGTTGAGCCCCTGCGACCGCAAGCCGACCTTGGTGCCGTGCAGAGGCTGCGGGTCACGAAAACTGAGGAGGAGCTGCTTGTCCAGGCAGGCCCAGACCAGATCGCCTCGCTGCTGGAAGCGCACTTCGCACTCCTCCGCCTCTGCGGGCACCTCACAGTCGCCCGCGGCGACTTCGACTCCGTCGCGGCGCAGGACCGCCTGGAGCGGGCTACCGGACCCGCCGGCTTCCAGACCCAGCACGTACCCCGAGTCCATGGCCTCGCGTTCCGCACAGATGGCCGCCTGCACCTTGCCGGCGCGCTTCCGGAGCTGCGACACGCGGAACCCCAGGATCGGCGAAGCGAAGAAGGGCGACTTATGCCAGAAGGTGATGCCCTCGCCGTAGTCCGGCTTCTGCCAGTCGCTGTCGGGCCCAGCCCAGTCGCGCATCGTCTGTTCGCGTGTGAACTGCTGAGTGATCGCGGGCCGCTTCAACGGGTCGTCCAGCGGCTTGCTCTCACAGTCGTCGAACCACACCATGCCGCCGGACCCGGCATACAGGCCGGTCCGGCCTCCCTGGAAGGCGCCATCCACCGCGTCTAGAGCCGGCCTACCGTCAATCAGCACGCCCAGGTACGGGCCGACCGTCTGGACCGCCATCCGGTACGAGTGTCTGCGGCGATACCCGCCCTC
>JALGUG010000387.1 GCA_029820995.1 Candidatus Zipacnadia bacterium
TTGTGCGTCCACAGAACCGTGGTGTAGCCCAGCGCTTCCGTTAGGTGTAGCGTGTCTGCGGTCGCCCGACCACCCGGCGGCCGGAACAAGGTCGTTCGCTCTCCGGTGATCCGCCACAGCACCCGTTCCGCCGCCTTGATCTCCGCACAGGCCCACCGGCGCTCCACGTCCGGCAGCCGCGCGTGGCTGTACGTGTGATTGGCGATCTCGTGCCCCTCCGCGGCAATCCGCGCCGCCAGTTCCGGGAAATACTCCGCCTGACTCCCGACCAGGAAGAACGTCGCCTTGACCTTGAGCTGCGCCAGCACATCCAGGAGCAGCGGCGTCACCAGCGGATTAGGCCCATCGTCAATGGTCAGGGCTACGCGAGGGTGGTCCTCCGGCAGCCGGACCACGACCTTCACCGGCGCCCGCTCAGCCCGACCGTTCTTGCGAGCCGGCACCTCCAGGTGAGAGTACTCGTATTGCTGCGAGGACTGGGGCGGATCAATGATCGCGCCCCGCGGCAGATTCGACCAGCCCTGAACCGTCAGAATCTCCGGGCAGTACGTGAGCAACAGCGGCGAAAACCGTATGTGCCCCAGGCGCGACAGGCGTTCCGCCGGCGAAGTGTCGGTGCCGCCGCACTGCGCGTAGCGGTTCCGACTCACCGAGGCCGAGAACACCGGCAGATGCTTCTCACGATCCTCGGCCAGCGTCTCCGGCACCACCGCCCAGATATCAACATGCTCAACGTCGGGCTCCAACCAGAATACGCTGTCCAGGCAGGTCATCACGTCCTGTTCCAGCGCAGCCAGGCTCCAGACGCCGCCGTTGCGGCTCATCATCTGCAGCTTGATCAACGCCATCCGCGAGTACGGCGTCGAGGCCACGCCCACCCGCACCAGCCGGTTGTTCAGCCCGCCGGCCAGCAACGCCTCCACCAGCACCCGCTCCCGGTCCGGCTCATAGCCCTTGCACACCTCGGCCGTCGTCTCGGCGCCGATTGGGTGCAACAGCATCTCAGGAACCCGGGGGAGATTGTGCACCGCGATGTGCGAAATAGCGGCAAAGGGGGGACCGCTCAACGGGGGCAAACCCAAACCCGCGCCGGCTGCTGCCGACGCGAGCCAAAATGCTAACAGAAGCACGGCCTCGCTGGCCCGTGTTCCTTGTGTCCTCGCATCATTCATGACTGCCGGCTCTTCTGCTACTGTGGCCTCAACCGCGTCCTCCCTCACCACACCTCCACACTGCCTCGCGCTGTGCGGATGCCCTCACTTCATTCGTACTGCGTAGCTGACCGTGTACTTGCCCGAGACTTCCTTCGGCACCGCACCCACGCCCATCATGCCGCCACTCTCCGCACCATACGCCCCCATGCTGCTCCCCATCCCCTCCGCGCCGGGCGGCGCCCCCGGCGGCATCGGTGCTCCCGCAGGGGCTCCGGGGGCTCCCGGCCCCATCGGCATCGCCCCCGGCCCACCGGGCGGCATCGGCATCCCCTCGGCCCCTGGCGGCATGCCGCCCGGGCCCATCATCATTCCCTCCGCGCCCATCATGCCTTCCATTCCTACCCCCATCGCCCCGTATCCCGCCATGCCGCCCTTGATCTTGCTCAGGTCAATGGTCATCGTGTGGACCACCTTGTCCTCCGTGGCCACGACCAGACCCTCGTCGTACGCGAAGTACGTCAGGCGCTCGCCCTTGTACTCGGTCTTCAACTTCGTCTTGCCTCCGCCGATGCGAAATGGCACCTCGACATCGCTCTCGGCGAACGTGCTACGGATCCGCGCGCACTTGTGTCCGCCAAACCACTCCAGCCCCTCCAAAACGTGCTGCCCCTCCACGATCCTCCGCTTGCCGTAGGTGATATCCGGCAGGACGGCCATCTCGCTGCTCCACTTGTCGCCGACCTTCATGGTCCGGCCGGGCAAAGCCAGATACAGCTCGCCATATTCAAAGTGCTTGTCCTTCTTGCGCTTGAGCTCGATGACGCCATTGGCCCGCACTGCCAGCGTGAAGCTCTTGCCCAGATCGGGGATCAGCCGCGGCTTCACTCCCTGGAACAACATCTTCCCGTTCTGCACAATCTTGCGAACGTCCCCGCCGGCCTTGCCGCTGCCGGCCAGCACCATCTCTCGCCATTCCACATCCATCTTGCCGTTCAGGCTCGCAAGCTGGTCGGCCGCCGCCTCATCATATTCGTCCATCACGAACTGAGCTCTGCCGCGGCCCTCAAACTCGAAGTTCGCTCCCCGCTTGAGCCGCAGTCCCAGCGCGACACCGCCGGCGGCCTCGCTCTGCCCGATGTTGTTTTGCAGAGTGACCTTGACCTCGGCCTTCCCCTGGGGCTTCCCGGCCGAATTGAGAGCCACCACCTGGATCGTGTAGTCGCCATCCGGGAACACACGCGCACCCTTTTCGTTCCGCTTCTGTGTGTCCCATTTGAACACGAAGGGTGCAATGACGGCGCCGGTGAACTTCTGGTTGCCTTGACCCGCCCCGACGATCTTGACCGAGACGTAGCCCTGTTCCGGATTCGGCTTGTCCGCCTGAATCGCCACCAGCCCGCGCACTTTAGAGCCGTTTGCCGGCGACTTCACGGTCACCTGCGCCCACACAGCGGCCGGCACGCACGCGAGCACTGCCATCGCGAGCACTGCGATCCACGCACCCCGGCGGCCATAACAGGACCTGTTCTGCGCGTACATGATGACCTCCCCGAGCCCGATCGGACCCGTTGCTGCTGCTCTTTGCGCTCAGCGCCCCGCCTGTTCCTGAAAGGCCGGCGCCAACAAGTCATAACAGGCCTGCAAACTCTGTGGGATGACCTTCGTATCCCCGAGCACAGGCATGAAGTTCGTGTCCCCGCTCCAGCGAGGCACAACGTGAATGTGCAGATGTTCCTCGATCCCGGCACCGGCCACGCGCCCGACGTTCAAGCCGATGTTGAAGCCCTCCGCCTGCATCAATCGGCCTACGATCTGTGTTGCCCGGCGCGTCATCACCATCAGCTCGAGCAGTTCCGCCTCCCTCAGATCGTCCATCACGGCCACATGCGCGAATGGCACGACCATCAGGTGTCCGTTGCTGTACGGATACCGGTTCAAAATGACGAAACAGGTTTCCCCGCGGTGCAGAATCAAGCTCTTGGCGTCGTCCTGGGTGCTGGCTGCGGTGCAGAAAACGCAACCGGAGCCTTTCTCCTCCACAATGTATTCCAGACGCCAGGGCGCCCACAATCGTTCCACAAAAAGTCTCCCTCTGATGGCGATTATAGCCGGTCCTCTCCGGCTGTGTCAACTGCGCCGGATTGAACGGGAAT
>JALGUG010000089.1 GCA_029820995.1 Candidatus Zipacnadia bacterium
ACGATGGACGGGTGATTCTTGTCGCGCTCCACCATGCGCTTCAGATGCAATGCGTAGTTGTCCCAGAAGGCCTGGTCGTCAATGCGGTAGACATAGTCGTCGTTCCAGATCGCTGCCTCCTCGACGATCATCAGGCCGAGTTCGTCGGCGACCTCATACCAGACCTCGCGCCACGGTTGGGTGTGCAGGCGAAAGGCCACGCAGTTGGCCGCCTTCACCCGGCGCAGGACATCTTCCACATACTCGCGACCATAGGTCGTGTACGGTGGCCAGGTCGAGGTCGCCAGCAGGTGCCGCTTGATGCCGTTCAGGTAGAAGTCGGGCCCCTCAATCCAGAACTCCCGGAAGCCGAAGCGTTCCGTCAGCGTGTCCTGGGCGTCGCCACCCCTGAGCTTCAGCCGGAGATGGTAAAGGTCCGGCTCCTCAGGAGACCACAGCTTCGGATCCGCCCACGGCCGGGACAGCCGCAGGTGGGCGACATCGCCTGCGCGGACCTCTACCTGTTCGGCTGGGAGCTGCAGCCGTTCTGCGTCGCCCTCCACGACCACCCCGGCGACAGTCACCTTCGTCGGCCGCTCGGTGTCGTTGCGGACGGTGACCTCGGCCGTTAGGGCCTTCTGCCGAACCGAAGTCTGGATGAACACGTCGGCAATGTGCACTGGCGGAACCGAAACGACTCGGCAGACATCCCAAATCCCGAAGTCCCCCCAGCGTCCACCGATCGGGCTGATGATCGCGTCCCGCGGAAAACCCCGCGGGTCCGTGCCCGGGGTCAATTGAGAGAAATCAACCTCCTTGACGAACACGCCCGTCCAATCGCGGGCGCCGACCAGGAGCTCGTTGTCGCCCCCCCAGCGCACCGCCTTGGTGGCATCCAGCTCGAAGGGCTCGTACCCGCCCAGGTTGCCGCCGATTTCCTCGCCGTTCCAGAAAACCCGGCTGGCGAACTTCACTCCGTTGAAGCGCAGCTTCACCCGGTTCCCGCGCCACTCCGCTGGGATCGGCACCGTGCGGCGGAACCAGGCGGCGATGTAGTTCCAACCACGCATGGTGCCCGGCACCGTGAACGGCTGCCACTCGTCCCTTGGCGGTTCGTCCAGCGTCTTGACGCGTTGATACTGCCATTCGCCCGAGAGGTCAATCTCGGCGCGTGGAGCCGCGCAGACCCCGGTGCAGCACGCGACGATAAGACCGGAGATTAGAGCACTTCGGGTAGCCATAGTGTTGACCTCCCAACCAACTGAGCGTCCATCGGACTCACCGCATCGCGGCTATGCCTTCAGTCGCTCGTACGTCTCACGCCTCAGCCGCGACCGGCTACCGCACTCCGGGCATTCGCTCCCTGTGCCGAAGTCCGCGCCACATTCTGCGCAGACCATGTCGCCCATCAGGGCCGGCCTCTCGTCTCGCAGCGCTGCGACGTCATGTGTTGCCGCTGCCCGCCTCGCCGATTCTCGCAGCACAATGTACCCTAACACTACGAACAGAACGCCTTCCACCAGCAGCCAGATGCCCGGGATGTCCACACCCTCAACGATCAAGCTCAGCGCGCTGTACAGCGCCAACACGACTCCCCCGACCAACGCCATCCCTCCGCCCAGGGCCTGCCAATTGAGGTCCAGCTCCGGCAGTTCCCCCTCGGGCCTCCCGGCGTCCGAAGGCTGGTTCCCCGGAGCATCGCTCTCAGAATCTCTCGAAGCCATCCTTCCCTCCTCAATGCTGGCGGCGACACCCACCGAACCCGCCGCTCAAGCGCCCCTCACTTCCCGCTGGAGACCGCCACCTCCTGCCGCGACAGGCCGACGATGTGACTTCACTGCGGGGCCTACGTTCTTGCGTCACAAAAAACAACGAGTGGCAGGTGGCAGGTATTACCTTGCATCTTGTGGAACAATGGTAACAGTACTAGAAGTGCCCCCTCGGTAAGTCGCCCCGGAGCGTGACAAGAGTCACGCCCGCATTGGCACTCACTTGGGGTAGACTGGTTGCGACGACCGGCTGTAGTATGAGAGAAAGGGGCCGTCAACATAGGCCCAGCGGTCTGAGCCGGGAGTGGACGTAACACTTTTAGGTTGAGGAGGTGCGTCGGGATGTCAAAATGGGCACGGGCGGTATGGCTTGGCTTGGTCCTCGTCTTGCTGCTGGGGGTGGGCTCGACGGCTGTATGGGCCCAAGGGGAGACGATGGTCGCCCCCAAATGGAAGCAGGGCCAAAACTGGGTCATGGACGTGTCACGGTACCAACAGCAAGTGATGGGTAAGCCGTACTGGAGCAATCAGCTCCAGTGGCGCTACGAAGTGATTGGTCAGGACGATGTTCAAGGCGTGAACGCCGACGTGGTGACGGTGCGCCGTGAGGGCGCGCTCAAGAACTACCAGACCATGTACTATGACCAAGATACCAAGCAGCTCATCAAGGTCAACACCCAGGTCCAGGTCGGTGGGCAGTACCAGGACTTCGAACAGTGGGTCACGCCGCCGGGCTCGCGTGCCGCGCAGCCATCCATTGACCCCCCACTGAGCGTCGTCCCCGCCGCCATGCCGGTCTTCGCCAAGCAGGGCGGCAGTCGCTCCCTGCCCCAGGACGGTCTCTTTCGCTTCACGCTTCCGGGCGCCCGGGGTATGCCCGGCTACGAGGTTCAAATCAAGCAGAGCGTCAAGAAAATCGCCAGTCAGGCCCTGAGCCGGGCGCTGAGCGCTGCCGGTATGCGGAGCATCGCCAGCACCGTTTCCCGAGCCATGCGTGGGGAGCTCTACGAGATCTCCCTGGAAGGCCGGGGCACCAAATGTATCCAGCGGTGGAGCAACCAGGCTCCCTTCATGCTGAACGTAGACACCCAGAATCAACAGACCCCGATCATGCGGGCCAGTATGGCGACGTTTACCGAATAGCGGCAGGACACCATCCTTCCAAGGAGGAGTGAAGATGCGAGCGACAAGCATTCTGATGGCAGTCGTGCTTGCTGCGTGCGCCCTGGTGCTCCTGCCCGCGGCGTTCGCACAGGACCAAGCCTCTGCCAATCACACGCCCTGGTCGGGCTACTGGTGGAGTCTGAAAGAAGGCGAGCTCTTCCGAGGCTATCGCCCCGGCGAGCCGGCGCCGATGCAGAAATACGACCAATATGCCGGGCAAGGTAACCAGGCGACATCGTGGGAAGGCTCCAATCACTACCTGCCCGGCGGACAGGGCTGGGAAGGCCACTGCCACGCCTGGGCCGCCGCAGCGATCATGGAGGAAGAGCCCGGCACCAGTCAGGCCGGGGGCATCCAGTTCAACATCGGCGACAACAAGGGTTTGATCACCGAATGCCACTACCAGGATCAGGCCTCCTTCCACGGCACGCGCTGCAACGCTGTCGGCGATGCCGCCTATGCCGACCTCACCCCGCAGCAGCTCATTGACGTGCTGCACATGTATATCCGTGACCAGGGAGTACCGGTCGTCATGGACTTGGAGGCCGGGCCGCAGGTCTGGAACTACCCCGTCTACCAGTATCAGATCAGCGGCAACCAGATTGCGATCTGGGCCGCGGACGATGGCGTGGACTATGACTTCACGGGCACACAGCCCCTACAAAAAGTCTACACCTTCTCCGGCAACAGTTGGGTGGGTCAGAGCGTGCAAGACCATCCCGACTTTGCCTGGTTCCCGACCGTTGCCGTCGGCGGCAACCCACACGTTGATATTGCCAAAGTGCGCGAGATCGCCAAGCTCAACGATCCGGGCCCCGGTGGCGGCGACAGCCCCGGCGGCGATCAGCCCCCACCTCCACCCGGCGGCGGCGACCAGCCCCCGCCCCCGCCTCCGCCTCCGCCTCCCGGCGGCTCCGATGTGCCCGGTGGTCCCGGCGGCCAGCAGGGCTGGCAGCAGTACGTGAATCAATTCCCACCCCACGTGCGCGAGGCCCTGGAATTGCGGAACCGCCCCTCCGACTTCTACGTCAATGTCTGGACCAACCGTGGTGACGGAGGAACCTACTACTATGGCGAAGACTTGACGATCTTCTTCCAGGCGGATCGTGACTGCTTTGTGACTCTGCTTGATATCGATTCCACGGGCAAGGTCACCCGCCTGTTCCCCAATGCCCAGTCACGTAGCAATCGCATCCAGGCCGGGCGAGTCTATCGGTTCCCCGGGCCGGGCTCCACCTTCCGCTACGAGATTGTCCCGCCCGCCGGCATCGAGGTCATCAAGGCCATCGCCACAACCAGGCCGCTCATCCCCGGCATCGTGACGAAAGGCAAGCAGCGTCCCGGCCAGTTCGAGCCGGGAAAGCCTTTCCAGCAGTGGCAGCAGTTGCCGGGCAAGATCTTCAAGACCCCGCCCAAGATCAAGCGAGGGAAGGGCGTGGCCATTAAGGATCAACTTCAGCGCCTCGGTAAGCGCGCTTGGGCTGAAGACCTGTGCGTCTTCTTCGTGGAAGGCCGCAAAGGCAAGGTTGGCCAGGTCAAGCCGCCAGTGAAGCCGATCAAGCCGCCGGTCATCAAGCCGCCCAAGCCGCCACCACCGACCTTCAAGCCGCCGGCCAAACCCCCGTTCATACAGGGGCAACAAGTGGTCCCGGTGAAACCGCCCATCAAACCGCCGGTGAAGAAGCCGCGGTTCAAGAAGCCACCAGTCAAGAGGCCGCCGGTCAAGCCTGTGAAGTGACCGTACCGAGACCGGCCTCGGCGCCCGGTCTGCCCTCGACGGCCTCGACCGCCATCAGCCTTCGGGCCTCCTCCCACCTCGGAGGAGGCCCAGGGCGGAGGTGTAATGCTATGAGACGAGCACTAATGTTCGCATTCTTGCCGGCCTTGGTCCTTGGATCCAACGCCGCCTTGAGCCAGGAGGATGAGGCCGAAATCACGGCTCGCCAGATCATTGTGAATCCGGCTTCCACGTTCTCAGTGGGGGTATGGGTGAGCTCCAAGATCAACGCGGTCTATAAAGGGGAGCAGTTCCCTGTGTACCGCCAAGGCGAGAAAGTGCAGGTATTCTTCCGCACCAATCGGTCCTGCTACGTCCGGATCTTCAACATTGGCCCCGCCGGCGACATCACCATTCTCTTCCCCAATCAGTACCACCCGAACAACTTCATCGAGGCCAGTGGCACCTACGTTGTGCCCGACGCCGGCATGGGGTTTGAGTTCACCGTTAGCCCTCCCTTTGGTCGGGAGATCATCAAGATCATCGCCACACTGGACGACACGGACATCACGGCCGGCATGGTGCGTAAGCAGGGCCCAGTGCAGACGATGCAGCGGCGCGGCATGAAGGGTGTGGCCATCCGGATGCAGCAGATGCCCAAGAGCCGGTGGGCCGAGGCGGTTGTGACTTTCTTGACCGTTCCGCGGCGTGCTACCACGTATCAGGGAGTAATCGAACAGCATGGTGGCCAAGCCGTCATCAGGCCGCAGAGGCCGCCAGGCGGGACCGCACCCCCTCCACCGCCTCCCACCCAGCCCGTGGTGGTCCAGCCGCCGCCTCCACCTCCACCGCCCCCGCCTCCGCCCCCGCCACCACCCACCGCACAACAGTTCGCGATGATCGTAGGCATCTCGGACTTCAAAGATCCCTCCATACCCGACTTGCGCTTCTGCGATGACGATGCACAGGCGTGGAGAGATGTGCTAGTTCATCAGATGAAGGTGCCTCCACAAAACTGCCAGCTCTTGCTCAATAGCCAGGCCACGCGGGCCAACATTCAGCAATGCATGAACAACATCGCACAAAAAGCGCGACCGGAGGATAAGGTATACATCTTTTTCAGTTGCCACGGGGGGCGAACGCCGGACCAGAATGGCGACGAAGATGACGGTATGGACGAGTACATTGTGACCCATGACACCGTGCGCGGCAAGCCGCAGACAGGCATCGTGGACGATACCTATGCGCAGTGGCAGGCCCGCATCAAGTCCCAGCAAATCATTGACATCCTGGATTGCTGCTTCGCAGGGGGCGCCACCAAGAGCATCAATCTGGGAGGCCTGGGGTCGAAAGCCTTCAACGGCATGATGGGACAAGATGTCTTCGGTGCGCCCGAGGCCACTGGCGCCAAGGACGTCGCCCAAAAGGGCAGCGCGCTCATCGCTGCCAGCCAGCCCAACGAGGAATCGTGGGAAGATGAAGACTTCCAGATGGGGGTCTTCACGCGCTACCTCACCCAGGGCCTCAAAGGCGAGGCCGACACGAACCGGGACGGCAAGTTCAGCGTCAAAGAAGCGTTTGCCTACGTGCAAAGCAAAGTATATGATTACACAAAGAGAACGAAACCGCAGTCGCAGAAGCCGCTGATGTTGTATAATGCCAATACCGATCTCTTCTTCGGACCATCTTGAGCGTTCGGGGCAAGTCTGCGTGCCAAGCGCTGGTCCTGCTGCGGAGCAGAATTATGGTGATCAAGTCCGCACCACGGTCCGGGAGGGGCGTTGTGGAGAGCCACATTCGGAGGTGGGCGAGATGAGTAGCCCACGTGGGCCTGTAGCCGCTGTTCTTATCACGCTGGCACTGCTGGCGTTGTTTCCCAGCCTTGAGCCCTTAGCTCAGGACGACAAGAACGTCACTGTGACCGCTACCACCGGCGCCGGCGCAGCCGGAGGCAAGTACGCTCTGCTCATCGGCGTCAACCAATATGACCGGCCGGACATCACGCCGCTGAAGTACGCCGTGGCCGACGTAGAGTCGGTGTACCAAGCCCTTACTGATCCGGCCTGTGGTGGCTTCCCCAAGCGCAACGTCAAGCTGCTAACCACCAAGGCCGAAGGCGACCTGCTGCCCAAGAAGGCCAACATTCTGTTCTGGATCGGCTGGTTGAAGAAGCATGTCCAAGCAGCGGATACCGTGGTGCTCTACTTCTCCGGTCATGGCATCACTGACGGCGAGAGTGGCGAGAGCTACCTCTTGCCGATGGATGCCGACATCCGCAACTCGGAGACCTTGGCCGGGAGCGGCATTCAGGTGAACTATATTCACCAGCGGCTCACGGCTCTGCCGGCGAAGAAGCTGCTGTTTTTCCTCGATGCCTGCCGCAATGACCCTGCGGCGGGTAAGGGCGATGCCGATGCGCCGATGACGAAGAGCTTCGAAGAGCAGGCCAAGGTCGAGGGGGAAGGGCGCGGAACCTTCTACTCCTGCAAGGTCGGCGAGCGCTCGTACGAATGGCACGACCAAGGCCACGGCGTGTTCACCTACTACGTCGTCCAAGGGCTTCGCGGAGCGGCGGCCGGCAGCGACGGGAACGTGACGCTGGACCGACTAACCAAGTACGTGACCCAGAATGTCGCCGACTGGGCCCGAGACCATGATCGCAACATGACGCCCTGGCTGGCCTACGAGGGCACAGGAACCTGGGCGTTGACCAAAGGCCTGCCTCAGGCCGCCTCCGTGACCATCAATACCGAGCCCAGCGGCGCGAAACTGACGCTGGTCAGCCCCCCGCCGGAAATGGAGATGGGGCTGGCCCCCAAGTCACTGGCCAATATCGAGGGTACGCTGCAGGTTCGCGTCGAAATGGACGGTTGCCAGCCTAAAACAGAAACGATCACAGTAGAGCCGGGCGAGCAGCGGAACGTCCTGGTGCGCTTGCTCGTGTTCGACCCCCAGAAAGTCGCTGCATGGCAGCAGGGCAAGAATATCAGCATCACACCCACGGATCGGCCCGCCGCCGGCGGCCAACCGGTCGAACCTCCGCCGGTCAGGAAGGTGCCCTTCGTCTTGGAGAACCCTCCCGAGGGGTACGTGGCGGGGCGCACCCTCGTGCTGGCCGGCCGAGGGCCGCCCGGCGCCCTGGTTAACTACACCATCAACTGGCTTGGCCGCAGCATTGATCCGAAAGTCACCGGCGACTTCCAGGCCGGCGACCGCATCCGCATCAATGACGACGGACACTTCATGTCACCCTCGATTCCGATGTTTCCCTCACCTGAATCGGGGGCTTTGGAGGTCACCGGGTACCGCATTGTCTGTCAGGTGATCAGTGAGAATGTCGAGGGGCCCACTCAGATCACGCGCTTGATTCGCGGCAGTTGGCGAGCGCCGCAACAGGTTACCCCGGGAACCGTGCCGGCGAGCTTTCTGCCGCCGATCTTCACGGGGCGAGTAATGTCCGCCAAAGAGGCCGGCGTTAAGCCCAAGAAGTCAAGCACCGAACGAGCGATCATTGGTGGCATCCTGGGAGGCCTGTTCGGCCGACGCCAGCCGAAGACGGACACCGAGAAATTCCTGGCTGCTGCCGGAGCCGCGCTGATCGCCTCCAAGAAACGCGGCGAGCTGGACCTCTACGTGGCCATGGACGCCGGAAACAGAGAGCGCAAGGTCAGGGTGATCGTGGATGACCGTTTCGCAGTCTCGACCGCTGCCGGCCCCTTGCCGGTGAGCAAGCTGGAACCCGGCGACATCGTGCGGATCCAGGTAGCAGAGCAGATCTCGCCCGAGGAGTGCTCGGCGCAGCAAATCATGCTGCTGCGACGCAAGGGGGGTGGCATGATCATCGGCGGATCCTCGGCGGTGCCCAGCAGCCAGGCTGCGCCTCAGCCAATTTCCCACAGGCCACCCCAACAGATCGTTCGCCCTCCGCCGCAGGGCGAGTCACGCGAGCGGTCTCAACGCAATTGGTCGGCGGTGTCCTTTCGAGCCAACGGTGTGCGCTTGTTTGACAAGGACCTGGCCTCGAACAGCTTCAAAGTGAAGAGCCGAGGCCAGGTGTACACGGTCTTCGTAAGCTCCCGAACGGCCATCGTGGCGGGTAACAGCCGGCGCTCCTTCCAGACGCTGGACAATAGCAGGACGATCAGCGTCAAGGGCAAGCACATCTCGCAGTTCGAGGTCGAAGCAAGTCAGATTAGCATTCACTAGCCTCCCTTTTTCCCTGCTGCTTCTGTCAGGCCAACCCGAGAATCGGAGGACGCGCAGACCTGGGCATGAGCGATCCCCGCGCGGCGCTCGGGCAGTACTTCACGCCGCAAGAGGTCGTGCATCTGGCCTACGACCTCTTGGTGGCCGCGGATCCCCATACCAGGGCCCCGAAGCTTATTGACCCCGCTTGCGGCGAGGGCGTGTTCTTGCGCGTTGCGCTGGAACGCGGTCTTACGGCCCCTGAGCGCTGCTACGGCCTCGACCGGGACCCGTCCGTCGTTGACGCCTGGCAACGGCAAGGCTGGTGGCCGAACGCGGCGGGCCCGCACCTCTCTGTGCACGACGGCCTATGCGAGCCGACTTCATCCTTGCGCTGGCTGCGCGACGCGGACTTCGACTGGGTCGTCGGCAATCCGCCTTATGCCGGGCAGAAGCTGCGCTTCTTACGCGGGCTTGACCCGGCACTGCTCATGGCCGGCGAACACGCCGCGCTGTGCCGGGCGTTGGCAAACCGTCTGACCCTGTGGCGTCGAGGCCGACCTAACCGCCCACTGACCGCAGCCGATCTCCGGGCCCTCAGCACCTTTCCCATCGAGTTGCTCTTTCTGGAGCGGTTCACACAACTGGCGCGACCGGGAGGGCTTATCGCCATTGTGCTGCCCGACGGAGTCCTGGCGAACCGCCGTCACCGCTTCGTCCGAGAGTGGCTCCTGGATCGTCTTACGGTTCACGCAGTCGTGGCCCTCCCGCGCCACGCCTTTCGGCGCAGTGGCGCCAGTGCTAAGACCAACCTGGTGGTGGCCACGAAGTCCGCTCCGCGCCGACGCCACAGGATCGCCCTGCTGGACGCGGTGGACGGCCTGCAGCCCGATCAGGTAGCGGAGCTCGTGGACTCCGTCAGCAAACCGGCCGGTCCATAGGACGGCTTCCTGACGCAACGAGCAGCGGCAGGCCTCGACTTGAGAGCAGAGCGCCCCCCGCTCGAATCGGCCTGGGCCGCTTCGAAGGCGGTCACGCTTGTGGCCGGACGCAATCTTGTGCTATAATCCACCGTTGTGCGAGCAAACCGCACAAAGTATGCTCCGATTCGTCCGAAAATGTGGTAGCAGCGCACCTCTGATGGTCGGGCGCGAGCTCCGGGCCGTGGGGCCGCAGACCGCGGCCCCTTCGTTGTTCCGTGTGGCACGATGATCCATTTCGAAGGGGTTACGGTTCGCTATCCGAACGGCACCCGTGCACTGTCAAATGTTGACATGCACATTTCACCCGGCGAATTCGCGTTCATCGTCGGCCCCTCCGGCGCCGGGAAATCCACGCTGCTCCGACTTATCTTCCGGGAGCAAGTACCCGAAAGTGGTCGGGTGATCGTAGCCGGAAAGGATGTCGCAAAGCTGCCCAGCTCGCAAGTCCCGATTCTCCGGCGGGGCCTCGGGATCGTCTTCCAGGATTTCCGATTGCTGCCGCAGCGCACCGTCTTCGAGAATGTGGGCTTCGCCTTGGATGTCGTGGGGGCCTCGCGACGAGAAAAGAACCGCAAGATCACGATTGCCCTCGAGCTAGTCGGCCTGCGCGAGAAAGCAGGTTCCATGCCGGACGAACTGTCAGGAGGGGAGCAGCAGCGCACTTGCATCGCTCGCTCGCTGGTGAACAGTCCCCCCCTCCTGCTGGCGGACGAGCCCACCGGCAATCTCGATCCGGAGACCTCGTGGGACATCATTCAGCTTCTCAACACAATCAACGCTAAGGGTACGACCGTGCTTGTGGCAACGCACGACAAGGCGATTGTGGATCAAATGCAGAAGCGCGTGGTCAGCCTGATCAACGGCGCCGTTGTGCGTGACGATCTGCAGGGAGTCTACGATGACGGACCTTAGCTCCCTCGAGTTCTTGATTCACGAGGCCACCATCAACATCCGGCGCAATGTCCTGATGGTCGCCGCCTCAGTCTGCAATGTGGCGCTTTCGTTGATCGTGCTGGGAGGGTTTGTGCTGGTCGTCGCCAATCTGCAGCGGCAGGCCCAGGGACTGGTACAGCAAGGTACTATCACAGTGGACCTGGAGGACAGCGCCGACGAGAATGCGCTGCAGAAACAAATCTTCAGCGACCGGCGAGTCCTGCGGGCGCCCTTTCGCAGTAAAGAGGAGAATCTCCGTGCGACCTGCCGAAAATACAACCTGCCCTATGCCGAGCTCAGCAATGCGATGGACAACCCCTTGCCGGACTGCTTCCTGGTCAGCGTGGAGCGCCCGGAGGACATCCGGGACGTGGCGGAGAGCTTGAAGAAGTTGCCCGGCGTGCAGGAAGTCCGCTATGGAGCTCAGGTCATGGAGAAGCTCCTGGTGATTACCGGGGTTATCAAAAAGACCGGACTCGCCTTGAGCATTCTGCTCGTGTTCGCCTCACTGGCTATCGTGCACAGCACCATCCGGCTCACGATCCATGCCCGTCGGCGAGAGATCCGAATCATGCAGCTAGTGGGTGCTACCAACAACTTCATTCGATTGCCCTTCTTGCTGGAGGGCGTATTCTGTGGCTTCTTCGGCGGACTGATCGCTAGCCTGGTGTTGCTGTTGTGCTACACATACGCCTCAGCATACGTCGACACCCATCTGCAGTTCCTGGACTTGGTTCAGGGACCGGAGCTGTTGGCCATGTTCGGTTTCGGTGTTGTACTCTCCGGCGTCCTGTTTGGCATCGCCGGCAGCACGATCTCGTTGCAGCGCTATCTGCAAACCGTCTAGTTCAGCGCAGGAGAGCCCAGTGATGGAACGACAACCTAAGGGCCCCTGTCTTCGACTTCTGGCTGTCTTGGCTGCGATAGTTGCCGGGACGGCCCTGGTGAGCCTCGGGCCGCAGGCGGACGCCCAGAGCCGCAGCCAGTTGCGCCGCCGCCAAGCAGCCATTCGGAACCGCAAGAAAGACGTCGAGCGACAACTCCGCAAGCTCAAAGTCCGGCAGAAGAGCGCCGGCGCTCAACTATACCTTGCTCAGGACCGGCTCACTAAGGCGGAAGCTAAGTTCCAGACGGCGCAACGAAAGCTGCGCGAGACGCAGCAGGCCTTGCGTAAGGTGAAGCAGGAGAGCGAGGAGACCAAGAAGCGCCTCGATCAACACACCAAGCTCTTCAGCACACGCCTACGCAATCTCTACGCCCAGGGCGACCCCAGCTATCTGGAGGTTGTCCTCGGGGCGCAGGATTTCGCGGACTTCGTTGACCGCACCCACCGCTGTCAACAGATCCTCGAACAGGATGAGAAAACGCTGAACCAGATCATCGTCGAAAAGCGTCAGTTGCAACGAAAAAAGACCGAGCTGGAACAGCGGATGCTGGAAGAGCAACGCCGGCGGACGGAGTACCAAAAGCAGCGAGACGAGCTGCGGCGCCAAAAGGCCGCGGTCAGCAAAGCTCTGAAGGACCTTCAACGCGACCGGGCGAAGTGGGAGGGCACGTACGCCGAATTGTTGCAAGCCTCCCGCGAGATCGAGCTGAAGTTGCGTCAGCTCTACCGCGGAACCAGCCGCACAACGCAACGCTACGTTGGCCGGTGGTCCGGCAGCTTCCTCCGGCCGGTGTCCGGCTCGATCTCCAGCCCGTTCGGTTGGCGGACCGACCCGTTCAACCACCGGCGCCGGTTTCATACCGGGGTGGACATTCGGAGCCCGCGCGGCACCCGGATCAGAGCCGCCGCCAAAGGCCTGGTGATCTACGCCGGATGGTACGGGGCCTATGGCAAGTGCGTCTGGATTGACCACGGCAGTCGGACGGCAACCGTATACGGACACATGCTCTCCATTTACGTCCGGCCGGGCCAGCTCGTGACGCGCGGCCACATTATTGGCACTGTGGATAGTACGGGACGCAGTACCGGCAATCATCTGCACTTCGAGGTGCGCAAGAACGGAACTCCGGTCAATCCGCTGAGGGCCGGGCTGTAAGCCCAACGCCACAATCCGAGCCGCCTGGTGTCGCGGCCCGGTGAAAGAGGAGCCCTGGTGAAGACTAACACGCGACGTTTCAACCCACTGGTAGCACTCTTGCTCTGTCTGGCCTTTGTGGCAGGCCTCGGCGCCGCCCGGCTCGGCGAAAGCCGAGCCGCGGCGTCACGCTTTGCCTCCCATCTGGCGCAGGTCCTGCCCGGCGTATACGAGGTCCAGAAAGCCGGCGGCATACCGCCGTCCGGAGACCTCAAGCCGCTTCAGACCTTCTGGGAAGCCCGGGAGAAGGTGCTCAACAACTACCTGCACCCCATCACCCCCGAGGAAGAGCGGAAAATGATTGACGGCGCGGTTCAGGGGATGCTGCGGGCGCTGGGCGACCCCTACACGGCGTACATGCCTAAGAAGGAGTACGACGAATTCAACAAAGAGAACCTCGGGCACTTCGAGGGCATCGGCGCGGTGCTGGATGAGCGGACCGATGAGGAGACGGGCGACAAGTATGTGCTCATCGAATCCTTGATCCCCAATCATCCCGCCGACAAGGCGGGAATCCGCCCGGGCGACATCATTCTCAAAGTTGATGGCCAGTCCATTAGGAACTTCGGCGTCCTCCGCGCGCGGGACCTCATTCGCGGCCCCCGGGGAACAACGGTCAAACTCACCGTGAAGCGGGGCGACCAGATCAAAGAAATCAGCGTTGTCCGCCAGCAAGTGGATCTGCCCACTGTCGAGGTGCGCATGTTCCCCAACGGAGTGGGATACATCTGGCTTCTACAGTTCAACCGCCGGGCGGACCGCAAGCTGCGCGATGCCTATGACGAGTTGATGCACGGCGTCGGCGTGATCCTCCAGGACGCCACACGCGGCGAAGGCAACACGGGCGAGAAGTTCGTCGCGGTCGAAGCTGTAGTCAAAGGCATGCCGGGCGAGCGTGAAGGGCTCGAGAAGTTCGACGAAATACTCGAAGTCGGCGGCAAATCGGTGTCGGGCAAGACGGCAGCCGAGGTGACCGCGATGCTCCGCCGCGGCGAGCCGGGTTCGCCCGTGAAAATCAAAGTCAAACCGCGCGAGAAGGAAGCACGCGAAGTCACTGTCCACCGGAGCACCGGGATCAAAGGCCTGCTGTTTGACCTGTCCAGCGATCCCGGGGGCCTGTTGGAGATGGCGGTGCGCGTCGCCGGCCTGTTCATTGACGGCCCGGTTGTCCATGTCTTGGAGCGCGGAGGCCGGCAGACCACACTGGACGCGCCCTCACGCCCCAAGTTCCCCACCGACATGCCGGTGGTGGTCCTGGTCAACAAGTACAGCGCCAGCGCCTCGGAGATCGTGGCTGGCGCTCTTCAGGATGCGCACCGCGGCATCATTTGTGGCCAGAAAACCTTCGGCAAGGCGAAAGTGCAATCCATTCTGGAGCTCAGTGATGGCTCTGCCCTGCGCATTACGACGGCCAAGTACCTCACGCGAGCCAAGCACGACATCAGCAACGACGGAAGCAAGGGCGTCCATCCCGACAAGGTCTTCCCGTGGCCTGAGCTGCAGGCCGACGACAAATACGATCCAAAGCAATTGCACGAAGAACAGATCCAACTGGCCCTTAAGGTCCTCCGGGAGAACATGGCCGCAGCCGGAAAGCCCGGTCGCGGACAAGGCTAAGCCGGCACACCGCGCGACCCAGGCGAGAATCCGAGACAGCATCGTGAACCGGGACCAGGCATGCGCTCTGCTGCTAGTGCTTGTGCTACTGGCCGGTCTTGTATGGGTGCGTGTTGCCCTGCGGCCCTGCATCTTGGCCGACCTAGCGCTGTCGCCGGTGTCGTCTGTCTCCGGGGGCAGTGCCTCACTTGGCAGATCCGCCCGCCCGATGGCTGCCCTTGAGACGCCAAAGCGGCGCGTAGGCTCCGCCTAGCCGCGTCCCCAACGGCGGGCCTCATGGGGATGTGAGCGGAGGCTTGGACTTTGGACAATCAGGAACGAGAACAACGCCGCATCAGACGCATGCGACGGCAACTCCGAGTAACTGCCTTGGCGCTCGCGCTTTCCCTGCTGTTCAACGCCGTGTGCGTCGTTGCCATGCTGCTGGCCCGGCGCACTCGCTACGCCCGCGCGATCATGATCAATGACCGCATTGTCTGCTACGTCAAGAACGTGCAAGCGGCCGAGCAACTCCAGCAGGAACTGCTGGAAGAAAAGCGGGCCAACCTCACAAACGACGTGCACTTCCAGGAAAACTGGAAGGACCTGCGCGTCAGCGTGGAACATGAGCCCGTGCTCACCAAGGCCCAGGCAGCCGAGGTCCTGCGCCCTCTGCTGCACATTCTCGTATCGTGCTATGCTATCTCCGTGGATGGCGAGGATGTGGTCTACGTCGCAACGGAGGACGCAGCCAAAGCGGCTTTGGACCTCGTTAAGACGCAGTACGTCGCGCCGGGCGAAGAGGTGATCAAGCAGGAGTTCAAAGAGAACGTCGAGATCCGACCCACTAGCGTCCCGCCCGAAGACCTGCAGACGGACATTCATGCCGCGGCCGAGACGCTCTCGACAGGGCAACGGGCCACTGCCCCGCACAAAGTGCGGAGCGGTGAGTGTCCCTCCGAGATCGCAGGAAAATACGGGATGTCGCTGAAGCAGTTGCTCGCGCTGAATCCGAACCTGCGTCGGGCCGACGGTAAGCTCCGGGACCTGGTGGTCGGTGAAGAGTTGAGCGTCACTCGCCCTACGCGCCGTCTGACCGTTAGAACCGTCAAGGAGGTCACGCAAACGGCCGTCCCGTACAGTGCCAAGCCGCAGGTCCAGGAGACAACGCTGCTGCCGCCCGGCAAGGAAGAAGTCACTGTACCGGGCGTCCCGGGGGAGCAGAGCGTGCGGCTGCGCTTGGAGCTGGAAAACGACCAGGAAATCAGTCGGGAGCGACTGGAAGCTCTGGTCACGAAGCCCGCGATTCCAGCCCGCATCCGGCGCGGCGTGGCTCGCTCGCCTTCCCCGTGACCTTGTCCCGGAAAATCCGCACGCGGCTGGGGCCTTCCCCGGAGGCTGGTATGGGCTTCTTGCCATACCTCGAGTCGGCCAGGCAGAGCATAGACGCGGCAGTCGAAGGGTTGTTACCCCCCGTCGGCGGACCCACGGACACGTTGGCGCGCGCCATGCGCCACAGCGTGGCAGGAGGCAAGCGTCTGCGTGCGGCGACTGTGATGCTTGCGGCAGACACCTTCGGCCTGGAGCCGGATAAGGTCCTCCCGACTGCCTGTGCCGTCGAGTTCTACCACGCCGGCACCCTGATCCACGACGATCTCCCCTGCATTGACGACGACGATCTGCGCCGTGGGCGACCAACCTGCCACAAAGCCTTCGGCGAGGCGCCGGCACTGCTGGCCGGCGATGCGTTGTTTCTGCTGTGCCTGGAGACCATCGCTTCCCAGGCCGCGACACCAGTGCGGAGGCTGTTGTGGCGGCCGTGCAGGACTTCGCTGCGCACGCCGGCCTGAAGGGCGTGATCGGGGGTGAGATGGCCGACGTCGAGGCCGAGGGACAGCCCCACGATGAGGCCACGCTTCAGTTTATCCATATCCACAAGACGGCGAAGTTGTTCCAGGCTTCGGCTCGT
>JALGUG010000388.1 GCA_029820995.1 Candidatus Zipacnadia bacterium
TCTCAGCAAACAGGCTCAGATGCTCGCGCTCGATCATTAGACGCCGCAGCGCAATGTCCACCGGGAACAGCAAGAGCGCCAGCAGTGCCAGCGTCTGCCAGATATCGCTGCGCTTGATCTGCCCCTCCGGGCGGCGCGTGAATGTCGTTTCGGGGACGGGATTGTACTCGCCGCCCGTGTTCTCGGCAACCTGCGCCAGCAGGAAGTTGTTGGGCGCCAGGTCCGCATACTCCGGCGCATACGGAATGGTCAAGCCGGCGCTCTGCTGAACGAACTGCCCGTCCGGGCGCTTGTAGGTCACGTTGACCCAGTAGGCGCCCTCCGTGCGGGCATCAAAGGCGGCCTGGTAGCGACCCGGCGCCACCTGCTCCAGGTCCACCTGCAGCCCTCCCATGTCCGGGGTTACGATGTGGGCCCTCGGCTCCAGGAAGTTGACGAACTCCCCGGCGTCGGTGACCGCATCGGCCGTCACGATAATGCGCCCCTGGTTGAACTCCAGCGCCGTCTGAAAATCGGCGGTGATGGCGCTGCGGATCACCCACCGCACGGCCTGCGACCAGAACTTCCCGTACCCGGGCCACTGTAGCCAGTGCGCCGCCCAGCGTCGCTTGGCATCCGAAGTGAACGCGACCGCCTTTCCCAGCCCGTACCGCCACTGGGCCAAAACCGGGTCGCCCTGGTGGGAGACCAGCGGGACCTTGGCCATCTCCTTGGGCGTGGTCGCCACGTATCCCAGCAGCGCCGGCAGGTCCCCCGCGGCAAGGCCCTTGAGTATCTCGCTGCCAGTTCGCTGAAGGGGCTGAAAGGGCTCCTCAATGACCAGGGCCTTGGAGGCCAGCAGCGTCTCGCGAGTAAAGATGCGCGGAATGTGGCGCGGGTCCTGGGTGTAGTAGTAGTTGCCCTTCCCGGTCTTGGCGATGCGCTTGAGCAGGTCCTGGGCCGAGTCGCTGCCCACGGCGACGCACGACACGGTGATGTGCTTGGCGGCGCACTCGCGAGTCAACCGCTCGAAGTCTCCCGGCGTCGTCTGCCCGTCGGTGAGCAGGATCATGTGGCGCAGCCGCGCGTTCACCGACTTGAGCCGCTGGTAGCCGCGCTCCATCGCGCCATACATGCTTGTGCCGCCGCCGGCACGGATCGTGCCGATCTGCCGCTTGATCGCGTACTTGTCGGTGCACTTCCGCAGCTTGACGATCTCCTTGAACGCGCTGTCGAAGCAGATTACGCCAACCCAGTCGTACTCGTTCAGGAGCTGCACGCTCTCCTCGGCGGCCCGCTTGGCCAGATCAACCTTCGAGAACCCAAAGCCGGTCATGGACATGCTGCCGGACTTGTCAATGATCAGCTCCAGGGCCAGCGCCGGATACTGCTTCTTCTTGCGCACGTCCATGTACACCGGGAGCGCTTCCTCCACCGGCGTGCGGAAGTAACCGCCGACGCCGAAGGAATCCTCGCCGCCAATCATGATCAAGCCCACGCCCAGATTGCGCACGCCCGCCTGGATCATCTTCATCTGCTGGTCGCTGAGCAGCATGGCGGGAACGTCGCTGACGATGAGGGCGTCGTAGTTCTGGAGCTCGGCCAGGCTGGTCGGCATCCCGCTGGCGCCTACGACTGTAGTGTGGATTTTCTCACGGGCGAGCGCCCGCGCGAGAGCCTTGTGTTCCCCGGGATCGCCTTCCACATAGAGAACCTTCGGCTGGCCGCGCACGATCACCGAGGCCAGCCCGCGGTTATTCTCCGCGATCGTGTCGTCCTCGGTTTCCAGCACCGCGTCATACGTATAGCTCCCGGCCTTGTTGAGCTGCTGCGGGAACTCAAACCGGTTGTCGCCTTGCACCAGCCTGATCTCTTGCTCGCCGAGGTACTTATCGTTGCGATAGAGCCGGATCTTGCCTTGGGCGTTGTTATGGGCCTTGATGATCAGCTTCACGTCGAAGGGCTCGCCCAATTTGGCCGTGCTGGGCGCGTCCAACTTCTGCACGAGCACCTCTTTGTCGTACTGGGCTTCCAGGGGGACACAGTCAATGGTCACCTCGTTCGAAGCGGCGACCTTTGATTCCTCAATGGCGTTCCCCAGTGTCTCGTTGCCGTCGGACAGTAGCACGATTCGTTTAAGCGAGTCCTCGGGGAACATGCCCATTGCCAGGCGGAGCGCGGCGGCCACGTCACTGTAGCTGGTGCCCACGGCGCTGTGCAGTTCAGCTAGGTCGAGCCGGCCTTCGGGGGGCTTTTCGACGAACGCTTCGGTTCCGAAGACAATGGCACCCGCCGTGTCGTTGCCATGCAGCCCCTGAGCCGCCCGGTGGACCCACTCGAGTTCCGCTCTCTTCTTATCGGCGGGGATGCTGTCGGACTGATCGAGGACAAACAGTACGCAGAGCGCGTCCTTGCGCTTGGCAAGCTGGGCGCCGGCCACGGCAAGGACCAGCAGCACGACGATAACTAGACGCAGGCCCGTGGTCACACGCCGACGCCAACGCGACAGGTCGGCCAGACTGCGACGGCTGAGGTAGATGACGTACGGCACTGCTGCCAGAAGCACCAGTGCCCAGGGGTTGGTGAAGGCGATGGGCATGGCCGTTTCCAGACGGGCCAGTAGTCGGCATTATACGTCATATTCAGACGCACACACAAGCTGGGGGTTCCGCCAACGGAGAAGGTAAGCGCCAGCTACACGGCGACCGACACTGACAATCGGCCGCCGACTACGCCATCCCGGACCACTACTGTTGCCATCCACACGAATCAACGAACACTGCGTCCTAGCTACTCCGGCTCGCACTGAAACTCGCCTCAGAGCCCAAACCCTATCGCCCGCTCAGGCCCTGAGCCGATCATTTCGTGAGCTGCGGTCCATCGGCTCACCCCCGAGCCAAGTCGGCGTGTTTTCGGTTTTTCGAAAAACCGAAAACAGGCTCAGCCGCGGGTCAGACCTCACCGTGTGGCAGGCGGCTCCGTGCCTCGCCTCGGTTGAGGCGGCGGGCCGATCGCGCTACGACTCTCCTACATTTACTCTCGCGCCCAGAAGCCGGCCACAGCTTGCCGTTTGCTGTTTGTCCTTTGCCGTTTCCTGTTTGCTGACTACTGATTGCTGCTGCGGTATTGTTCCTCCGGGGCGCCCCGTTCGCCGGTCTCGTATCGCCCGTTCCGGCCGGGCTCGTTGGGACCCCAGGCTTTCCCGAGCAGTGCGGTCGGCCGCGATCCGACCGCGAGAGGCGGCGACTAGCTTGCGGCGGCGGTGCGTTCGCCCAGACGGGGTCCGAACGGCGAGCCTGCAGCTCCCCCAACG
>JALGUG010000090.1 GCA_029820995.1 Candidatus Zipacnadia bacterium
CCTTGCTGAGGTTGCGGATCGTGCCGGCTTGGGGGTCGACTTCCAACTCATCGCCGGTCTCGATCCTCGCCGCGCCCTCTGGGCTCTCCATGATCGGGAGGCCGACGTTCACGGCGTTACGAAAAAAAATCCGCGCGAAGCTGTCTGCGATCACGCACGGTATTCCACAGCCCTGAATCGCCAGCGGCGCATGCTCCCGCGAGCTACCGCAGCCGAAGTTGCGCCCCGCCACGACAAAGTCTCCCGGCCGCACGTTCTTCGCGAACTCGGGGTCAGCATCTTCCATGCAGTGTGCGGCCAGTTCCTGCGGGTCCGTGCTCGTTAGATACCGCGCCGGAATGATCTGGTCCGTGTCTACATGATCTCCGAACTTGTGCGCTCGTCCCTTCCAGGTCATGATAAAGTCCTCGTTCCGGTCGTGGCTCCATCGGGCCCGCCGAGCGAGGCGCCGCTGCCCCGGCGCTCCGCTAGAGCACTTCCTCCGGACTGCAGATGTAGCCGGCGATGGCCGAGGCCGCAACGACCGCCGGGTTCGCCAGGTACACCTTGGATTCCGGGTGCCCCATGCGGCCGCGAAAGTTGCGGTTGCTTGTGCTAACCGCGACCTCGTCGGCAGCCAGCACGCCCATATGGCCCCCCAGGCACGGGCCGCAGGTGGGCACGCTCCACTGACCGCCGGCTTCCAGGAACAGCTCGATCAGGCCCTCCTTGGCCGCCTCGCGCGCGACTCGCTGGGAGGCCGGCAAGACCACCAGGCGAACGCCCGGAGCCACCTGCCGCCCTCTCAGGATCTCGCCGGCCTGACGCAAATCCTCCAGCCGCCCGTTGGTGCATGTCCCCAGCACGGCCTGGTCAATCCTCACCTCGCCGACCTCGCCGACGGGAACGGAGTTCTCGGGCAGAAAGGGCTTGGCGACCTGAAGCTCGATGTCGCCGGCGTCCCACTCCTTCTCGTAGGCGTACTCCGCGTCCTCGTCGCTGTCAACGAAGGTGGGCTCATGCCGACCGCGGCCCTCCAGATACTGCCGCGTAATCTCGTCGGGCGGAACAATGCCGTTCTTTCCGCCCGCCTCGATGGCCATATTGCACAGCGTCAGACGATCGTGCATCGGGAGGTTCTCGATCACCCCGCCCCGGAATTCCATCGCCATGTACCGCGCGCCGGCCACGCCGATCTGCCCGATGGTGTACAGGATCAGGTCCTTGCCGCCGACCCAGCGACGGCGCCGACCCCGGAAGGTGAACTTCGCCGAGGCCGGGACGCGAAGCCAGATCTCGCCGGTCGCCATAGCCGCGGCCGCATCCGTGCTACCCACGCCGGTGGAGAAAGCACCGAGTGCGCCGTACGTGCAGGTATGTGAGTCGGCGCCGATCACCACATCGCCGGCTACCACAAATCCTTCCTCCGGCAGAATGCAATGCTCGATCCCCCCGCAGGCGCCCTCGAAGTACTTGTCCACCCCCTGCTCGCGAGCGAAATCGCGCATCTCCTTGATCAGCGTCGCGGCTTCGATATCCTTCGCCGGCGACCAGTGCGAGGCCGCCAGCGCCACCTTGCTCGAATCCCACACCTGAGCGGCACCCATCTTGGCCAGCTCCCGAATGGCGATGGGCGCAGTAACATCATTGGCCACGACCAGGTCGAGCTTGGCGCTGATAAACTCGCCGGGCTTGACCTCGTCCCGGCCCGCGGCACGAGCCAGAATCTTCTCAGTGATTGTCATCGTGATCTTTCACCCTCAGACCCATCCCACCGCCTCGGCCCGCTCAGCTCAGCGACGCCGGACTATCGGCTTGCCTTCCCCGACCTAGGTGCTCTCTGTCGCAGTGGGCGTTTGCCCCGGGGAGGTGTGATAGATGAGCTTGTTCAGTGCTTGGACATAGGCCTTCGCCGCGGCCTCCATCACGTCCAGGTCAGCGCCGCGGCCGGCAAAAACCCGGCCATCCGGCGAGGCGATCTTCACAGTCACCTTCCCCATCGCTTCGGTATTCTCCGAGATCGATTCCACACTGAAGTCAATGAAGTCGTGCTTGATCTCAGCGATCTCGCGGATCGCCTTATACACGGCGTCCACTGTGCCGACGCCAATGGCCGACTCCTTGACCTCACGGCCATTCTTGATCAGCTTGACGGTCGCCGTGGGGATGGTGCCCATGCCGCTGACGACTTGAAAGTACTCCAGCTTGAGCGTCTCCTCCACATGATAGACCTCGTCGGCGATGATCGCCTCCAGGTCCGCGTCGAAGACCTCTTTCTTGGCATCCGCCAGGCGCTTGAACCGTTGGAACGCGGCGTTCAGCTCGTCCTGCTCCAGCTCGTACCCCAGCTCGCGCAGCCGCTCCTCAACGGCATGCCGGCCGGAGTGTTTGCCCAGCACCAACTTGCTCTTGGGCAGGCCAATGCTCTCGGCCTGCATGATCTCGTAGGTCGTGCGCTCGGCCAGAACCCCGTGCTGGTGGATGCCGGCCTCGTGAGCGAAGGCATTCCGCCCGACGATCGCCTTGTTCGCCTGCACCATCATGCCGGTCAGGTCCGACACCAGGCGACTGGTCCGGTAGATCTCCTCAGTGATGATCCCCGTCTCGTAGGGCATCAGGTCCTGTCGGGTGCGTAGGGCCATGACGACTTCTTCCAGGGAGGCATTGCCCGCGCGTTCGCCCAGGCCATTGATCGTGCACTCCACCTGGCGGGCGCCGTTGCGCACTGCCTCCAGCGAATTGGCCACCGCCAAGCCCAGGTCGTTGTGGCAGTGGATGCTGATTACGGCGTCGGCGATGTTCGGCACGCGCTCAAACAGCGTGGCGATGATCTGTCCGAACTCGTGGGGTACCGAGTAGCCGACAGTGTCGGGGATATTGACCGTCGTGGCGCCGGCCGTGATCACGGTCTGGACGACCTGGCACAGGTAATCTATATCGCTCCGGGCGGCATCTTCAGGCGAGAACTCGACGTCTTCGCAATAGCCCTTGGCCCGCTTAACGGCGGCCTCCGCCGTCTCCAGCGCCTGCTCCCGCGACATCTTGAGCTTGTGCTTCAGGTGGATGTCGGAGGTGGCCAGGAAAGTGTGGATACGCGGCTTAGCGGCGGGCCGGATTGCTTCCCAGCAGCGGTCAATGTCCTCCTCCCGCGCACGGGCCAAGCCGCAGATTGAAGGACCGGTGATCTCCCGGGCCACGAGCTGCACGGCCTCGAAGTCGCCCGGCGAGGCGATGGGAAAGCCCGCCTCGATCACGTCCACACCCAGGCGTGCCAACTGCTTGGCGATCTCATACTTCTCTTCAGTGTCGAGGCTGCACCCCGGGGCCTGCTCCCCGTCGCGCAGCGTAGTATCGAAGATGACAATTCTCTCAGCCATCGTGCTCCCACCCTTCCTCCTCGTTCCGCGTCGAAGACAACTGTGCTCACGCCCGCCACTTCACGACCTATCTTAGCCCAAACCGTCCACCCGGACAAGCGGCGCCCTCGCACTGGGCGCGACACCGAAAGGCCCTCCGTCGAGGCGGCCCCTCGGCCCCGGGCCTCACATCCTCCGCGCCGTCGGGGGCAACGGAGCCTCGGGGTCTCTAAGCCTTCTGTCTTTACGAGGAACGCAGGACTTAAGGGGCGCGGCCACACCAAGGCGCCCCGACCTCACCAGAGCGTCGGGGCGCCGCCAAGAGGGCCTCACACGAGCGTCAGCTCACATCCACGGCATCATGTCACGCAGCTTGGCGCCAACTTCCTCGATCTGGTGACGCTTGCCCTGCTCGTAAAGCTGGTGGTACTTGGGCCGTCCCGCCTGGTTTTCCAGGATCCACTCCCGCGCGAATTCGCCGCTTTGGATCTCCTTCAGAATCCGCTGCATCTCGTCCTTGACGCTTTCGTTGATCACGCGCGGGCCGCGGGTCATGTCGCCGTACTCGGCGGTGTCGGACACCCGCTTGCGCATCCCGGAGATACCGACCTCATAGATCATGTCCATGATCAGCTTGAGCTCGTGGCAGCACTCAAAGTACGCCGATTCGGGCTGATAGCCGGCCTCGACCAGAGTCTCAAAGGCCGCCGTAATCAGAGCCGAGACGCCGCCGCAGAGTACGACCTGCTCGCCGAACAGGTCCGTCTCCGTCTCCTCCTCGAACGTCGTCTCCAAGACCCCGGCCCGTGTGCAGCCGATGCCCTTGGCGTAGGCGAGACCCAGCTCCTTGGCCTGGCCGGTGTAGTCCTGGTGGACGGCCAACAGGCCGGGAACGCCCTGGCCCTTCTCGAATTGATCGCGGACCAGGCTGCCCGGGCCCTTGGGTGCAACCATGAAAACGTCAATGTTCTCGGGCGGGATGATCTGGTGGAAATGGATGTTGAACCCGTGCGAGAAGAGCATGGCGTCGCCCTCCTCGAGATGGGCCTCGATCTCGGCCCGGTACACCTTGGGCTGAACATCATCCTGCGTCAGGATCTGAATGATGTTCCCCTGCTCAGCCGCCTCGGCCGCCGAGATCGGTTGCCAGCCGTCATCTCGGGCCTGCTGCCAATTGGGCGTTCCCTCGAGCTCCGCCACTACGACGTCGCACTTGCTGTCCCGCAAATTCAGTGCCTGGCACCGGCCCTGGATGCCATAACCGATAATGGCAACAGTCTTGCCCTTGAGCACATCCAGGTTCGCGTCGTCGTCATAGTACACTTGCGCCATGATCCTCGGCCCCTTTGCATTCGTCTCCCGCGTAATCACCAAGGCTCCTACGCTGGGGGATCAAATTGATGTTACGACACCGCACTGCCTCCTGTCGGCGATTATGCCTCCTCGACGCCCAAGGCCCGGCGGAGCCCTTCGTGGAGCCCGCGGGTATCCTGAAGATAACGCGTGGCAATCGCCACGACGCCGCCATTGCGATCAGTAATGCGGTGGGCCCCGGTATAGAACACCGAGCCCAGCGCGAACCGCCAGCCACGTCCCTGGAGTTCGTCATACAGGTCTTGAGGAATCTCAGCCTGCGTCAGGTCCACCTGGCCAATCTGTCGGCCCCGGCTGTCGAACTTGCGCAGCTCGCTCCCGCGTAGCACGAAATGATGCCCGTACTCGCGAACAGCGCCAATGAAGTAGACGAACACTGCCACGACAATCGCGAAGCGGATAACGCCCACGATGTACGCCAGCTCCGGCGGCCAGTGCCATGCGCTAATCATGAACCAGGCCTTAAAGGGAACCGCCTTGAGGCTGATCGACTCGATGCCGGCAAAGAACAGAGCGGACCCGTACACGCCCGACAGCAGCAACCAGATGACGCTGAGCACCACGAGGAACAGACGATACCTCAGCAGTTTGGCATCACTCATCACGTCTCGCCTCCCCTGGCCGGCCTCCGCCGCCTTGCATTGAAGAGTCGCCGGATGATCTCCAACAGGACGGACAGCCTCCGCATCTCTCTCTTCGCCCAAACTGCGCTTTTCCCTCCAGCCGGACCAATCAGGCTGACCCTTGCGGCGGCGTACCCGACTTGGCATAGGACCCGCAACGCTCGGCCGCGGTCCAGGCCCGCCGGAGAGCCCAACCTACCACCGCCCCCGCCGCAGCGAACACCAGCAGATTGGCCAGCAGGACCCAGACCTTATGTAGCCCAACGTAGCCGGTCTCCGGGTCCCACCGTACCATCCACAGGTAGTACCGCCATAGGCCCCACAGTAGGGGGCTCACAATAGCCAGAAGCAGACCCTTGGCCACCCCCTCTCCCAGGCGGCCCCGCCAACGACCCCAGACGGTCCCGCCGAGCGGGCAGAGCAGAAACCAGCATCCGAGTGCGATTGCCAGCCCGCGCTCAAACTGCTGCACCGTGACCAGCTCGTGCATCTCTTCCATAGCACGCCCTGTCCGCGCGGCGGAGACCCCCGTCCTATACTGGACGCCAAACGGTGCGCTTCTATGTCAGCCCGCGCTCGCGGCTTGCTCCGGCATTCGTTCACAGTTCCCGTCGGAACCATGACCGGTCGCACGCCACGGCACGCTTCCAGGCGCCCAGACGGGTCTTTCAATGCCCGCCTGGGCGCATCGGGTTTACACTGGATTTCGTCGGTCTCAGGTCTAGGTCGGCGCCGCACCGCGCGCTAGCACGATGGCACCGGTGCGCATCAGCTCCGTAATACCGAAGGGCCGCAGCAAGCCGATCAGCGTATCTATCTTCTCGCTTCCGCCCGTTACCTCAATAATCAGCGCCGCCTCGCCGAAGTCCACGATCTGGGCCCGAAAAATGTCGCAGATCTGAATCACCTCGGCACGCGTATGTACGTCCGCCTTGACCTTCACCAAGCACAGCTCGCGCTCTACGACTCTGGCCCCGGTGTGATCAAAGATCTTGATCACATCAATGAGCTTGTAGAGCTGTTTCGTGATCTGCTCCAGAACCGTGGCGTCGCCTTCGGCGACGATGGTCATCCGTGAAACCGTCTCTTCCTCCGTCGGGCTGACGGCCAGACTGTCAATGTTGTAACCCCGCCGAGCGAACAGGCCGGCCACCCGCGCAAGCACACCGGGCTTGTTTTCAACCAGCACGGAGAAGGTATGCTTTTCCGGCTTCTGGGGCGTGACTCGCCTGCGCCTGTGCACTGGCGCCTCGGTACCACCGCTCATGCTGGGCCTCCCTTCCCCGGGTCTTCGAGCCAGATGTCTTCCGCCGACTTGCCGGCCGGAATCATGGGGAAAACGTTTTCCTCGGGCTCAATCTGAATGTCCACGACACATGTGGTATCCCGAACTTCCAGCGCGGCAGAGATGACGTCCTCCAGCTCCTGCTTCCGGCGCGCTCTCAGACCCTTGACACCGTACGCCTCGGCCACGGCCACGAAGTCCGGGCTGCAGCAAAGATCCACGCCGGCATAGCGGCGTTCAAACAGGAGCTCCTGCCATTGGCGTACCATGCCCAGCCAGCCGTTGTTGAAGATGAACACCTTCACGGGCAGTTGCTCCCGGCACGCAGTCGCGAGCTCCTGGATATTCATCTGGATGCTGCCGTCACCCGCGATCAGGACCACCAGGGCATCGGGGCACCCGACCTGGGCCCCCAGGGCCGCGGGCAGGCCATAGCCCATCGTTCCGAGGCCGCCGGAGGAGAGGAAATGCCGCGGTTGGGAAGTCAGGTAGTACTGAGCCGCCCACATCTGGTGCTGCCCCACATCGGTGACCAACACGGCCTCGCCGCGCGTGCGCTCGAATAGCCGCTGCACGACATATTGCGGCTTGAGGCCCTCCTCACTGTCCTCGTAGCTCAGCGGATTGTCCGACTTCCATTGCGCCAGTGTTCGCTCCCACTCGCCGCCCTCGCGCGGCTGAACAGCCTCAACCAGCATGGCCAGCGCCTGCTTGGCATCGCCCACAATCGGCACATTCGGATGAACCGATTTGCCGATCTCGGCCGGGTCCACGTCAATGTGGATGACCGCAGCCTCGGGGGCGAAGCGCTCCAGGTCACCGGTGACGCGGTCGTCGAACCGAGCCCCAACCGCGATAATCAAATCACAATGATGCATCGCCTTATTGGCATAGGCCGTACCGTGCATGCCCAGCATGCCCAGCGAGCGAGCATCAGTCTCCGGAAAGCCGCCCTTGCCCAGTAGCGTATTCGTCACCCATAGTCCGCACTTGTCGGCCAGGGCCCGGACCTCCTCGTGCGCTCCGGCCGTGATCACGCCGCCGCCAATATACAGCAAGGGACGCTGCGACTGGCCGATCAACGCTGCGGCCTCTTTGATCTGACGCGCGTTCGGCTTCCTGGGCACGCGATACCCCCGCAGATTGTCCAGCCGCGGTTCCTCCCACTCGATCTCGGACATGCTGACGTCGGAGGGCATATCAATCAGTACCGGACCCGGACGACCGGTACCGGCAATGTAGAAAGCCTCGTGTATGATGTCCGGAATCGCCTGTGGATCTTGGACCAGATAGCTGTGCTTCACGATCGGCATGGTAATGCCGACGATGTCGGTCTCTTGGAAGGCATCCTTGCCGATTGCCGGCCGCTTCACCTGGCCGGTAATCGCCACAATCGGCACTGAGTCCATGTTCGCGGTCGCAATCCCGGTCACGAGATTGGTGGCGCCGGGCCCGGAGGTGGCCATGCAAACGCCGACCTTCCCCGTCGCGCGCGCATAGCCGTCGGCCATGTGCGCGGCGCCCTGCTCGTGCCGGGTCAGAATGTGCCGAATCCCGTACGGATTGTCATACAGCGCGTCGTGTATCGGAATTACGGCGCCGCCGGAGATACCGAAGATGGTATCCACACCCTCGCCTGCGAGGGCCTTCAGCAGCGCCTCCGCACCCTTCATGCTAGGCATTGTTGAGTCCTTTCTATGCTCAGTCCCGGAACACTGCCCCTGTGCTGGCGGAGGTAACCTGCTGGATGTACCGCCGCAAGTAGCCCTTGTTGACCTTCGGCTCGTGCGGCTGATATGCCTTGCGGCGCCGCTCCAGCTCCGCCGCGTCTACTTTCAGGTCCGCCCGCCGTTCGGGGATGTTGATCTCGATTTCGTCACCGGGCTGCACCAGGGCAATGGGGCCGACCTCGGCCGCCTCGGGCGAGACGTGCCCCAGACACGGGCCGCGTGTTCCGCCGGAGAACCGCCCGTCGGTGATTAGCCAAACTTGCTTCTCTAGGCCCAGGCCTGTCAGCGCTGAGGTCACGGAGAGCATCTCCCGCATGCCGGGGCCGCCCTTGGGGCCCTCGTTGCGGATCACGGCCACCGTGCCCGGCGTGAACTTGCCGTCCATCACGGCGTCCATGGCCTCCTCTTCATTCTCGTAGACCTGAGCCTGGCCCCGGAACACCGTCATCTCCGGCGGCACGGCCGTCTGCTTTACAACGCTGCCGTCCGGCGCGAGCGATCCGCGCAGGACAGCAATACCGCCCTCCGGGTGAAATGCGTTGTCGGCCGCACGAATGATCTCGGTATCCGCGACACGTCCGGCCTCCGCGATCTCGCGCGTGGACTTGCCGCTCACCGTCGGATTGTCTTCAATCCGGTCGCCCAGCACGTGCATCACGGCCGGGATGCCGCCCGCATACTCCACATCTTCCATGAAGTTGTCGCCGCCGGGACGCAGATTGGTGACGTGAGGCGTCTCCCGGCTGATCTCATCAAACACCTCCAACGGCAGGTCCACGCCCGCATCGTGGGCGATGGCCGGGATGTGCAGGCACGTGTTGGTGGACCCGCCCATGCCCATGTCAATGCGGATGCCGTTCCGAATAGCTGCCGCGGTCATGATCTGCCGAGCGGTGATGCCCTCCATCACGAGCTGCACAATGCGCACGCCGGTGTCATACGCCATCCGTTGCTTCTTGGCCATCCCGGCGATGGCCGTGGCGCAGCCCGGCAAAGACATACCCATGGCCTCGGTCACACACGCCATGGTGTTGGCGGTGTACAGCCCCTGACACGAGCCCTGACCCGGGCAGGCGGCCAGCTCGAACTCCTCCAGCTCCTGGTCCGTGATCTGCCCGGCACGATGACGCCCCACTGCCTCGAAGGTGTCCCGCACCAGGGACAGCCGCTCCATGTTCCTCCGACCGGACATCATCGGCCCCGCGGTGAGCACGATCGCGGGGATATCTAGCCGCCCCGCGGCCATGAGCATCCCCGGCGTGATCTTGTCGCAGTCCGTCAGCAGAATCAGCCCGTCATACTTGTGCGCCTCGGCCATGGTCTCCACGATATCCGCGATCAGCTCGCGAGAGGGCAGCGAGTAATACATCCCGCTGTGGCCCATAGCGATCCCGTCGCAGATAGCCGGTGTGCCGAAGACAAAGGGCACGCCGCCGGCCGCATGAACCCCGCCCTCCAGCGCGCGCTCCAGCATCCGCATCGCGATATGCCCCGGTACTGTGTCGCCGAAGCTGCTGGCAATACCGATGAACGGCTTGTCGAGCTGCTCGCGGGTTATCCCACAAGCATGCAGCAGGGCGCGGGCTCCGGCCCGAGCCACTGGCTTCTTTACGACGTCGCTGCGCATTTGTATTCACCTCGAGAGGAGCACCACAGGTTAAAGCCAATGCTTCAGGCGAAACGAAAAAGCCTCCCGTCCCATGGGACGAGAGGCTGTGCTCCCGCGGTACCACCCAGTTTGCAGGCCCTAGCGGCGACCTGCCTCTTCGGAACGCTGTAACGGGCGTCGGCCGGCTCACGTCTACTCGCAATACGCATTCGACGGAGCAGCTCGAGGGCGACCTTCGGCGCACACGACAACCGACCTTGCAGCGCCCGGCGCGAAGCCTCGGGGGTCGGCTCTCTGGTGTCGTGGGGAGCGCCTACTCCTCCCCTTCTTCGCCATTTCAATATGACACAAACAGACGGGCCGCCAGCCCGCCTGCCGATATATTTGGAGTATAGCAACTTCAGCCACGCAAGTCAACGCCCAGCCAAGACACTGTCGGAAATCGTGACGGCGCAAACATCAGCTTCTCGGCCCGCTATCCTGGCCCCTACTCCGACTCGTCGTCGGGCCCCTCTTCCTCCTGCAACTCCCGCCAGTGTTCGGGCGTAATCTCATCCGGCTCCACGGTGCGGTCCTCGGAAAGCTGCCGGAACAACGACCCGAGGTCCACCCAACCCATCACCCCGCAGACCACGACCAGACCGACGAAAACCGCAATCGTCACAATGAGAACCGCGTGCCACAGCCCGAACCAGCCGAACTTGAGGATGATCAACGTGCCAAATACGGCCGCAGCCCCCGCGGCGTGCACACCGCTCCAGGCAGCCACGCGCTGCTCACGCGGCATCGAGTCCGGGACCAACAGCGAGCCCAGAACCATCCCGGCCAGCGAAAGACCAATGGTCATGATAGCGATGTTTTGATCGGTCAGCCAAGACACTCCCGCCTCTTCCCAGTTCTTGAAGCCCAGGAGCGGAGGGACAACTCCCATCAGCGAAAACAGGCCCGCTTCCAGGGCCATAATCGCGCCGAAGCGACTGGCCCGCTTCCAATACAGACCGAAAGCGACGCACGTGAAAGCGCCGGCCAAGTACACGGTGCCCGTTACGGCCATGTAGTTCCATAGGCTCGTGGGCGCTTGATACCACAGCCCCCAGACGAGCAGGAATAGCCCGATAATCACGATAAACGCTCGGGTGAAGAAGATGCGCTGGCGGTCGGTCAGGGGCCGTCGGCGCAGGGGCGCGATGATGTCCTGGGTGATGACGGCGCTCCAGGCCAACAAGTAGCTGTCGTGCGTCGACATGAAGGCCGCCAACATGCCCGCAGTGAGAATCCCCAGCAGTCCGCTGGGCAGGACCTGCGCAAAGAGCAACGGCATCGCGTAGATCGCGGCCAGTCCTTCGCCCTGCGCCGGGAAGAAGGCGGTGCTCAGGGCGGGTTTACTGGAGATATAGGCCAGGGCGGCAATGCCCCAGGTCATCGGCAGCACGACGCGAGCGAGAAAGGAAATGGATGACCACGAGTACAGCTTCTTGGCCACAGCCGGGCTCTTGGCCGACAGCGCCCGCAGAGTCGCCGTCTGCCACAGGGCGCCGGCGGCCACACCCATGAACAGCATCCACACTAGATACTGCCAGCCATAGTGCTGAGCCTGCATCGGATCGAAACCCTTCAAACCGTAGTGGGCCTCGACTGTGTTCACCATCCGATCCCAACCAACCGCCCAGACGGCAACGCCGGTGGCCACACAGATCCCCAGGCCCAGCACGCAAAACTGGATCAGGTCCGTGATCACCACGGAGACCATGCCGCCCAGTGTCGTATAGATCAGCACCAGCACCAGCATGCTCGTCATGACCAGCTTCAGGCCCAAACCCGGCCCCAGACCCAGCACGGTGGTAACAAACTGCGAGCCCGCCTGGAGGAACAGGCCCATGTTCAGAATGCCGGCCAGGGCCAGAATCGTGCCCCCCAGGACACGGGTAGTCCGGCCAAACCGCTGCTCATAATACTCGGGAATGGTCATCACCTGCAGGGCACGCAGCCGGTAAATCATGAACCCGGTCAAGCCCACAGTCAACATGCCCAGGCCCCAAAACACGCCAATATGGTAGGCGGCAAACCCCGACTTGAATCCCTGCTCGGCGTTGTACATCACCGTCACCAGGCCCAGCTCGGTTCCCGTCATGGTTGCCACTGCCAGGAACACCTTGATCCCGCGCCCGGCGACGATGAAGTCGGTGATGTTGCCGATGTACCGATTAGCATAAACCCCAATAGCTACGGAACCCAGCAAGTACACGACAACGATCGCCCAATCAATACCCGTAAAATTGGTGTGGAAGATCTCAGAGGGCATGACCTTCGCTCCTGACTCGCCGGCCTGGTAGGTTCCGGTGCGAACCGAACGATCTGCGGCTATTTCACCTTCTGAGCCCGGCACCCCTCCCGCGACCTGATCCGAAGGCCCAGACACTCCGGCCCAGCGCTCCAGCGTATGCGGCGATGCTCCCCTCGTATCTCAGGGCCTGCTACGGCGCAGACAGCTCCCGGACAACTTGCTCCGCCAGTCGGCGCAGCTTCTCCTGTTCGCCCGGCGAGCCCCGCAGATCATTCTTCTCGCGGGCGTATAGATGCGCCGTAGCGACCACACGGGCACCGTAGCACTCCAGCCAGGTGCGGATCGGCGCCTCGTGCTCCACGAAACCGGACTCGGTCGCGACGCTGATGATGGCCGCAATCTTGCCGCCGAAGATCTGCTGCACGCCCTTGTACCACCCGTGTGTGCGGTCCATGAAATCTTTGAACAATCCCGGCGGCGCGAACCAAAACACCGGCGAGCCGATGATTAGCGCCTCCGCAGGACGCACCGCGTCCATGATCCGGTTGAGGTCATCGCCTTGGATGGCGCAGTGCCCCAGCGTCATGCACGCGCGGCAGCCCCGGCAGTGCTCCAGATGGAAGTCGCCCAGGTGCAGAAACCGGCTGGATTCCAGACCGAGGTCGCCCAACGCCTGCAGCGCGTACTGGACGGCAAAGTCCGTATTGCCGCCCTTGCGGGGACTGCCCGAGATCCCCACCAGACTCACGTTGCTCATGGCATTTCACCTAGGAAGCTCGTCGCACCGTGCGACGCCGAATCCGACGGCCCGTGATCTCCCGATAGCGCGCCCGGAGCTCGCCAGAATCCAGCGCCAGGAGGTCCAGCAGATCCTGCGGCGGGTTCTGCTCCCGGTACTCCGCAACAAGCTCGGCCATCCGTTCGTCGTACTGTCGCCGCGACCGACCGTGCGCGTAGTTGCGCCCCGGAAACCGGCGGATGTCACCGTTGAACTCGGGATTCACGTGGTACAACTCGTGAAACGTCGTCACCAGCTTCGACTGCAGGTCCAGTTCCCAAAAGCGGGGCACTACGAAGCTAATCACGTATAGAATCTCGTGCCCGTTCAGGTACAGCGGAACGATCTCGTATCGCAGGCCCCGCACAGTGCGTTCACGGCTGCCACCCTCGAACCGCATCGGCAGAAGCTGCGCCACATCGCCGGAGGACCGCCGGCTGCGCGCCTTACTGAGGCTGGTGAGCAGGGCCTGGCAGTCAATGTGCCGAAACGTGTCACAGCGCCGGACAATATCTCGAATCAGGCGATCAAGCTGATACGTGTAGTTGAGGACGGAGGAGCGTGGTGGCATTGATCGGCGGTTCGTTCCGCGGCGGGAGCACAGCGCCACTGCTGGCTCTGGTGTCCCTGTGTGTGGCCGGCGTCGCGGCTTGCGCGCAGACTGCGGGCCCCGACGCGGGCGAGCTCCCGTCCGCTGCTCGTGAGCTGCTTGGCACGGCCCTACTCCTGGACATTCTTGTGCTGGTCGCCATACTGTTCATTCACGCCTGCTGCGCTGCGCACCTGCACCGGGAAGCAGCGACCCACGGACTCAACGCCCGTCGTTGGGCCTGGGCGGGCGCCTTGCTGGGCTTCCTGGCCCTGATCATTTGGCTTGCCCGGCACCGGGAACGTCGCAGACGGCCCCCAAAAACCAACCGGCGGAGCCGCTGAGCGCTCCGCCGGTATCAAGCTACATAAGCATCGGTACGGGCCTACCTGTGGCTGTCTTCCTTTCCGGCTTCGGGCGCCGCTGATTCCGCTCCGCCTGAAGCCTCGGCGGCAGTCTCCTCTTCGCCTTCCTCTTCCTCCGGATAGACAATCTCCACCGGGCGACCGCGCATCTCCTCCACGCTCTTGCCGCGCTGGCGTGCGACTTCCCGGCAGTCCTTCAGCCCCTGCAACGCCGCAAAGCACGCCTTGGCGCGGTTTAGAACGTTCTGGCTACCCAACGATTTGCTCAGGATGTCGCGAATGCCGGCGAGCTCCACAATCTGCCGCACTGCACCACCCGCAATGATCCCCGTACCTCGGGAGGCCGGCTTGAGCAGAATCACCGCTCCTCCAACGCGCCCCACCACCTCGTGCGGAATTGTGTAGCCATCCATCGGCACGCGGATTACGTTTTTCTTCGCCCGTTCAATGGCTTTCCGGATCGCATCGGGCGCCTGGCGGGCCTTACCCATCGCAATGCCAACTCTGCCTCGGCCATCGCCGACGGCCACAACCACTCGCGAGCTGGGAATGCGCCCGCCCTTCACGGTCTTGCGAACGCGGTCCACCCGGAGCACGCGGTCCTCGAACTCCTTCTCCTCTTCGCTGCGTCGCGGGAAGCTTGTCTGCCTCAGGTAGCTCGTCATCGTCCTCAACTTTCCTGCACAGTCATCTGCTGCTCACGCGAGCGCAGCAGACAACGGGCGGTTTCACACCTTCGGGTCCATAAAACTAGGTGCGCCGGTACCATGCCCCGGCGACAGTTTGTAAGTTTACCAAGATGCTGACCATGGTGTCAAGCGTTACCGAAATCGTTTCCAGGACCTTTGCGCCGTCTTGTCTTATCGGCGGCAACTAATGTCCGCGCCGTGCGAATCAGTTGCAGCCCAGAAAACAGCTCAAATGAGAGCAACGAATGGGACGGAGAGTCCGATGGAGGCGCCGGGGATCTTTCGGCCGCGTACTCCACATATTGCCCCCTGTATGTGGCGTTCCGCCGGGCCGGCGCGTGCACATCCCTTCCCCTCCGGCTTCATCTGCGCCGCCGAGATCGCCTGCATTCACATTGTGCTTCGCTGTCGCACCACTTCGAACAGCAGTATCGCCGCCGCCATCGCCGCGTTGAGCGACTCGACCTCACCCGGCATGGGAATGCGTACGCACAGGTCCGCAGCCGCCACCAGGTCGGCGGACACTCCGCGCGCCTCGTTGCCCACCACGAGCGCGGCGCGTGGCGGATACGTGACCTGGAAATGCACCGCTTGGGCCTTCGTGGTTGCCACGATCAGCGTCAGGTCCTGCGCGGTGGCCCACCGCGTCAACTCCTGCGAGGACAGATCTTGAACAATCGGCACCCGCAGCACTGTGCCCGCCGAGCTGCGAACGACCTTGGGGCTGAAGGCGTCCGCTGAGTCGTGAGTCGTCAGCACAGCATCCACCCCCGCAGCGGCCGCCGCTCGCAGCATCGTGCCCAGATTACCGGGGTCCTGGATCTCGCACGCGAGCAGCACGAACGCTGCGTCTCCCAGCGTCAGCGCATCCAGCCTCGTCTCCGGCAGCCGCGCGACGGCTGCCAGGCCCTGGGGGCTCTCGGTGTGGCTCAGGGAGTGAAACACGCGCGCCGAAGTCTCGCGACAGGGCACGCCAAGGCCCTCCACCGCGTCGAGCAGTGCCTGCTCCTCGCCGCCGAACAGCTCTCGGCAGAACAGCACTTCCCGCAGGGGCCAATCGGTGGCCAGCGCCTCGGCCAGTAGATGGGGCCCTTCGAGCGCGAAGACGCCCTCCCGCAGGCGAAACTTGCGTTGCCTCAGTGACCGAAAGAGCCGAACATGGGGATTGCGCAGACTATCTATCACTGCGGCCACCGGCTCAACAGCATCTCGCTCCGCGCAACACGGGGCGCCGGGCGACACCGGGGCTTCGGAGTGCGTTAGACTGTGCCGAGAGCTTCTTTGGCCTTCGCGACAAGCTGCTCAAAAGCCTCCGGGTCATGCATCGCTAGGTCTGCCAGCATCTTGCGGTTCAAGGCGGCGTTTGCCTTGCGCAGTCCCTCCATAAAGCGGCTGTACGTCAGCCCGGCCGCCCGGGCGCCCGCGCTAATCCGCGCAATCCACAAACTGCGGAAATCACGCTTGCGGCGCCGCCGGTCACGGTAGGCATATTGCAGCGCGTGGGCGACCGCTTCCTTGAGCGCCCCAATACCCCTTGGCCATTTTCAGGATCTTCTTGCGTTTCCTCCGGGCCGCTGGGCCCCGCTTCACACGAGTCATAGTCGTTTATCCTTTGTCCTTTTGGCGGCCAACGCGCCTGTGGGGCTTGTCGGGAAGAAGTTGGCGCGCAGGTGGCCTGCGCGCCGGGAGCAACGCCTGACTGGCACCAGACCTAGGCGTACGGCACCAGCCGGCGGACTTTCTTCTCCTCCTTGCCCTTGAAGTCGTCCAGTAGCTTCAGGCGGCGCTTCCGCTTGGCGGTCTTCTGCGACATATGCTTATTGCGCATCCGCCGCCTGCGCAAGAGACGTCCGCTACCCGTCACTTTCACTCGCTTTGCGGCGGCCTTTTTGGTCTTCATCTTGCCCATTGTGCTGATCGTCCTCTTTTGCCTTATCTTCCGACGGCCGCCGAGCAGTCCCATCCTTCTGTCGGGCCGCCGACATCTGGCGCGCAAGCTCCTTCAGCACTTCTTCGTTCGGCGTCAGGAGCATGTGCATCTGGCGCCCCTCTTGACGCGGGTGCTGCTCCACGTCACCCTTATCGGCACATTCCTCCGCGATCCGCTTCAAGACGTTGCGACCAATGTCCGTGTGGCGCATCTCAGGCCCGCGGAACAAGACGGTGAACTTGACCTTCTTGCCCTTCTCCAGGAACTTTCGGGCACTGCGGATCCTGACATTCAGATCATGCTCGTCCGTGCTCGGCCGCACCCGCAGGCTCTTGACCTCGATCGTCCGCGTTCGTTTCGCCGACTCCCGTTGTGCCTTCCGCTGTTGATAGCGGAACTTCCCATAGTCCATTATCTTGCACACGGGAGGCTTTGCGTTGGGAGCGACTTCAATCAGATCGAGGCCACGCTTGACTGCCTCGTCGCGTGCCTGGTGCAGCGTAAGAATGCCCAGTTGCTGCCCATCCGGGTCTATAACCCGGACCTCACGTGCGCGAATCCGCTCATTGACTCGCAGACGCCTTTCTATCCTCTGTCACCTCCAGCAAGTTTCCTGGCGGCCCAACGGACCATGTGTCCCGGATGAACACGTCTATCACTGTCGCGGAAAGAAACCTTAGCAAAAGGGCTCACCAAAGTCAAGGTGAATCGTGCGCCCGAACTCAGCGCCTCGCCGGTTGTGGCCTCTTTTGGCCGGTGTCAACAGTACCAGCGCAGTTCGCGGACAGTGTTTCGGTCGCCCGCCGTCTAGGCTGCCGGGTCGTAGCGGCGAAGCCGCAGGGAGTTCGTGACCACCGAGACCGACGAGGCCGCCATCGCCGCAGCAGCGATCATCGGACTGAGCAGTCCGAGTGCCGCGGCGGGTACCGCGACCGAGTTGTAGAAGAAGGCGAAGAACAGGTTTTGCTTGATATGGCTCATGGTGCGCCGGCTCAGTTCGATGGCCCGCACCACGCCCCGGATGTCGCCGCTGACCAGCACGACGTCAGCGGTCTCCATTGCGACGTCGGTCCCGGTCCCCAGGGCGATCCCGATGTCTGCGCGCCCCAGTGCCGGCGCGTCGTTCACCCCATCCCCGACCATGGCGACCACGCGCCCCTGCTCCTGCAGTGCGCGAATGGCCTCTGACTTCTGCGCGGGGAGCACCTCCGCTTGCACCTGGTCAAGGCCCGCTTGTTCAGCGAGCGCTCGCGCTGTGCCCTCCTTATCGCCGGTCAGCATCACGACCTCCAGGCCGAACTCGTGCAGCCGGGCCACTGTCTCGCGCGCGCCGTCCTTGAGCT
>JALGUG010000389.1 GCA_029820995.1 Candidatus Zipacnadia bacterium
AAACGGTGCGGAGACTTCCGGGTAGGCATTACAGGCGCCACGTACGGCTTCGCCGGGCCCGAGCATGTGGCTGCGTTGGTGGAGGTGCTGAAGAGTCTCCGGGAGCAGTGCGATCTCGTGATCTTGCTGAGCCAGTGGGGAACGTATCGCGACAAGCAGTTCCTCGCACGGCCGGAGGTGAGCGGCCTGGTGGACGTGGTTATCGGCGGGGCGGGCGCGTCCAACCTCCGGGAGCCCTTGATGGTGAACGGTGCTCGGATCGTCCCGACCAGTCTGCAGGGGCGGCGCGTGCACATTCTGGAGGTCACCTTCGACGAGCAGCGACACCCTCAGTTCCGCGTGGGAAGTCGGGACCTGAGCTCGGACGTGAAACCGGACGCCGCGGTCGAGCAACTAGTGCAAGCCTACTACCATCGGCGCCGGCTGGAGGACCGGAAGGACGGGGAGCTGGGGTTGGCGCCGGCCAACATCTGTGGCCGCTGCCATCGGTCGGCGTACGAGTGGTGGCGCAAGGATGCCCATGCCCGCGCCGTCGAGACGCTGCGGCAGCGCAACCGGCTCGTGCCGGAGTGTCTCAAGTGCCATTCGGAGGTGTTCCGGCGGACCGGTGAGTTCGTCCAAACGTCGCCGGACGGCTCCGGAGTGCAGTGCGTGACCTGCCACCGCGAGCTGCACGGCGGTGACACTGAGGCCAGGGCCGGAGCCGGCGTCACAGTCGGCGCCGCCCATGTGCGCGACCCGCAAAAGCACAAGATGTCGCGAGCCTCGTCGCCCAAGCTGTGCCTGCGCTGCCACGACCAGGAGCATTGCCCCTCGTTCGATGCTTCAACCTTCTGGGAACGCCTCCGCCACTGGTGACGGAAGCGCGGACGCGGTCAGGAGTGGAATGCTACCCAGGGAACGCGTTGCCGCAGTCTTCGAGCACCAGCCGACCGACAAGGTTCCGATCTACCAGGCCGGCTTTTCCTCGCGCGTGGCTTCCGGGGTGCTGGGCCGCGAGGCATACGTGGGCGGAGCGATTCAGCAGTATCGCGAGGCGCGCGCGCTGTGGGAGGGTGAGGAGGCACATCAGGAGTTTGTGGCACGCTCGCGCCGGGACGCCTTCGAGCTGATCGAAGTGCTGGACCTGGACCTGGTGCGACCGGCCTACTGGCGCATGAATGTGAAGCCGACGAGACGCGTTGACGAGTACACCTTCTTGTACGGAGACGAGGACGCGAGCTGGCACGTCATGCGCTTTGATCCGGAGACCGAGCTTTATCAGGTAATCGAGCGCAGCCCCCAGCCGGAGCCGACGTGGGAGGACCTGGAGCGCAGTACGGCGCGTCTGGAGGAGGCGGCGGAGCAGTATGACCCGCAGCCGGAGCACTTCGGCGACCTGGTGGCGGCACAGGAGCGGTTCGGCGACTATCGCGCCGTGCCGGGCGCGGGCATCGGGCTGTGCGTGCCGCGCGAGCGGGTCTGGCTGGAAGCAATTGCGCTGCGGCCGGACATTGTCAAGCGCTATCTGGCAGCCCAGGCAGCGCGCGGTTCGAAGGTCCCCGCATGCATGGCCCAAATCGGACTGCGGTTCATCATGGGTGGAGGCGACTTCGCCTCCAAGAACGGCCCACTGTACTCGCCCCAGAGCTTCCACGAGCTGATGTTGCCGGCTCTGCAAAGGGTCTCGGAGGCGTGCCACGAGCACGGCTGCTACCATATGTTCGCCAGTGACGGGGACCTGTGGCCGGTAGCGGACGACCTGTTTGGCGCCTCCGGCGTTGACTGCTACTACGAGATTGACCGGCAGGCGGGCATGGACCTGAGCTTGCTGCGCGACCGGTTCCCCCATCTGACCCTTCTGGGCGGCATCTCGTCCGAGACACTGCACCGCGGCAGCCGGGAGGACGTGATCGCGGAGACCCGCTCGGCGCTGGAGGTCGCCAAGGAGCGGGGAAGCATCATCCTGGGCTGCTCCAACCAGATCGTCCCGCACACGCCGATGGAGAACTTCTGGGCGATGATGGAAACCCTGAGGGAGCTTCGATAGCCCATGGCCAAGACAGAGGCCCCGAAGCCGGAAACGGCAGCCAGCACTGCGCCCCGGTGGTTCCGGCAGGTTGTGCTGTTCACGGCGCTGATCGCCATGACGTTCGCCTGGGGGGTCGTGCTGCGTGCTAGGGCTCCGTTCACCGCCAACGACGCCTCCCGCTGGGACACGGTCTGGAGCCTGGTCGAGCGGGGCACGTACGCCATTGACGAAGCCCCCTGGCCAACCATAGACAAGGTCTTCCGAGACGGGCACTTCTACTCGACCAAACCCGCGCTGTTCCCCACTCTCGTCGCCGGCGAGTACTGGCTGCTGCGGAGGCTTACCGGCTGCACGCTGGAGCAGCGCGGGATGCCGATCGTGCGGGCGGTGGTCATCACCTTCAATCTTCTCCCCTTGGGCCTGTACATCTGGTTGACCGGCCTCTGGCTGGAGGCCAACGTGCGCGATTCGTGGTGGCGGCTGTTCTGGCTGATGGCGGCAGCATTCGGGACGTACGTCACCGGCTATTGCGGAACGCTGACCAATCACACTGTGGCAGCTTTCGCCGCGCTCTATGCGCTGTACTGCGTGCTGAAAATCGTCCACGAGGGCCGACGGGAGGCGCGCTACTTCGTTTTGGCCGGGCTGTGCACCGGTTTGATGGCCAATTTCGATCTGATCTCGGTGTTGTGGGGACTGATCGTTCTCGGTTGGTTGCTGCGGGTTGACGCGCGGCGTACAGCCTTGTATTTCGTGCCCCTGGGAGCCCTGCCCATCGCAGCGTTCTTCGTCACCAACCTGTTCCATACGGGCTCTTGGCTGCCGTATCACCGAATGTTCTTCCCCGAGTACTACGAGTATCCGGGCAGTGCGTGGCACCCCAGGCCGGGGACCGAACCGAGGCCCAGGCCGAAGACGCTGTACGTGTTCAATATCCTAGTGGGCCACCATGGCATCTTCCTGCTGACTCCGGTGTTCTTGTTATCGTTCCTCGGGATGGGCCTGGGCCTGCGCCGGCAGACCGGCGCGTATCGCCTATTCAACCTGCTGGTGCTGGGCACAACGGTGTTGACCATGGTGTACTATGTGACTCAGACCACCAGCTACGGCGGTTGGTGCCAGGGCTTCCGGTGGCTCATGTGGATGACGCCACTGTGGTTGCTCGGCGGCGCCACGACCACGGAGGTCTACGGCCGGAGCTGGGCAGTGAAGAGCTTGGGGGTCGTGTTCCTCGTGTGGTCAATCACCTCTGCAGTGTACGCCTTGCCCATGCCG
>JALGUG010000390.1 GCA_029820995.1 Candidatus Zipacnadia bacterium
GCCATCCTCCGGAATCTCGTCCCGGAAGCCGCGATTGGCGACGGACGACAGGTCAACCGCGTAGAAACCCACCCAGTCGGATCGCCGGGCAGCGCCCGCCTCTTCTCCGAAGAACGTCCCGCGGGCCTGTGTCTCTTCCTCCTCGACGAAGCGCACCGCCACAGAAGCCTTCTCGCAGGCGCTCCTGAACTCGTCCGCTGACAGCCCGTCGGCGAGCAGGTAGAAGCCCTCCCAGGTGACGGTCAGAACCGTCTCGTTGCCGTCGCCTTCGACCGGCAGCGGGTTGTCGAAGATATCCCGCGCAACGAACCGGCTGGCGGGCAAGGGAAGCCTGACCGTGGCGCTGTCGCGCTTGAGGAACATCGGCCCCCAGGGAATCGCGATCAGCCGCTCACCGCTCCTGAACAGGCACATCTGGATCTCGCGATGCAGATTGACGTCGCCCAGGTACTCGGCCTCTTCCAGGTGCTTGGCCAAGGCGGCCTGGGTGGCCACAAACGCCAAAGGCGTCTCGTCGTACTCGCCCGTATGCGATGTGTACTCGACGCCGCCGTGGAAGATGTGGAACGAGTACTTCACGTTCTCCGCCTTATGGACCACCAGCACCTTGAAGTACGTCTGGGCCTGCTCAATGGGGTCTGTGGGGGCCTCGCCGGGGTGGTAGCGAACATAGCGCGTGTGCGTGGGGTGAGTGTACATGGAAGCCGGTGGACTAACCGTCGTCTCGGAGTTCCACAGCGGCAGCACCTTCCCGTTCTCGGCCATAATCCGGCGAATCTCACGCATCCATTTGCGGACCGTGACGGCCACGCCGCTGCCGACCCACGGTCCGCAGTGGTACAGGTGCGACGACACCGCGTCCTGGTACTGGAGTGCCCCCAGCACGAAGGTCCGCCTGTACCACGAATAGCCCATGCTCCCCGGAGGCCCGCAAGTGCCGACCACGGTGCACTCCGGATCAATCTCCTTGAGCGTCTCGTACGTCGTCTTCATCAGGCGGACCCACTTGTCCGGGCAGTCCTTGAACTGGTAGTACGGCTCGTTGGTGACCTCCCAGCACCGGATGCGCCCTTTGAACCGGGTCGCCAGCGGCCGGACGTACTCTTCCACGTAGACCTTGAGGTACTCCTCGAACGGGGCCCCCTTCCACAGGTCAGAGAGCCATTTCGCCCGCCAGCCCTCGCTGATCGAATGACAGCCCAGTAGTTCGTACCGGTCGTGGAAGTCCACGGCCTTCTCAATCGGCGCCCAGTCGTAGCGCCCACGCTCCGGCTGTACGATGCCGGCTTGGGTGTCCCCGATAGCGCAGTGGCAGCGGTTCCACTTGAGGCCGATGCGCTGGGCCAGGGTGCCCAGGTAGTCACCATATCCAATGGCGGCGCCGAAGACCGAATCCGGCCGGTAGCCCGTGTCTGCCACCTCGGGCAGGACCGTGAAGACCAGCTCGCGCGTCCTTGAGACCTCCCCGGAACGGTAGGCGATACTCAGCCTGTACGCGCCATTCAGGCCCAGCGAGACCGGGAACTCGATCATGGCGAAGCGCTGGCTGTCGTTGCGCAGGCGATAGGACCTCTCCGCCACCAGGCGTCCCCACATGTCGCTCAGCCGGCAGTCGAAGTCCACTACGCGGTTCGTCCGGTCGAGCCCGACGTACTTCAGCTTGACCACAAGCGGCCGGTTGGTCAAGGTGTACTTAGCTGAGCGCGCCGGGATGATGGTGAAGCCATCGGTCATCGCGTCAGTGAGCGACGTGGAGAGGATCCCGCGCTCCTCCCTGGCCTGGTCGAAAGACACCGGGGGATAACTCTCGGCGCTGTGGCGCACGTACCGGAACACCGCCCGCCACTCGTCGCCCGGCGATAGCGTGGGCACGGCCACGAAACGATACGTCCCGTTAGACTTCCGGAAGTCCTGGAAGATCCAATCCGGCCGGCGCGAAGTGCCGCATTGGAACTCGCGGAAGTTCGCCTCCTTGCCGGAGACAATGCAGTAGCTGGAAGACAGCTCGGGCTCGTCTTTCCGCTCGACCATGGACTGGTTTACGGACCGATAGGTGATGAACGGGGGTTTGAAGGCCTCCCGGGGACAGTAGAAGCCCACCTCCCCGCGGAGCTGCTGCCTTGCCCTCACCGTCCACAGCACCCACGCCTCGGTCGGCGACACCACGACCTGTTTGGTCAGTTCGCCCTGCGGCGTTTCATACTGGAGACGGACACGCCGGACGTCGCCCTCCTCGGACTTCTCTCGCCGTGGCCGACCAACCGGAAACAAGCCGAAGTAATCCCGTTGGATCACCGTCTGCTCGCCGTCGGCGAGCGTGATCTGGCCCTTCGCCGAGACGGTTGCCCGGAGCGCGCCCGCCGGCTGCTTTGCGGACGCCTCGGCAACACGTGCCGGTACGTTCTCCGCCTCTCCCAGTGGGCTCGCTTCGGTTGCCGCCGGCAGCTCCGGGATCTTCGCCAGATCGGCGCCGGTGGGCACAGCCATCCCCGCCTCCTCCGGCTGGCCTGCCTTGCGCTCAGACCGCACCTCCAGCCGCCACGTGTAGTCGAGTTCGTTGCCCTTCGCGGTGTCGAAGTTGACGACCACCCGATAGCAGCCATTATGCTGGTCCTGCGTGCGGAAGTCCTGGAAGTGGAGGCCGTAGGACCCGGGAAACGTGGTTCCGGAGAAGGAGAACTCAAAGCTCTGCTCGGGCGCTTTGACCGCCAGCCGCGTTAGCCCGTCGTAGACGTTCCGGTTTTCCTTTGGCGGGAGCGGGAACTTGCCCTCCACCGTCTTGCCATCCGTGAGCGTGCCGGTGTAGGTCGCCTCGCCGCCGCCAGTCAGGCGCTCCTCCGGCACGAAGAAGCCGATCTCGCCAAACCCGGGGCTCGGCTCGATCTTGGCCCGGTACCGCAGGGCCACCTGATGTTCCTTCAGCGTGAGCGTGACCGTGCCCTCGCCGGACACCTTGTCAGTGCGCCGCGTCGCTCTCTCGTAGACGTAGCGCTTGTTGGACCATGTGAGCCGATGGCCGCCCTCGATCTTGTTCCTGCGGAAGTGCAGGTGTCCGTCCTCGTTCCGGCGGAAGTTGAAGCCCTCGATATACTTCCCCGCGTCCGTCTTGATGGCCGTGTAAAAGTAGAGGCCCGTTGCGATCGGCGCTCCGCGGTAGTACAGGCTCTGAGGGGAGTGGTCTGTGAAGTACACCCGGAAGTCGCCGACGTTGAGACGCTTCAGCTCCAGCGCGTCGCCCCCGAACGCAGCCGCCGGCAGCAGCGCGAGGATAATACCGGCCCAGACT
>JALGUG010000091.1 GCA_029820995.1 Candidatus Zipacnadia bacterium
TTCCAGGAGCACAACGGCTTCGGGCGCCTGAAGTATCCCTTCCGCGACCCGGCCACGCGGCCCGAGGCGGTCGAATACGGCAAGACCTTCTGCCCCAACGCCGCCGAAGTGGAGCCCAAAACGTTCTTCGTACCCGTTCATCCGACATACGAGCCGCAGGACATGGAGGACCTCGCCCAGGCGATCGTCAAGGTGGGGCGTTACTACATGAAGTGACCGTGAGAGCCTGCGATACCGAGCAAACGGGGCCTACGTCCCGCGCGGCCCCGTTGACTGATCACTGAACAGCTCTCGCAGCAGAACAGCAGATGGCACCTCAGCCTGTCAGCTTCCGTCACCAGGTCATTGACCCGGACCCGCCGGGATCGCACCATGACATCACCTTGATCGGGGACTTGACCGCTAACGGGCGAAACGACATCATCATCGGCGGCAAAGAGGGCGAGCTGAATCTGTTCTGGTACGAGAACCCGTCCTGGACCCGGCACCCCCTGGCCTCGGCGCCGAACCTGGAAGCCGGCGGCGTGCTCCTGGATATCACGGGCAACGGCCGGCTCGACGTGGTCGCCGGCCAGCAAATCGGCGGCCACGAGCTGTACTGGTTCGAGTGTCCGCCCGATCCGCGCGATCCATGGACGAAGCGCGTCATTGAGGACCGCTTCGAGAAGTACCATGACCAGGCGGTCGGCGACGTGGACGGCGATGGCGAGCCGGAACTCGTGGCCCTGTCGCAAAGCAGCCAGGTACTCGTCTACTACGATCTCCCGCCGAACCCGCGCCAATCGCCGTGGCCGCGGGAGTATTGCCACGTCATCGCCGAGGGCCTCGTGGACGTGGAGGGCCTGGCGATCGTGGACCTGGACGGTGACGGCCGCAAGGAGGTCATTGCCGGGCCGAACATCTTCCGGGCCGGTGAGACCCCGGACCAGCCCTGGCACGCCCAGTGTTTCGCCCCGGACTTCGTCAAAAGCCGCGTTGCCGTGGCCGACCTCGACGGTGACGGGCAGTTGGAGATCGTGCTCTGCGAGGGCGAAAGCCACCCGGGGCGGCTGGCCTGGTGTGCGCCGCCGGATTGGCACCCGCAGACCCTCCGAGATGACCTGTTCCACCCGCACAGCCTCGAGATTGCCGACTTTGACGGCGATGGCCTTCCCGACATCTTCGTGGCCGAGATGGGACTGGGGAAGAACCCCGAACCGAAGATGATCATTTACCTTAATCAGGGGGGCGGGGAGTTCGCCGAGATCGTCTTCCAACGGGGCATTCCAACGCACGAGGCGAAAGTCGGCGACCTGACCGGCGATGGCCGGCCCGACATCGTGGGCAAGCCCTACCAGCCCGAACGCCACATTGACGTCTGGTTCAACGAAAGCTGAGACGGCCCGCCATGACCCACAAAATCGCTCTTGCGTCCATATCGTTCCCTCTGCTGGCGTTGATCGCCCTTGCCGTCGGCAGTGCTGCGGCCGCGCCCCAGGTGATGACCGCGGTCGCCGGCGCGAGCCTCAGCTACTATCAGGCGAAGCCGGAGGAGCTGGAGCCCGCCGTTCGCGATATCGCCGCCCACGCACAGCTCCTCTGGATCGGCATCCCCGGCTGGGATAAGGACTGCCTGAAGTTCGCGGGCGAGATCGAGCGTGTGCAGCAGCTCATTGACCTCGCGCACAAGCACGGGCTGGAGGCCGCCTTCGGGCTGCACTGGAGCAGCCTGTTGCCCAAGGAAAAGGAGCTGCCGAATTGCCCCTTCGCCGGGGAGACGCTCAATCCGGAGGACGGTAGCTTCGTCAAGGTTGGCCGATGGGACTTCGGCAGCGAAAGCTCGCGCCAAGAGTTTGAGGCCCGGCTGCGGAAGCTGTTTGCGCTCGTTGACCGGCCGGTGGAGATGTTCTATCAGGACGAGATCATCGTCGGCAAGCCCGGCAAGAACTTCTGGTACCAGCCAATCAGCACGTACTGGACCAGCCCGACATACAGCGCCCAGAGCCTGGACAGCTTTCGCGCGTATCTAAAAGTGCAAGATTACCCGGGCGCCGCGGAAGCCAAGTTCCCGGTGACCACGACGGCGGTCGAGCCGGGTGCCAGGGCCAACGAGGGCCTGCCTGCCGTGTCGCTGACGGAGGCCAACCGGACGCGCTTGCAGGAGGATAACGACTGGCCGAACAGCCTGCTGTGGAAGCACTGGTATACCTGGCGAGAGGACCTGTACGCCCGGTGGCTGGATACGGCGACGACGGTGGCGACGGAGGCGTGCGCGAGCAACCCACACTGGCGAGGCTGCTGCTACATCATGCCCGTCCACTGGGCGAAGAGCGGGCTGGGCCAGAATCTGGACAAGATCGCGGCGCTCAAGCACATGGACATCATCTGCTCGGGTTACATGAGCGGCACGAAGTTCCAGCCCTTCCGTGAGGCGGCGAATCGCGCCGGCAAGCAGTGGGGCGCGACGCTGGAAACCTGCCACTACGGCGAGCAAGAAGGCATCAAGCCCGAGCGCATCAAGGAGGTCTTCCAGGCGGCGGTCGAGGCCGGCGCGGCCATAATCAACGTATATGCCGGAGCCAACTTCCGCACGGACCGGCGCAAGCCGACGAAAAACGGCCTCTACTACATGCCGGACCAGGTGCGAGCCTGGGATGAGTCCGTGAGATGGCTGAAGAACCGCCCTCACACAGCCAAGTGACGCGCCCGCCACCGGTCTGGGTCCGACATCGTTCCCTCAGCGCATTTGCTCGATCGCCTTCCTCAGCGGCGCGTGGACGTTCCCGTCATAGAAGTCGCTGACCGCCTGGCCCGGCGGGACGATCTCGTCCACCTTCGCCAGCTCCTCCTCGGTCAGCTCGATCTCCAGTGATTTCAGCGCCGAGTGCAGGTGCTCCATGGTGCGCGGGCCGATGATCGGTGCCGTGACGCCGGGCCGTTGCCGGAGCCAGGCGTGACTGAACTCGGCCAGCGTGCATCCCCTGGCCTCGGCCAGCGGCAAGAGTTTCTCCACCGCGTCCAGCGCCGCGGGCGTCAGCCGTCGGTCGTCCGGCTTCGCTTTGGCGAAGCGGCCCCGCTCGGGCAGCGGTTGCCCCTTGCGGTACTTGCCGGCCAGAATCCCATACGCCAGCGGGCCCCACGGGATGATCCCGATGCCGTGCCGCAGACACATCCAGACCAGTTCGTTCTCGATGGACCGGTCGAGGATCTGGTACGGCGGCTGCTCCGTCAAGAAGCGCGGCAGGCCCCGGCGCTCGCCCAGCGCGAGGCCCTCCATAATCATCGTGACCGGCCACTTCGAGGTGCCGATGTACAGGATCTTCCCCTGCCGGACCAGCGTGTCGAGCGTCTCCAGGATCTCGTCAATTGGCGTGGTGTGGTCCACGATGTGGAGCTGGTACAGGTCAATGCGGTCGGTCTGGAGGCGCCTCAGGCTGGCCTCGCAGGCGCGCGTCAGGTGGAAGCGGCTGGCGCCGTGGTCGTTCGGGCCCTCGCCCATGTTGGCGACTGCTTTGGTCGCCAGCACGATGTCGTCGCGTTTCCCATTCTGCGCCAGAGCCTGGCCCACGATCTGCTCCGACACGCCGCGGCCATAGACGTTGGCGGTATCAATGAAGTTGATCCCGTGCTCGATCGCCTCGTTGATCATCCGGATCGAGGTTTCCTCGTCCGTGGCCGCGCCGAAGTTCATGGTCCCCAGGCACAATGCTGACACGCGCACGCCGCTGCGACCAAGCTGGCGGTATTGCATGATTTCCCCTCCTAGTGCCAATCTCCAGAAAACTCCAGGCATTGCCAGATTGGTCCTCACCGGGCGTGAGTCCTCCCTGCCCGCCTCACGTGAAAGCCTCGTAGGGTACGGAGCGTTACGACTGAAAGCAATCTTGCAACAGCGGCGCCTTGGACAGCCGTTCAATGACGCCCCGACCCACAACGCAGGAGGACCGGCGCCGTCTGCGGGCGAAGGGGGCTCCGTCGGCCAGCGTCATTCCAACAGGAAGGAAGAGCTGATATGGGCACCCCGATCCGCGTGACAGTCTGGAACGAGTTTCGACACGAGAAGAACAAGGAGCATCCAGCCAGCAAGGTCTACCCCGACGGAATGCACGCCGCCATCGCCGAGCATCTGCAAGCGCAGCCCGACATTCAGGTGCGCACCGCCACGCTCGACGAGCCCGAGCACGGCCTCACCGACGAGGTCATCGCCGGCACCGACGTGATGACCTGGTGGGGCCACGCGGCCCATGCCGAAGTGCGGGACGAGATCGTCGAGAAGGTCCACCAGCGAGTCCTGGAGGGCATGGGACTGATCTGCCTGCACTCGGCGCACTACTCGAAGATCTTCAAGAAGCTGATGGGCAGCTCGTGCAGCCTGAAGTGGCGGGAGGTCGGGGAGAACGAGCGCCTCTGGGTCGTGGAGCCGGGCCATCCCATCGTCCAGGGCCTGGAGAAGGAGTACATTGACCTCGAGCACACGGAGATGTACGGCGAGCGGTTCGACATCCCGATGCCCGATCGGCTGGTGTTCATCAGTTGGTTCGCCGGCGGCGAGGTGTTTCGCAGCGGCTGCTGCTACCAGCGTGGCAAGGGCCGCATCTTCTACTTCCGGCCCGGGCACGAGACCTTCCCGATCTTCTTCAACCCCGAGATCCGGCAGGTCATCGCGAACGCCGTCCGCTGGGCCGCGCCCCAGCCGAGTGCCGCTATCACCTGGGGAAACGTAAAGCCCCTGGAGGACATCTAGCGCGAGGCTATTGCCGCACAATCACCGCATCCACATCCCGCAACGGCAGCGAGACGGTGAGCCAATCGCCGTCTCGCTTGTACTTGAGGGCGCCGAGCTTGATGCTGCCGACGGACTTGAGCTGGCCGCGCCACTGAATGCGGAGGTCAACTCGTTCCAGCGGATCGGGGTTCCAGTTGGCCAGTGGCACGATGGCGCCGGCACCGCAGGTCATCAGGTTAGCCTCCACGAGCGGATCGGAGACCTCCAGCGGGGGCTGAACCTCGGCCAGGCGAACCGGTGAAGCGATTAGGTTGCGGATCGGGGCCGGGAAGCCTGTGGCAACCGCGCGGGTGGAAACCTCGGCAGCTCGGCTGTATGCCAGGGCCGGTAGGAAGGCGAGGCGGAGCGCCCGACCTTGGCCCAGACGGTTCACGACGCCCGCCGGCGATCCGTCCTCGAAGGTGGCGACGACCTGGCCCGTGGTCGGCGTCAGCTTTTCGCGGTATCCGTAGGCTGCAAGCGCGAGGGGCCCGCCCAGATCGGCCCAGTCAATCTTGACCTGGGCCGTCGCCTTCATTCTTCGCAGACCGTAGCGTTCGCGATAGTCGCCGCCGGGCTTGTTGATCTCCTCCGAGCGCGCCCCGAACACCTCCCCTAATGTCTCGAGCGGCTCGTCATACTCATCTCGAGTACCCGCTCCGGCGCAGCCATAGAGCACGCCGCCGCCGCGCACCCAATCCCGCACCTGCTTCGCAGCTCGACGTGTGAGGCCCGAATCGAGCAAGTAGGCGGCGCGATACGGCGTCAGACCGCCCTGCTCCACATCGTGCTCGCAGAGGAAGTCCACCGGCGTGTGCGTGTGAGCGAGGGCCAGATATGTGATGCGCCGCTCGGTGCCGATGGCGCCGTCCTTTTCCCAGAGCTCCCCGCTCTTGCTCCAGATAATGGCGACCCTCGCCTGTGCCGGCCGAGCGGGCCAGAGGAGCTCGTCAGCGCGAATGACGTCGCGGATCGTCTGCGCCAGGATCCTTTGGTTCTCCGGGTGCTCGGACAGTCCACCGTCGTTGAAAGCGTAGTAGGGACCATAGCAGTAGAAGCACAGGTACTTGGCTCCATGCATCAGGGCCGAAAAGGTGCGCTGGGCCAGGGTCTTACCGTCGTTGGCGATGATGTACATCCCCACCGGCAGGTCGTGCGGCCGCCCGGCGGAGCGCAGAATGTCCACGGGGTAGCCTGTGCCGTCCGGCCCCAGGCTGGTCCAGTCCTCGGACCACATCAGGCTCTGCGCGCGCTCCCGGCCAAACAGGAACCAGTCCGGCCCCCACACCATACTCCGCAACCAGCCGCTCACCGGCCCATTAGTGAAGTTGACCGAGGTCAGCATGTCTTTGCCGAAGTGCTTCTCCACCAGCGCGGTCGCCAGTCGAAAGAGGTCCGCGGTCGCCTGATCGCGGAACTGGATGGACCAGTAGTGCAGGCGGCGCGTCGGCAGGTCCTGGGCCGCCCCGCGGGCGAGGGGCTTCACTTGCTCCCAGCCCTGCTGACCAAAGAAGTCGGGCTTCAGGCCCCGGGCCTGTAGGTAGCGGTGGAAGGCCGCCAGGCATGTCGGGCAGTCGGCCATGTGCTTGAGGCTGGCGCCGTGCGGCTCGTCATAGAGCTTGTTGCGGTACGCCTGTTTTGCCGCTTGCGGGTCGTTTTCAGCCAGCTCCGCCGCGAGCTTGGCGTAACGCCGGTCAATCAACTCCTCATTCTTGGGATCCGTCCAGCATTTGAAGCACTGATACGGAATCCAGTGCGCCCACCAACTGCGGTGGATGCCCTCCTCATTAGCGATGCGGCGCGGCACCCGGTCCAGGTTCTCCAGGCTGTTGAAGCCGATGATCGCGCAGACTCGGGTCTCCGCGCGCAGGATCTGCCGGGAATGGTACGAGTTGTTCCATCCGACCAGCGGGGTCTCGAGCGCGATGCGCGCGGTGTTCTGCGGTGGCTCAAATCCGAAGCCCTCGGCCGTCGCGAGGTGCCGTTTGGTCTGGGCCGAGGCCAATTCGATCCGCGAGGGGTACTTCACGATGTCTCCGGGGATAATCAGGCTGATGATGTCGCCGTCGAGGTCCTCGTGCAGGCGGACCAGAACCGAGTCCTCCTCGGCGCGGGGCGCGACCTCGAAGTCAGCGGCGACGCGCGCGGGCGGATCGTCCGGAGAGGTGAAGCGCAGCTTGACCGTCGAAACGCGGCCCCCGCCGTCCAACAGCTTGCTGATGTCGTACCAGGGGGACCATGCGCCGGCAGCGACGGCCTCGCCCTTGGAGCCCATCCCGTCCGCTGACAGCCAGCCCCCGTGAGCGTACCAGCGCGGCGCGCGGTGATGATAGGCGTTGATCTGCGCGCGCCACGGAGCCGCCGGCTGCTCGACCTTGAGCCGCACAAACACCTGCGGCGCGAAGTCCGTGTAGTCTGGTTGATAGTCCAGACGCGGCGTCAGGAGGACGCAGTCAATGCGCTGCCTGATGCCTGGCCGCGCGATGTACAGAGTGAGCTTCGCCTCGCCCCGAGAGAGCTGCGCCTCGAACTTCTCCCACTCGGGCTTCCACCCGGTCCCCTGAGGGTTCTCCCGGTAATGCGCGTCGAACACGACCTTGCCGCCTTGCTCGATCTTGAGCCCAAAGGAGCCCTTATACGTTCCGATGCGCAAGTACCGCACCCAGACGTTGTACTTGCCGTCGGCCGGGATGGTCACCGTCTTCGTTGCCTGTCCCTTGGGACCGCCGTTGCTTCCGATGACTGCATCGCCCGAGGTTGCTGTGTAGATGTCGTCGTTCCAGCCCCGCCCCACGAACCATTCGGGGCCGTCCGGCTCGAAGTCCTCGCCCTCGATGAATACGGAGACGTCGCGCAGCGAGGGCGCCGCACACGCCCACAGCGCTCCGATCAGACACACGGCAAACACGCAACGAACTCGCATGGCTCGTCCCTCGTTCGGCGCGGCACTTACGCCCTCGGCCTTCAGCGCGCGGCGCACTCGTACCAGACCGTCTTGTAGCGGGGGCCAATCTCGAACCGGTCGGCGGGACCGACCTCGCCCGTCCGTTCGCCCAGCGGATCCAGGGCGAACACCCGCAGCCCGCGGTCGTTCCGCAGCGCGACCGTGGCCCTGATGCCCTCGCAGATTGTCGGCCCATGGCCCCACTTGCGCAGAACCGTCGTTCGCTCCTCGTTCCAGCCCATCTCCTGGTTCTCCACCTTCCCCACCGCGGCCACCAGGATCTTTTCCGAGGAGGCCAGCGGCCGGTCGTCCATGGCCGACAGGCCGATGACCGCGAAGTTGTTGTCGCTGGGCGCCATCTCGATGGTGACCGGCCCCAGCTCGATCTTCTGCCCGCCCAGAAAGCCGCAGGCGACCACGGTCTTCTCCGTATTGACCAGGTAGGTCGCCTTCTGCTCGTCAGTGGCATCCCAGCGGATCTGCTTGGTGTCTGATTGCAGCACGCCCTCCGGTTCCAGCTTGGCCGAGGCCTTGAGTTTGCCGCCCGGCACGAACTCGATCTCAGTGCGGTGGACCTTGTCGGCATTGGCACCGACACCCGCCGCCGCCCACACCTGGGACGTGCTCCGGCCGAAGTCGCACAGCAAAGCGGGGAGCTGTTCGGGCGGCACCGTCAGCCGGACCGCCTGGCGGGCCGGGCGGACGTCGCCGCGGCGGAACAGATTGGCGGCGATCGGAAGCAGGGCCATCTTTGTCACATCGGTGTTGATGTTGAAGTAACCGTTGATCCGGTCGCTGGGCTGCTCGACGTCCGTCCCGCCGTACGCAAACAGATACACCGCATCCCAATCCTGCAGCCCCGCGAAGGAGAACACCATCGGGTCGCACTCGGCGCGATAATCACTGGGCGCCGGGTGATTATACTCGCTGACGGTGAAGGCCATCCCCGCCACGCGGTGCTGCGCCAGGCGGCCTAGCGTGTCGCCGCCGGGGCGGAGGATCATGGAGCTGTTGCCGATGAACCAATTGCCCGAATCCCACGGTCGGCCGGGGAAGTGCGGGTGCTGCCAGTAGGCGTGCGCGTCAATGTAGTCGTTCTGCGCTTCGCGATAGACGCCGCCGAGCCCGCCGTAGGTGGCTTGCGTGTCCACCACCAGCGCGTGCAGCTTGAGCTCCTGCTTGACGTACTCCCGCATGGTCTGGACATACTTGCGCTCAGTGGCCGCCACGAAGTCGAGCCAATCCATGCGCGCCTGTCGGGTCGCCGATGACTGCGGCAGGTCCACGGTGCCGTCCTCCAGCTTCTGCCCGGCCGGCAGGCCCAGAATGCCGCCCGGCCTGAGGGACACCTTGCGGATCCAGACCTTCCCCAGCATATTGCCCGCGTTGAACGAGATCCGCGTGTGCTCGGGCGGCGGCTGCTTGGCCCGGAAGGTGTAGGTGAAGCTCTGCCATTTGGGCGTCAGCTTCGTGGGTTCGCTGAGGCCCACAGTGGTCCAGGGCGCGATGTCGTACCGGGCCCCCGCGGTCACCGTGCGGGGCGGCTCCGCGCGGGCTTCGAAGGACAGTGTGTAGGCTTTGCCGTCCTGCAGGGTCAGGCCCTTCTGGTGCACCTGCATGGTCCACGAGGTGTTGCCCAGCTTCGTCATCTCCGCCTGCAGCGCCCGTTGGCCACCCTCCTCCACCACGGTCATCGTCCCCTCGCCGGGGGCCCCCATCTCAAAGCTCCAGCCCTCCTGGTCCCGGGCGAAGTCCGTGTTGGCCAGCATCTCCTCGCCCACCGGCTCCGAGCCCTCGTCCCACGCCGCCGCCAGCCGCTTGGTATCGCCGTACTTCTCCTTCAGCCAGCTATCGAACAGCGCCTGAAGCTGGTCGCGGTAGTATGGCGGCAGATTGTGCAGCGTGCTGCCGAAGGCGTACTGCAACATGGAGTCTTCGTTGCTGAACTCGACAAAGGCGAGGGCGGGCTCCGAGACGTACGGCTGCTTCGTGTACCCGTTGACGTGCGTCAGGAGTTGCCGCGCATACTCCTTCTGCAGCTCGATCATGCGCGGCTCGAAATTGTCCACGCCCTTGTCGTACTTGGGCAGGAGCGCGGCCTGGGGGAAGCCGTTATGCTCCTCTGTGAACTTGCGCGAGACGTGAAGGTTCAGGTTGGCGTAGATCCCGTTTTGCTTGAGCTGGTAGATGACGTAGTCGAGCCGATCTAGCTGCTCGGCGTCGGGGTGCCGCTTGTCCTTGTATTCAGGGTCCCAGATCCCGCGCGGGCGGAAGTGACTGTCCATGTGGTGGAACCGCACCACGTTGATGCCGTAGGCCCGCATGCGCCGGGCCAGAAGCTCCGCCGCTTCGTGCGTGGGGAAGGCGTAGGCAAAGCACAGGTCGGTGCCGACGAACCGGATCGGTGTGCCGTCGCCCTCGACGAAGTGCCCGTCCTTCACGCGCAGAAAGCCGGTGGCTCCGGCCGGGCGGGCGTTCAGGGCCGCGACGTTCACAATCCCTTGCGGAATGTCGGTATTGCGCAGAGCAAACTCAAACCACCCTTCGGGCACCGCAGCCTGGGCCAGAGCGAGCGTGGCGCCGGCGAAGGTGAGAACAACGATCAGGGCTTTCATGGCGCGCCTCCTGAACGAGATGAAGCCCTGTTCGTCGCTGCACGCGCCCGCCCCTCTTGGGCCGCGTCGAGAGCCCATTGGATCTCCCGTGTCCTCGGGGGAGCAGCTCGGTTCGACCGCCTCAGGTTGCCCCTGTCCTGAGCCGAAGACAACGCCATCGAGCGGGTTCGCGCGGCACGGCTTGCTGCGGTTCTCACTCGCGTTCCTCGTCGTCGCCCACTTCCTGCTGCCCGGCATGTCAGCCCTGCAGTTCCTCACCGAGTTGCGTTCCCGCCCCGCGGAGCTGCCGATCATTCCGTTGAGTAGCGCGGGCAATGAAGACCCGGCCCTACTCACGCAGCCGTGAGTGGCACACGCACGATGTCCGCAGGCAGGTATTGCGTTGGGAGCGAGGAAGGCAAGCACTGTTCGGTAGCCGTGGCCGAACGTCCCATGTTGCACGATCAGCGAGCTGGCAGTTCAAACGAACGCAGGTGCTGCGCGATGGAAGATCTGGTCAGTAAGGCGGTCGAGCGGGCGCTGGATAGCGGCGCGAGCTATGCTGATGCGCGGTGGGTCTCGCGCACGCATCAGAACGTGGTCGTCAAGGACGGCGCCGTCAGGGCTATGGTTCATAGCCAAAGCGCCGGTGTAGGCGTGCGCGTGATCGCTGACGGGGCCTGGGGCTTCGCCAGTACGAGCCGGACGGACCCAGAGACGGTTGCGGCGGCGGCCGAGTTGGCGACACGGATCGCCCGGGCCTCCGCGACGACGGTGCCCCAGCCGGTCGAGCTGGCCGAGACCGAGATCTGCACCGACCGGGTGTCAGCCCGTGTTCGCGTCAACCCGCTAGACGTGGGCTGGGGCGATCGAGCCGAGCTGCTGCTGGAATGCGACCGCCTGATGCGGGCCGCGGCGGACCTGGCGGTGTCCGAGGCGAGCATGGGCTGCCTGCTCGAGGAGAAGTGGTTTGCCAGCAGCGAGGGTGCGAGCATCTACCAGGAGCGCGTCGAGGTCGGCGGCGGCCTGACCGCCACTGCCACGGCTCCGGGCCGCCAGGAGACCCAACGGCGGTCCTATCCCTCCTCCCACGGCGGCGCCTGGGCCTCGCGTGGCTACGAGCAGGTCGAGGAGCTCGAGCTGGCCGCCCACGCGGAAGAAACGGCCAAGCAGGCCGTCGCCCTGACCGAGGCGCCCCACTGTCCCGAGGGGACCAAAGACCTCATCCTGGAAGGTAGTCAGCTTGCCCTCCAACTCCACGAATCATGCGGCCATCCCATCGAGCTCGACCGCGTTTTCGGCACTGAGGCCAGCTATGCCGGCATGAGCTTCCTGACGCCGGAGAAGCTGGGCACGTTTCGCTACGGCTCGGACCAGGTCAACATCGTGTCCGACGCCACGTTGCCCCACGGCCTGGGTTCGTTCAAGTACGACGACGAAGGCGTCCCCGCCCGGCGTGCTGAGATCGTGACCGCGGGCATCTTCAAGGGCTACTTGACCTCCCGCGAGACCGCGGCCCGCCTGCAGCGGGAGACCGGCACCGACATCGAGAACGTTGCCGCCATGCGCGCCGACGGCTACAGCCGCATTCCGCTCATTCGGATGACGAACGTCAATCTGGAGCCCGGCGACTGGACCCTGGACGAGATCATCGCCGACACGAAAGACGGCATCCTGGCGATCTGCAACACGAGCTGGAGCATTGACGACAAACGGCTCAACTTCCAGTTCGGGACCGAGGTCGGCTACGAGGTCCGGGATGGCGAACTGGGTCAGATGCTGCGCAATACCAGCTACACGGGCCTCACGCCGGAGTTCTGGGGCTCGTGTGACGCCATTGCGGGCCGAGACGAGTGGCGTCTGTGGGGGGTCCCCAACTGCGGCAAAGGCGAGCCCAGCCAGACCGCCCATGTAGCCCACGGCGTCGCGCCGGCCCGGTTCCGCGGCGTACGCGTCGGGGTCGTTCGCGGCGCAGACTAACAAGCCCGGCGGGAGCAAGCCATGTACAGCCAAGCCGAACTGGTGCAGATGGCCGAGACGGCACTGGCAGCCTCTACGGCGGACGAGACCGAGGTTCTGATCACCAGCGGTGAGAGCGCACTGACCCGATACGCGAACAATCAGATCCACCAGAACGTGGCCGATCATTCAGCCGGCATTGCACTGCGCGTTGTCTGCGGCAAACGCCTCGGAAGCGCGCGCACCACCCGCGTGGATGCGGACGCTCTCCGCGCGCTGGCACCCGAGGCCGTGGCGATGGCGAAATGGCAGCCGGAGGTCCCCGACTTCCCCGGCCTGCCGGAACCGGCTCCCATTTCGGAGGTCGAGGCCTGGTCGGCCAAGACGGCGGCCTTCGGCCCGGAGGATCGGGCGGAAGGCGTCCGCACGGTGCTTGCCGTGGCGGAGCGTGACCATCTGACGGCCGCCGGCGCGTGGGCCAACAGCTCGGGGGAGCTTCTGGTGGCCAACTCGCGCGGCGTTCGAGCCTTCCGACAGGCGACGGACGCAGGGCTCAATCTGGTCATGACCGGAGACGATAGCTCCGGCTGGGCGGGTGCGGTGGCGCCTGGCGTGGACGAGATTGACCTCCCGGCACTGGCCCGGCGCGCGGCTGAGAAAGCCCGCCGCAGTGCCCGCCCGCGCGACCTCGAGCCGGGCGAGTACGCCGTGGTGCTCGAGCCGGAGGCCGTGCGAACTCTGGTCGAATTCCTGGGCCTCGCGGGCCTCGGCGCCTTGAGCTATCAGGAGAACCGCAGCTTCATGTGCGGCAAGATCGGCCGGAAGATCTGCGGCGACAACATCACCATCTGGGATGACGGCCTCGACCAACGCGGAATGCCGACGCCCTTCGATTATGAAGGCGTGCCCAAGCAGCGCGTGGAGCTAATCACAAGGGGCGTGGCGCAAGGCCTGGTCTACGATTCGCAGACCGCCGCGAAAGAGGGCAAGCAATCCACGGGCCATGCCCTTCCTGCGCCGAACACCTGGGGGCCGATACCCACGAACCTCTTCCTGGCGCCGGGAGACGCAACGCTGGACGAGATGATCGCGAGCACAGACCGGGGACTCCTGGTCACGCGCTTCCACTACACCAACCTCGCCAACCCCATGCAGACAACGATCACCGGCATGACCCGCGACGGCACTTTTCTCATCGAGAACGGCCGCGTGGTCGGCGGCGTGAAGAACCTCAGGTTTACCCAGAGCATTCTGGAGGCCCTAAGCTGCGTCGAGGCTATCGGCAGCGAGCTGGTGCGTGGTGATTGGGCCACAGTCCCGGCGCTCAAGATCGCGAAGTTTCGCTTCAGCGGAGCCACACAGTTCTAGCGCGGCACCTACTGCTTTCTCGCCGCGGCGGTCCCAACACCAATGACGGGCATTGACCTGCTGATCCTGGCGCTGTTCGCCCTCTGCGCCGGCCTGGGGGCCGTCCGTGGCTGGCGACGCAGCACCCTTGATGTTGTGAGCCTGATCGTCGGTCTCCTGGTCGGCCTGTTCCTGTATCCGGCGGGCGAGTGGCTGCTGCGCAAGCTCCTCGGCTTGCCGGACTTGCTCGCGGGGCCACTGGGCTTCGGCCTGATGATCGCCCTTGGTGTAGTGGGGTCAGTCCTGCTCCTCGGGCGCTGGGCGGCCCGGGAGGAGGTCCTCACGAATCTCAGCCGAGTTGGTGGCGCCCTGCTGAGTCTGCTGTTAGGCGCCATGGGCATGGGGCCCTTTCTGACCCTGGCCAGCGTGTTCTTCAGCAGCCCGCAGCAGGTAGACCGTGCCCCGCTGGCCCGGCCGTTTCTGGCCGCAGTCCCCTATACTTACCAGGCCGTTGAGCTGCTGGGCGTCCGCGTGCCCAAGGTGGTGATGGTCCCGGACAACTTCGAGACCGAACTCGACCGCGGGCTGCCCCGTCGGCCGCAGTTTCGACCGATCAACTTCACCAAGCTCGACGGCTCGACGTGCATCAAGTGCCGGGGAAAGATGAAGTTCCTCGGCTACCAGCGCAAAGACGGCTGCCCGATCCCGATTCCCAAATTCATGTGCACCCAGTGCGGGCGCACCAGCGACGGCTGCCAGGGATTTGAATCCTTCCACGAGATGTATCACGAGTGCCCGGTGACGGTGGCCGAGAAGGGGTACAAGCTGGACTGCGGCGTCTGGACCAATGGCGACCTGGTCGTGCCCCAAGGGCCCTGCCCCGTGTGCGGCAAGGAGTATCGGACGCCTGCAGAGCGCCCATCAAAATGAGGGTAGGCGACGCACTGGGCCTTTACACCACCAAGGGCTCCGGGCAGCCCTCCCTGGGCCGCCTGGGACAGATTACGCAGTGGAACTTCCGACTGCCGCAGAAGGGCATGAACTGGATGATCCGAGCGGAGCTGAAGCCGGCCAAATGAGGGCGCCCTGGATCGAAGCGCGCCACAGTGCTGCTCAGCGCCGCTGCCGGCACTGTCCAGGCTTGCGCTTTGGCCGTTTTCGGTTTTTCGAAAAACCGAAAATGACGGGTAGCTGCGCCTTGGCGCCTGATGGCGCTCTTAGGCTGCGCCGGCGAAGACGCGGACAGCAGTTGTCCCGAAGGCCAGGACCAGGAACAAGCCCAGCGCAATCTTGAGTATCAGCGCCCACCTCTCAGAGAACACGCTCAACGAGGGGGTCTCATAGGCCTTCACTTCCTGGTTGATCTGTCGAAAAGCCGTCATGTAGCCTCGAGCTTCGGGGCTGCCGCCCGCCAGTTGGTCGTACTGCTGCCGAAAATACGTGAGGTCGGCATAGACGCGCCTCAGCCCCTCCGTGTTGGCATTCTGGAACACCAAGGCCATGGACCTGATGCGTTGCTCGTAGCTCTCCAGCGCCCGCAGAGCGTCATCCACTTGGTTGGCCGCGTCGCGGGGGGCCGTCTGGCGCGTAGCGTGCGTCAAGGCTAGCCCAATGGAACGGCCGGGAACGGTGCCCGAGCCGATCACATAGACGACCGTCAGGGCAGCAAGTACGGTCACGAACAGCCACCAGAACCTGCGCATCATTGCTTCCCCCAGTCGTTGCAGCGAGTGCCGTCAACTACGTGCGGAGCTCTGGGAGCAGCATACCCACATCGGCCCACCAATTACTCGCCGTTTAACCCCTTCAATCGAGTTCGCACCTGAGCCTCATTCAGGGCCCTAATGCGCTCTTTCAGCAACTGATCGTCCGGTGCCAGGTCGAGCGCGCGCAGATAGCAGGCCAGCGCCGCCTCCTCCTGACCGGCCCGTTCGTGTGCCTCTCCCAGCGCCTGGTGACGGTTCGGATCGCTCGCGGCTAGTTCCACCAATCGCCGACGTGCGCTGATCTCGAGTTCGTGATCCGCAGTCGCGCGCCCCAGTTCGGCGGACGCCTCCCACAGCGGCGCGGCTTGCGGGAACCTGGTGCAGGCCTCGTGGAGCACTTCGGGTACGTCGCCCACGACAGCCGAGGCCGCGGCCGCGCCGACCAGCGTAGCCGCCAGGTGCGCGTACTCCGGTCCGCGCAGCAGCAGCCGTCGGAACACTGCCACAGCCGATGGCGCGGCATCCGTGTCCTCGCGCAGCAGGCGGGCCAGGCCGGCCGTCGCGGGCAGGTCCAGGGGGTCCTGCAACAGGATCTGCTCGTATTCCCATGCTGCCTCCCGGTGCCGTCCCAGCCGAGCCAGCACCAGCGCCAGCTTGCGCCGCAGTTCGGTGCTCCGCGGCGCGAAGAACACACCGCGGCCGAATGTTGCGGCGGCTTCCTCGTCACGTCCCGCCTGTGCCTCTACGGCCCCCCGTGCCGCCAGTACGCGCACCGGCGGCGCGCCTTCCGCCGCCGCCCGCTCCACGGCCTCCGCTGCCTG
>JALGUG010000391.1 GCA_029820995.1 Candidatus Zipacnadia bacterium
GCCAGCGAGATGACCGAGCCGCGCCCGGCAAGTGGGACGATGTCAATGACCTTGTCCTTCTTCACGGGGTCCCAGGCGAACAAGTGGGCGTCGGTTTCCGTAACGTGTGCGCCCCCGCCACCCGCGATGCTGCTGCCGCCAAAGATCAGGCCCGTTGTGACTTCTTGAACGAGGGCGACAATGGACTGCTTGGGAATCAGGTTACGGTAGTTCTCGACAACCTTGTTCTCTGTGGGATCGTACACTCCCAGCGCGCCGCCGAGCTGTCCGTAAGGTGGGAGACTGCCGATGTACAGGCGGCCGTCACTGCCCACGATCATCGCGCGCGGACGGAGGTGTCCGTCGCCAATGCGGCCGAAGCCGTACGGATTATTCTCGGCCTTCGTCCCGTAGTCCCAGGGCTTCTGCGGGTCGTAGATGGATAACCACGAGCCGGGATAGGCGCACAAGTACAGCTTGCCGCCCAGGTGGGCGAAGGAGTAGATCTCGCCGCCCACGCTGGTGGGATTGCCCGGGTTCTTGCTCTCGCCGGTCCGAGGGTCGTACCAGAACAGCTCCAAGGGCATTGCAGTGCTACCATAGATGACTCCCTCGGGTCCTTCGCCGACGACAAAGACCCCCGAGCCGGCACCTTTGTATTCGAAGGTCTTCTTCTCCGTCTGCTTAGTCTTGGGATTGTAGAGGGTGTACCAGCCCTCCAGATTGGCGCCGGTGAGGATGCGGCCATCCTGAAGAACCTGTGGGGCCGTACCGGCTGCTTGAGTCTTCTCGATCTCCGTCGCTGTGCCGTCCAGCAGCCGGTACGTGTGGCTCGCCAGCCGCCCGTACGCGTGGCCGTCCTTGCCGTTCCACACCTGGCCGCATCCCTGCACGAGGTGTGACGCGGGAATGGCCAACTGGTGTTTGCCGGTTTGAGGGTTATAGGCCACGATGCTACCCTTGGCCATCCCAATACCCACGTAGATCCAGCCATTGTGGCCGGTGGCCACCGAACGGCTGTAGCTTTCAGTGGGGTCCATCCGCCCGAGGTCGGCCATCTCTCCGGTGACGGGATCGTACGAGACCAACTTGGCATGCCCGTAGGTGCAGCCGTACAGCTTGCCGTCCTGGCCGATGGTGTACATCCAGATGTAGCTCTCGGTCGGGGAGGGTTTGCCGACGACCTCGATGCCCTTCTGGGGTTGCTTGGGATTGAAGCGCAAGATCAGGCCACCGCCCCAGGTGCCCAGGTAGATCTGCTTGTCCGGTCCGACGATGAAGCCCCACGCTCCGGGGCCTCGGGGCGCATTGAACTGCCTGGTCTCGCCGGTCACGGGGTCAACTTGCACCAGGAACAGCGGCGCGCCGTCCTGATTGAAGTTGAAGTACAGCTTGGTCATCTCACCGTTCTCGTCCGGCCCTACCAGGCGGCCCATGAGACCGGCCTTGGTCACCGGGATGCCCAGGTCCTCGAAGTCCGCCAGAGCAGACAGCATGCCGACAGCTCCAATCGCCAGCACGACGACCGGGATGGACGCTCGCATAGTTGGACCTCCGTATCTCTAGCTTGACAGACGCGTTGGTGCTGAACCACGTCTCGACTGTGCTGACGCCGGCCGCGCGCACGAAGACAGTTCCGGCAGTGGTGCGCGGTGACCTTCACCGAAGACCGGTTGTGCTGGGGAGGGGATCGCGCGGCAAAGCGGAAGTCACAGCCTAAGATGGGGCGCTCGGGCCGGAACGGATTGGAGGGATGCACATGGATAGCACATTGCTCGGCGTGGTCTTGTCGGGGCTTTTCGCGGCCGCTGCGGTCATGGGGGACGAGGCGCCCAAGGCGGCCGAGGTCTATCTCTATGTGGAGGCGGAGCAATTTGAGGATCTCGGCGGCTGGACGATTGACTCGCAGTTCCGGCAGTTGATGGGATCAACCTACTTGCTCGCGGCGGGCATCGGCCAGCCGGTGGCCGACGCCCAGACGACGGTGCAAGCGCCGCGCCAGGGCAGCTATCATTTGTGGGTCCGCTGCAAGGATTGGCACGAGACATCGCCGGGACAGTTCAGCGTGCTGATCAACGGTAAACCCAGTGCCACAACCTTCGGAGCGCAGAAGAAGGATTGGTCCTGGGTGGCGGGCGGGGCGTTTGAGCTCCCGGCCGGCCCGGCAACGCTGGCGCTACACGACCAGACCGGCTACTACGGCCGGTGCGACGCAATCATCCTGACGACCGACGCGCACTTCACGCCGCCGGACGACCTCGCGGCGCTGGCGCGGCTGCGCAAGCAGCTTCTGGGCGAGTCCAAGCCAGAGGAACTAGACTTCGATTTCGTCGTGGTCGGAGGCGGCTATGGGGGCGTCTGCGCGGCGGTGCAGGCGGCCCGCCTGGGGCTCAAAACCGCCCTGGTTCAGAATCGGCCCTGCCTGGGCGGCAATGCCAGCAAGGAGATCAACGTGCTTCCCGGTGGCGCCTGCCCGCACACCAGTCGCTTCCGCGAGACCGGTATCTGCGAGGAGCTGGTCGAGGCGCGCGTTCGCCCCGGCTGCTCGAATTGGTCGGAGGCCATTGATCTCATCATCAAGGACCTGCCCGCACTGTCCGTCTACCTGAACACCGAGGGCACGCGGGCCGTGATGGCAAACGCGGGCCACATCGCGGCCGTGGAGGCCGAGCACGTGATAACCGGTAAGCGTACGGTCTTCAGGGCGCCGCTGTTTGCCGACTGCACCGGGGACGGTGCCATTGCCTTCAGCGCAGGCTGCGAGTTCCACCAGGGGCAGGAGAGCCGCGATGAGTTCGGCGAGAGCTATGCTCCGGAGAAGCCGAGCCCGCACACGATGGGCACTTCTCTGATTCATGCCGCCCGGCGTATGGAGACGCCCCAGCCCTTCACGCCGCCGCCCTTTGCCGTCAAGTTCACCGCGGAATACTTCACCCACCGCAAGGGGAAGCTGTACGCGCATGGCGATTGGTGGATCGAGTACGGTGGGATGCTGGACACGATCCAGGATGCCGAGACGATCCGCGACGAGCTGATCCGCGTGATCTTCGGCGCCTTCGACTGGGCCAAGAACCACGATCCCAACACCCGCGAAGCGGCCCGGAACTACAAGCTCGTGCGCGTGCCTATCGTCGGCGGCAAACGCGAATCGCGGCGGTTCATCGGCGACTACATTCTCACGCAGAACGACGTGGAAGCGGCCAGGCTCTTCCCCGACCGAGTGGCCTTCGGCGGCTGGCCGATAGACATCCATCCGTCTCCGGGGATCTTCGGCAAAGACATCCCGCCCGC
>JALGUG010000092.1 GCA_029820995.1 Candidatus Zipacnadia bacterium
CATGTAGAGATCGTGAACCTGCTTGGCTTGTTCGGTGGTTTTCAGGCCGTGGAACTTGCGGTCTACGCCGACGCCGTAGGCGGTGCGGGTATGGGTTTCGTCGGTGAGGCTGAAGTTCCAGACGTGCAACTCGACGGGCAGCGCCAGCGGCTTCACCCCCTGCGCCGCGACGGTTACGGTGCCGCGATAGTCGCCGGGCTTCGCGTTGGCGGGGACTTTGACCGTGATCCATAGCGGCTGGTTGCGCTGCGCGGGGCAATCGAAGGGCTTTTGGTAGGGCGGGAGCGGGTCCGGCCAGTCAGCACGGCAGCCGAAGCGGTCCGTGGGAATCGTCACGGGCACGTAGTTCACCAGACAGACCTGCACGTTCGTGGCCGGGATTTCGCCCCCGCCCGCACGGCGCAGACCTGAGGCCTTGACCGTGACTGCCTTGAGGTCTTCTTTGGGCCGCAGCACGAGCTGGAACGGTTCGTACTCGTTCCCGGCGGCCGAAAGGCGGATTGCCTGGCCTTTCTTGGGGGGCAGACCGCGGGTGCGGCTGACCTTGTAAGTTCCCTCGCACCACCAGAGCGCGCAGTCAGGCGCGTCGGAGAGCAAGTAGCCGTAGGAGGAGTCATGGAGTGAGGGCACGCTGAAGGTGGTCGCCGCGGCGTACAGCGGCGCCTGGTTGGCCGCGTCCGCCAGCTTCAGCGTGAAGCGCCACTGGCCAATGCCGTCGAGTTCATAGGGGATCTCCGCCTGCTGCACCCGTCCGGCGGGGAGGTCGAGCTGAGCGGAGAAGGTCAGCGCCTGGCCCTTCTCGGGCGTCAGAATGACCTTGGCCGCCAGCCGACGGGCCTGTGTGCTGGTGAGCTCCAGTTTGGCCGCGCTCTTGCCCGGCTGCAGCGTGCCAAGGCTGTGTACGGCCACGCGCAGATCAGGGCTCTCGCGCTGGATCTCCAGGAAGCGTGTGCTGCCGACGAAGTCCAACACCGGGCGCTCCAGGTCGGCCTCGTAGCCGAAGTCGGTGATCTGGAACTGCCCCTCGCTGCGGAGACGCACCCAAAGGGCGGTCGTGGGATAGAGTTCCTTCGGCACCTCGTGGCGCTGAGTGCCGTTCTCTTTGCAGCGAAAGGCTGCTTGCCAGGTTTGGCCGTCTTTGCTGCATTCGACGACACATTGGCCCTGCGAGTAGTACGCCAGCGTGACGTAGAGGCGTCCGCGGGTCTGTGTTCGCCGGTCGGCGCCGAGCCGGTACGTGATCTGGTTATCGGGTCCCAGCCCCCAGCGGTTGGAGTTGAACCCGGCCGTGAAGGAACGCAAGACTCGGGCATAGTTGGAGCCCTCGCCGCCCCAGTTCTGGTGATACGAGTAGCGATTATTGACGATGCTCTCGCCGCTGCCGAGCACCAGGCCGCCGCGCCTGGCGTGGACCGGCTCGACGGGCGTGATGCTCACATCGTCGAAGAAGACCTTGCCCTTCTTCGTCCATTGCCCCAGGCGGACATAGGCTTCGGTCACGTTTGCAGGGGTAACGAAGCAGAAGCTGCGTTTGGTCCAGGTCTCGCCGGCCTGGAAGTCGCGATTGATGAAGCTCGTGCCGGAGGTGAGACATCCGCCGACGGTGCCGGGAGACGTCTTCGCGTAGTACGTGATCCGATAGGTCCGGTTCGGGAGGCCCGGGAAGGTGTCGCTGCGCCAAAAGGTGGAGTTCTTGCCGTCGCCGGTCACGCTGACGCAGCGCCGGCCCGTATGTGCCTCGGTTTCCCAGGCGCCTTCGACGCCGGAGAGCTGCCAATGGGCCGGTCGGTCGCCGGCCCCCTGCTCGAAGGAGCCATTTGGCAGCGGCGTTTGGGCCGAGACCGCCGCGGTGGCAAAGATAAGCGTCACACTGCAAAGTGACAGCAGCCTCATGGTGTTCACCTCGCATGGCGTCTGTGGTCGGGCCGAAGAGGGGGACAGTCCCCGTTTGCCGCGGATTTGGTCTTGCTTTGATGAGCAACGCGGACTGGAAGGCGGTTTCATAACCTCAAGGACCAACGAGTGTCGCGCCTAAAGGCGTTCGTGACCAACAGCGTCGCTCCTACAGGAGTTATGGAACAGCTACGAGCCCTCGCGTTCGAGCCACTGCAGGGCCGCTTGCAGATCGCCGCGGGTGTGTCCCAGGGCCTCCTGCGCACGGCGCTGGTCAACGCCGGCGCGGTCCATGATGATGCGCGTCGCGCGTTCCTTCAGCTTGGCGCTCGTGGCGTGCAAGTGGACCATCCGCCCGCCCTTGACGCGGCCGAGCTTGATCATGGCGACGGTGGTGACCATGTTTAGCACCATCTTCTGGGCGGTGCCGCACTTCATGCGCGTGGACCCGGCGACGACCTCGGGACCCACGACGACGTTCACACTGACTTCGGCCCAGGCATCATGTGCTGCCGGGCGGTTGCAACTGATGGCGGCAGTGGCGATGCCGTGCTCGCGCGCCCATTGGAGAGCGCCGATTACATACGGCGTGCGGCCGCTGGCGCTGATGCCGATCACGACGTCCTTCTCGCTGCATTCCCGGCGGGCCAGCTCTTCGGCCGCGGCCTCCAAGCTGTCCTCCGCCTGCTCGGCGGACCGCACCAGCGCCGCCTCGCCGCCCGCCATGATGCCTTGCACCGTGTCGGGGCTTACGCCAAAGGTCGGGGGGCATTCCGAGGCGTCGAGCACTCCCAGTCGGCCGCTGGTGCCGGCGCCGACGTAGAACAGCCGGCCGCCTGCCGTCAATCGGTTCACGACCAGTTCGACGACGGCTGCGATGTGCTCCAACTCCCGCTCGACTGCGACGGCAACCTTCTTGTCTTCGGCGTTGATGAGACGGAGGATGTCCAGTACGGATCGCTTGTGGAGGTCGTGGCTTTGGGGATGAACGCCCTCAGTTCCCAACTGCTCCAGTTCCAAGTTCCTCACCTCCGCTGCCCTGCCGAGCCGCATCGGGCCCAGAAGGCGTTGTTAGCTTCTGCTTCGACGCCCGGCGCACCTGCCGGCGATCGGGCGCAGAGATGCTCCGGTAGAAGGTGTTAGCCCGCGGCCGGCCAAGACTGCGGGGTAGAGCCTACAGTTTGAGGGAGTGAGTGCCATGTTGCGCGCGCCGATGTTGGCGGCACTAGTACTGGCCCTGGGAGCAATGTCCGTGGGTGCGGTCACGCTCTCAGTGCGCGAGTCGGAGTTTCTGCTCGACGGTAAGCCGTCCTTCTTGCTGGGCATCAGCTACTACGGTGGTGCAGGCGCGTCCGAGGAATTCGTGCGGAGCGATCTGGAGGCCCTGGTGCAGCATGGGTTCAACTGGATTCGCGTGTGGGCCACCTGGACCGCATATGAGAACGACATCTCAGCAGTTGATCGAACCGGCGGCGCCCGGGAGCCGTATCTCAGCAAGCTGAAGAGCCTTGTTGCGGAGGCGGACCGGCGCGGGATGGTCGTGGATGTCACGCTGTCGCGGGGCGAAGCCTTGCCGGATCAGGCGGCGCACCTGCGCGCCGTCGAGACGCTGGCGCGAGCGCTGAAGCCGTGGCGCAACGTGTACATTGACCTGGCGAACGAGCGCAATATTCGCGACGCGCGGTTTGTGAGCTTCGAGGAGCTTGGTGCGCTGCGTGATAAGGTCAAAAAGATTGATGCCGGGCGTCTGGTGACTGCGTCGCAGGGAGGCGACATCTCTCGGGAGGATCTGCGGCGGTATCTGAAGCAGGCTCGGGTGGACTTCATCACGCCGCATCGCCCGCGGAACTCGAAGTCGCCGGGGCAAACTGCGGAGAGAACGCGGCAGTATCTGGACTGGATGAGGGACCTGGGCAAGGTAGTGCCGGTGCACTACCAGGAGCCCTTTCGGCGGGATTACGGCAAGTGGCAGCCAAAGGCGCAGGACTTCCTTGACGACCTGCGGGAGGCGTTGAGGGGAGGCGCAGCGGGTTGGTGCCTGCACAACGGCGGGCCGCGCGGTCGGGGGTACGATCGGCCGCGGCGTAGCTTTGACCTGCGGCCGGGCGAAGGCGCCCTGATGAAACAGCTCGACGCGGAGGAAATGCAGGTCGTGGAGCGCGCAGCACAGGTCGTGCGGCAAGGCTGATCCGCCGTCGCAGTGTGCCGGCGAGTTGCGCGGGAGTGTGGCACGGCGGCGGTCCGCGGGACATACAGCGGATGGGCCTCACCCTCGGTGCCTCTTCTGGCCGTAATGCCACCGCAGGAGAGGGAGGGGTTTCGGAGCCAGATGGTTGTGATTCCGGCAAGAGGCGGGCCGGATGGGGCCCCTGCCCCATCACGGCCCCTCCAACCGCAGATGCTACCGAGCCTAGTGGGCCGGATGGGGCCCCTGCCCCATCACGGCCCCCCCAACGGCAGATGCTACCGAACCTAGTGGACCGGATGGGGCCCCGACCCCATCACGGCCTCTCCAACCGCAGATGCTACCGAACCTAGTGGGCCGGATGGGGCCCCGACCCCATCACGGCCTCTCCAAGCGCAGATGCTACCGAACCTAGTGGGCCGGATGGGGCCCCTGCCCCATCACGGCCCCTCCAACCGCAGATGCTACCGAACCTAGTGGGCCGGATGGGGCCCCGACCCCATCACGGCCTCTCCAAGCGCAGATGCTACCGAACCTAGTGGGCCGGATGGGCCCCCTGCCCCATCACGGCCCCTCCAACGGCAGATGCTACCGAGCCTAGTGGGCCGGATGGGGCCCCGACCCCATCACGGCCCCTCCAACGGCAGATGCTACCGAACCTAGTGGGCCGGATGGGGCCCCGACCCCATCACGGCCCCTCCATCGTAGGCCCTTACGCGATGTGGACGCTTCGTTGGGGCTGGCGGAAGGGTGATGCCACAGCTTCCATGCTGTCGGCGCTAGTCGGAGTGGCCAGGGTCGGGTTGGCCGGCGAGGACGGCGCGGCCGCGCTCGGCGTACCGGGCCTTGGAGCCGACAGGTACGGTGCGCCAGATCAGGAACTGCTTGCGCAGCGAAGTCAAGAAGAGTGAGTTGGTCTTCTTCCAGGAAGTGATGTCGCCGGCCTCGCGGTGCAGGCGCAACTCGATGCTGTGGACGTCGGCGTCGCCCGTGGGGATGCAGACCAGGTCGAACTTCTGGCTAACGCCCAGGTCGTAGGGGGCGAGCCACATGCGCAGACTCACACCGGGGCCCGGGCCGTTGGGCGTGTCCACGCGATCGAGACGGACATCCTCGGCGAGGAACTCCCCGCCGGCGTAACCCACATACTCGTCGAAGAACTCCTTGAGGAAGGCGCAGCTTCCGGCGGCGTCGCGGCCGGTGACGGTGAAGGGCAGGGTGACGAGCATGTCGTCGCCGACAGGGTCGGGCATGCGCCACTTGCGCTCGATGCCGGGCGAGGCGATGTCGGAGGCGCGGCGGCTGGGGTAAAGGGTAGACAGCAGGACGACGGCGATGACAATGACGGAGACGAGCACGGAGGAGGTGGAGGAGTAGTTGAGCTCGAGGCCGGAGGCAGCAGTTTTGCCGGTGACAAAGAGCACTTTGGCGAGGATCTGGCCGATCAGGTAGCCGAGGATGGCGCCGATGTTGGCAAAGACGGCGGATTCGGCCAGGAACAACATGGAGACGTGGACGGGCGCCAGGCCCAAGGAGCTGTAGATGCCGATCTCGCGCACGCGCTCATAGACGGAGCCCAGCATGGTGTTGAGCACGATGAGGGCGGCGATGATGATCGGCACGAGGATAGTGTGCGCGCCGCCGAAGGAGGTGAGGCCGACAGAGCTGAAGAGGTAGGTAGTGTTGCCGATGCCGGCGTAGATGCTGAGCGCGAAGCGCTTCATCAGCCGGCGGACCTGTTTGCCGACGGCGGCGGGGTCGTGGTACCGGATGGCGATGGAGCGGAGGGTGCCGCCGAGCTGCATGATGCGCTGGTAGGGCAAGATGACCATGGTCTCGGGCGCGAAGTGCTTGTATTCCTGGAGCAGCGACTGAGCGCCGCCGGTGCCCAAGACATGGCGCTGCTCGGCCTGGCGCTTGATCTCCTGGATGATCTCGGGGCGGAGCAGGGCGTAGTCCACAGGGGTCATGTTCTCGCCGTCGAGGTCGTCGAGCTGCCGGAAGGCGCCCTCGTCAAAGATGCCGATAACGCGGAAGGGGGTGCCGAAGATGATTACGTCAGCGGCCCCGACATCCTCGTTGGCGATCCCCAGTGCGGTGGCCATCTCCGTAGGAAGAAGGCAGACGTTGCCATCCTCCGGAGCGAACCAGCGGCCGGCGACGACGGTTTGGTCCACGCCGGTCACTTTGGCTTCCTGAGGCGAGAGCCCCAGGATGTCGTTGGCGGCATAGACGCGTTTGCTGTCGGCGGCGGATTGGACATCAATGACCAGTTGCTTTTCGATGTCGGCGGAGGTGTACCAGGCACGGGGTGCGACGTCGGCGGTGCCGCGGAGCTGATTGGCGATGATGGGATAGGTGGGCTCTTCGAGCGAGAACCAGGCGCGGTCTCGGATCATCATGCCGGGGTAGGCCGGCGGATAGGAGCGGGGGATCTGATTGGCGCGCAGGTATGATTTGACGGAGGTGAAGGAAAGGACGGTGAAGGTCAGGAGGACGAGGGTGATGCAGGTGAGGCCGGTGCGAGTGGGTCGGCGGCGCATGTTGGCGATGCCGAGGCTGAAGGCCGCCGTAGCGGCACTGAGGCGGCCGACGTCGGCCTCGTGGACGCCGCTCTCCTCCTGTTTCATGGTTTTGAGCTGTTCGTTGAACTTGGCCGTGACGATGGACATGACGACGACGGCGAGCGCCATGATGATGAAGGCGAGCAGGATAATCAGCGGGGTCGCCGATAGCTCGAAGGCCGGGTGGACATACCGTAGGACCATGAACATGACCAAGAAGACACCGAAGGTGCCGGCGATCTGCTTGTGAATGCTGGGGAAGGCAAAGATCAAGCGCTCGCCGAACCAGGCGAAGGGCAGGAGCATGGCCAGATAGAACAATACTCCCTTCACCACATCAATGGCGGTTTTCTGGACGTCGGGATAGGCGCGTGACTCAAAGCCCCAGGCGCGGCGGCCGTGGTCCAGGGCGGTGTCGTACTGGCCGGCGTGGAGGGCTTTCTGGGCCTGATCGAGGGCCTCGCGTGCGAGGCTGTGGAGCTCGTCGAGGCGACGGACGATAATGCCGTGCTTGCGCAGGCGCGACATCCGGTCCTCGTCGAGCGTCCACATGTCGCGAGCGACCTGCAGGGGAGTGAAGGGGATACGGGGCGTAAGGTCCACGTTGAAGCCGCGGCCCTCGGGACGGTCGGGGGTGGCATTGATAGCGATCATGCGGAGGCCGAGCAGCCCCATGCCCATGGCGATCTGCAGGGGCAGGTGAGGCTGTGAGTAGACGACGGCGCAGGGCTCGGTATAGGAGGGGAACTCGGCGCCACCGGCGTTGGCGCCCGGCAGAGAGTAGCCAAAGGAGGGTGGCTCGCTGTAGTCGCGGGCGTCAAAGACGTAGAGCTGCTCCAGGGTTTCGAAGTAGCGCTCGTCCACCAGGTCGTAGATATCGGTAGCTTCGCAGGGGAAGACGATAATGGGTCGCCGCAGGCCGGCGCGTCCATAGACGTCGCGCGGGTAGCGGACCTCGCCGTCGGGGCCGAGGTCCGGAGCGTAGGTGATGTTGCCGTTGTTCGGATCGAAAGCATAGGCCTCCAGCAGTGGCCCGCGGCCGGCCATCTCGCCGCGAAGCGTGAAGTCGCTGAGTTCATCGGCCATAGCGTACAGGTCGGTGTGCATGCCCATCATCATGCGGTCCTGGCCCTGTACGATGACCAGGGCGCCCGCGACGGGCGTGCGGGGCAGGAAGCTACTCTCGCGCCGGAACTCGTAGACGCTGCCGCGCACATCTTTGAGCTCATCCAGCTTCTTGAGCGCCTTGACGCGCTTGAGCGGGTGTTCTTCTTGGATCTCTTCGGATGTGCCGGCCGTCGCCTGCTGGTCGGTCTCGTCCTCGGCTATATCTTCCGTCTTCGGCGGCGCCTCTTCCAGTGCGGGGTTGTTGACGAAGCGATACAGCAGGCAAACGAGCAGCTTGAGCTGCTCGTGCAGGTTGGCGTAGTTGACCTCGCGGGCGGTGTCGAGGGGCGTGTCCACGAGGGAACGGGCATCGTTGGTGGTGGCGAAGACGATGCCGGGCCGCCCGCCGCGGATGGCCATCTCGCTGTCAAAGGCGATCTTGCCGGGGAAGTGGGTGTACCATTCGCGACCTTTGACGGGATTGATGCCGTCCACGAAGATCTCGTCGGCCTGGTAGCCGAAGATGGGGGCGGCAGCATCGGCGATGTGGGTGAAGAATTTTCCGGCGGGAGAGTAGAAGCGCAGGAGGTTGGCTTGATTATAGTACCAGCCCACCTGGAACACGCCCAGCTTGCGGGTTCGGCTGCTCAAGTCGAGCGCGACGAACATCTGGATCTTGCTCAGGTCGGTGGTGAGGCGTTCGCAGAGGCGGATGTCATGCTCGGCACGCTGAACAACCCGTTTCAGTCGGGCGGTTCGCTTCAGGAGCTGGCCGGGAGTGTATGCGAAGTCTTTGGTCTTGAGGGCGCGTTTGATTTCCTCGGGGGAGGCGTTGCGGCTGCGGAGCTCCTGGTAGGTTTGTAGCAGTCGCTCCGCCTGGTCAAGCTGTCGGCGGTGCTCGTCGAGTTGCTTATGCAGCTCTTGGAGGTGGTCACCTCGTTCGCGCTCTTTGCGCGGCTCTCGGCCCCAGAGGTCCACGAACTCACGGGCACCGGCGAGAGCTTCGAAGTGGCCCGGCGTCGCGACAAAGATCAGGGTGCGGGCGGGCGGGTGTTGACGGAAGAAGCGGACTAGTTGCAGCAGGGCGGAGATGCCGCAGGCATTCTCGGCACCGGGGGACAGCGCAGGCACAATGGAGATGGAGTCGTAGTAGGCTTCGATGATGATGGCCTGTTGTGCCAGCTCGGGGTCGGAGCCGCGCATGAAGCCGATGATGTTGCGGTGAGTGCGGGGCTGCCAGGTCATGTCCGCGAGCACGCGGGCCCGGGGTGGTTTGACGGCGCACTGGGCCAAGATGTCGCCGGCGGAGTCGCCGTCCACGTAGAAGCGGGGGAGGTTAATGGGGACGCGGAGGAACTTGGTTTCCGCCTCGCCGCGACGGGTCTCCTCGGGCTGGATGAAGATCACGGCGCGTGCATCCAGCAGCCCGGCGTTGACCCAGTTGAGGCCGCAGTTGAAGTTCATGACGACGATGGCGTTGCGGACGGGCAAATGGTTGAAGTGCCGGAGCTGGCCGTCACCGACATAAATGAGCGGGCCGACGACGCCACCGGGAGGCAGCTTTGAGGTGCGGACTAGATTGGGCCAGAGAGCATGCAGCCCGTATCGGCGGCCGTTGACCTCGAGAGTTGCTCCGTGGTCAATGGGCATGGGCATGTCCCAGAGCTGCTCATCCACTTCAAGCCCGTAGCGTTCGAACTCGCGCCGAACGTAGTCTGCGGCGGCATCGGCGCCGGGATAGCCGGAGACGCGCGAGCCGAGGGCAGCCAGGGCCTCGATGTCAGCGCGCATCTCATTCGGGCTGAGCGCTCCCGCGAGCGCGGCGTAGTTGGCAGATCGGGGCTGCTCTCCCCAGGCGCTGCCGGCGGAGCCGAAGGCGAGGGTTAAGAGCGCGAGCGCAGGCAAGAGGAGGGTTCTCGGATACGGTCGGAGTTGTTTGGGCATGGGCCGGTACCTCAGAGACGTAGCCTCATGTTCCCCGGCGACAGACTCGTGCCGAGGATCTAGTGGGAAGATTAGGCATCGGGGTCGCCTTGACCTGCAAGGCTGCGCTACGGTTGCCGGGGACTGACGCGCGGTGCCCGGCTGGGCCGGAAGGGGGCACCGGCGCAGCGAGCGGGCCGCCGCTCTGATGATCGGCCCCCGAAGGCTACGCGAGGAGAAGTTTCTGCAGCCAAACGATGGAAAATGTGTTACAATTAAGTTAGCCGCCCGATGGTCGAAGCAGGAGGACGAAGCAAATGACGAAGCAGCGGAAGAGGCAGGCGGCGGTGGCTGCAGTGCTGGTGGTCGTGTTCGTGGCAGCGAACACAGGAGCGTGGGGCGTGCCGGCAGCGCGCCGGGGAGCGGTGGTCATCTATGACGTGCAAGATGCCACCGGAGTATTTCGGCCTTCAACGGTCGCCGCCCAGGTAGGGAAGGGTCTGGAAGCAGAAGGTCTGCGGGCGTTGAGCTACGGCGAACTCCCTCTGCAGGATAAGTATCGAATCAATCCCCGCACGAAGGTCAAGGAGCCGAGTTCGGAAGCGCTGAGCGAAGCGACGCGTCCCACCGGGGCAGAACGGGTCGTGTTCCTGACGCTGACCGACTATGCCTACAATGCGCGGTCCGGCAAGACGGTGATCGAGGCCCGGGCGCGAGGTCTGCTGCGCAAGCCGGGCGAGGAGGAGTATGGGCCGCTGGCGGGGGCCGAGCTGCGCGGGGAGCTCCGAGGCGCTCCTCGGTATGCCGCGTCGGAGAGGGTAGCGCAGCGCGAGGCCCTGGAGCGGTTAGGGCGGGAGGTAGGCGCCTGGATCCTGAAGGGGACGCCCTCGCAGGGCCGGCCGTATCGGCCGCCGCCGAAGAAGCCGGGTCTGCTGCAGAGGTACTTGATTCCGGGACTGGCGGTGCTGATCGTCGGCGCGTACTATCTGAAGAGCCGCAAGCGCGGGGCCAGCGGGGTGGTTTCCAGCCGCCTGCCGCCGCCGATTCCGTTGAGTGCGACGACCGCGGGACCGGGCGCGACCTCGCTGACGTGGCAAAAGCCGACGGTGCCCAGCGACCTGGCGCTGCAGTGGTACGAGATCGAGGTCGCGCTGGACGGTGGCGGGTTCCAATTTGCGGAGCAATCGGACGCCTCGCAAACGTCCACGACAATCTCGTACGGCGTGGGCCCGGGCATCGCCGACCGCGCTGACTTCCGTATCCGGGCCGTGGCCAAGGACGTCAACGACAAGCAGTTCGTTTCGATCTATGCGTACTTTCCGACGGTGTTCAGGTTGTTCTGAGCGGGTGGGGTAGCGGCCTTAGCCGAAGTGGACGATGTAGAAGCGGTAACGCTCGCCGAAGATGCTGATCGTGCCCCAGATCAGGCCGGCGACGAAGAAGTGCCCCAGCACGACGCCGAGGAACAGCGGGATCAGGCGTCGGTAGAGCCTCATACCCCCCAGCCGCAGGATGATGCTCTTGATGATCCAGCAGAGCAAGAATGGTCCCCAGAGGGGATGGCCGTAGGACATGACCATGGCGTAGCCGAGGGGATGCAGCGGGAAACGCAGGAAGAGGGCACGGAGGATCACTAGGAGCGTGGTCAGGCCAAAGCCGAAGCCGACCATCCCGGTGCGGTTGAGGTCGGGGGGTTTGGGTGCCGTGGCAAAGCTGGTCAGCTCAGTGTAGTCGTTGACCACCAGGCGGGTTCGGTAGCCGCCCTGGGTGGTGCCGCCCTCCAGCACATTGTTGCCGAATTTGTAGTAGCACTCCAGATGGATGGCATAGGCTCCGACTGCGCCGATCACCAAGGCGAGGAGCAGCATCCAGGTCATGCTGCGCTGACGGACGCGAGCGCCGTCGGCGATCTTGAAGGCCTCCGTCTGATACCCGGTCAGGGACTGGAAGTACCCGCGGGAGAACATCATCATGAGGGACAGGATAGTGAGGTTCCGCCAGTCGCCGCCGGCGCTGAGAGGGCGAGAGCCGAAGAGGTTCAAAATGGCCTTCTTGTGCTCGAAGAACGGGAAGAGCCAGACCATTGCGGCGCCCGCTTCGGCACGAGCGCGGGCATAGACGATGGAGAAGCCGATGATCAGGCCGAAGTAGAGAAGGGCCATCCACAGCCACATGCCGGCGCGCACGCAGAAGATCGTGATGAACACGATGGAGGCGATGAGGCCCCAGACGGCGGCACGATAGGACATCGGCTCCGCGCTATCATCGGGCTCGGGGCTCCGGAGGAAGGCTTTGCGGAAGACGGCTGCGAGATGGGAGCGGGCTATCCAGAGGAGCACGATGGTAAGGGCCAGGTAGGCACCGGTGGCTTGCTCGCGGTCAAAGGGGAAGCCGGCGATCTCGAAGCCCAAGGCCACGGCGATGACATTCTCGATGCGGGTCATAAGATAGAAGACCCAGACGGAGAGAAGGACCTCGAGCGAGACGAGGTAACCCAGGCCGAAGATCTCCGGACGATAGGCGATGGAGAGCGGACGGATGGCGGAGAGCGGACGCTCAGTAAACAGGCTGCCGATGTCGTAGTACTTGCCGAGGGCCGGAACGGCTGGATTGTAGGCGTTGAGGATGTTGCTGAGATTGTAGATGGCGGAGATGCTGAAGCCGACCCACATGAGGGGATTGCGGAGCAAGGGGAGCATGAGGCCGCGCTCGGGCTGGCGAGACATCTCGACAACGAGATGAACGATGGGAAAAGTGAGGCGCTCCTTGTCCACCCATTGGCGCCGTATGATGACCATGAGGCATAACATGGCCATGAAGAGGGCCAAGTAGAATAGGCTCCAGAAGGCCAGGGGCTTGGCCCAGGCGGCCCAGGGGATGCGTTCGCTGGTCGCGCCCTCGTACATCTGGCGGATGACCTCCGTGTCGGAGGTCGTGAGCCAGGAAGGGATGTATTTCTGGAAGCTGAGGAAGTCGTTTTCGGGTGTCTGGAAGTAGACAAGGGCGGTCATCTCGGGAAAGAGCATGCGGACGACGCCCACGGAGGACATGGTGGTGGCGACACAGAGGAACACGTAGACGAGAAGGATATCGCCCTGGGAGAGGCGGAGGAATCGCGGCAGGCGCCGGAGGAAGGGGGCGAGGGCGGCCAGGAGAATGAGTCCGGCGACGGCGGGAATAACCGGCACGCTTTCGGTGAGCTGGGCGGCATGGGAGGCCAGCTCGGCGTGGCGGATCCAGATCAGCGAAATAACGAACAGGGCAAAGGAAACAATGAGGGCTCGTACGGTGATTCCCTGGAGGGCCTCGTGCGGTTCTGCGGTTGCTGTTGCGGCGCCGGCCTCGACAGATGTATCTTCAGCAGCCATAGCAGCGAGTGCTTCCGCAGGCAGGGGCTAACGACCTTCTTTGCGTGGGACGGGCAGACTAGTTCCCGGCACCTGGCCGAACGGTGACAAGGTGTAGAGGCATACAGGTTAGCCTGCGGCGACGCGGCACGGGAGGGGATTGCGCGAAGCGCAGACAGGCCCGGAGCCTAGTAATCCAGCAGGCCCTTCTTGCGTGCCTGCCTCTTCTCGCGTTTCTCGGCTCGCCTTTCCTTGGCGGTCTTGGTCGGCTTCTTGAGTTGCTTTTTCTGACCTTTGTCGCGTTTTCCCTTGGGCATTGCTCTGTCCTCCAACTCACTCGTCAGAATCAGGTTTTCGACGTTTCGCAGGGAATCCCTCTAGAAATGGTTTCATAACCTCAACGACCAACGCCAGTCGCGCCTGAAGGCGTTCCTACGGGGGTCGTGGAACAGCTTCTGCCAGCGTGCTGCCGGCGTGGCCTGATGCGGGCTGGTCAGGAGGCGATTAGCGCGGGTGCCGTTGGTGTGCCGGCGGCACTTGCGCGGGGTGGAACGGCGGCGCCCTCTTCCACGATGGCGTGCTGCAGGCGCGCGTTCGCGCCGAGGCGGGCCCGGGCGAAGATTGCGGCGTCGCGAAGACATACGCCGTCCTCCACGACGACGTCGGCGCCGAGGCAGGCGTTGGGGCCGATGGTCGCTGCGCCGATTCTGACGCCGGCGGCCAGGGCAACGGGTCCCAGGAGAGTAGCATCGGAACTGAGTTGGACGCTGTCGGCGACGAGCCGGCCCTCGGGGTTGCCGGTCTCGGCTGCGATCATCTGCCGATTGATTACCAGAAGCTCGCTCGGCCGAGCGACGTCGGAGCGGAAATCGCGGACCTCGACGGCACGCACAAGCCGTCCCCACTCTAGGAGTGTCTGGATGGCTTGGGGAAGCTCGTATTCGCCGCGCTCCGAGAGCGGCGTGGCTGCGATGGCTTCGAAGATGACTGGACTGAACACGAAGATGCCGGCGTTGTTCCAGTGAGTTGTAGAAGTACCCCGGGGTGGCTTTTCAATGAGCTTTTGAACCACGCCGCCTTGCTCATAGACGGCGGCGCCCTCGTAGGGATCCTCCATCCAGTTCAGGCCGATGGTGGCGGCGGGACGATGGGCTTCGAAGTCGGTGGTGAAGGGCGGATAGTTGTACCGGGGGGTGACGATATCAGCGAAGGAGAGGAAGAAGGGCTCATCGGCGACGAAGTCGCGACAGAGGCGGGTCGCGCCGCCGGTGCCGTCCTGAACCTCCTGCAGGACATAGGTGAGTCGGACGCCTAGAGAGGAGCCGTCGCCGAGGGCTCGGCGCAGTTGCTCGCCCCGGTAACCGATGACGATGGCGAAGTCATCCACGCCGGCGGAGGCGGCACCGAGGATCACGTGCTCAATCATAGGGCGGTTGACGACGGGGACGAGCGGCTTGGGACGTCGGTCGGTCAAGGGGCGCATGCGCGTTCCCCGGCCGGCGGCGAGGATGAGGCCTTTCATGCCGGCCGGCCTCCCTTCCGAGGGCCGCAGGACGCGGGCAGAGGTGGGCATTGGGTGCCGGGGGAAGTGGGCGGCATGCAGGTCATGGTGTATCCGGGCCAAGCGGGCGCTGCGCGGGCGGCAGCGGAAGGGCGAGTCGTGGTCATCGTGGATGCGTTGCGTGCCAGCTCGACAATTGCGACGCTCTTGCACCGCGGGGCCGACGAAGTGCTGGTAGTCGCCCGGGTGCAGCAAGCGCACGCATGGCGCGAAGCGCACCCCGGCGCCATCTGCGTCGGCGAGCGGGGCGGCCGGCAGGTCCCAGGCTTCGAGCTCGGCAACAGCCCACTGGCTATTCTAGACGCTAACGTGCGCGGGCGCAAGGTGGTTTTCACTTCCTCGAATGCCGCGGCGTGCTTCACGGCCGCCATCAGGGCGCCAAGCATCCTCGCCGGCACATTGCTGAATGCTTCGGCTGTGGTGCGAGGCGTGGCCGAGCATCGGCTGGTCGAGGAGCACGGCGCGGCGCTCGTGCCGGCAGGCAAGCACGAGGACTCCGACTTCATCACAATTGAGGACTGGCTGAGCTGCGGGTACCTCCTGCGGCTATTCCGTGAACGGAACGGAGAGCTGGTCGGCGAAGAGGCAAGGCAGGCGCTGGAAATGGCTCAGGGGCTCGAGGCGCAGGACTTTGCGCGAGAGTTCGCCGCAGGTGCTCACGGGCGGCACCTGGCGAGTATCGGGTATGGAGCCGACATCCCGTTCTGCACGCAGATTGACCGGTTCGACACAGTGCCGGTGATGACAGATGTTGTTGAGTTGGCCGATGGCGAGCGGGGAGTGAGGTTGAAGTGATGATGGAGCAGCGTGGTCTCACCTTCGGTCCCTCTCGCGGCCACAAACCGCCGGTCCACCCCGGGAGAGGGAGGTGATGTGGGAACTGCCGGGCTTGACGGCCGGGTATCTGGCGCACCGGACAGGCCCCGCGGCGTGCGAAGAGGGCAGTCTCGGCTGATGGGAGCGGCGGTGTGTGACAGCGTTTGTCAGGACTCGGGCATAGTGGGTTCGCGTGGGAGAGTGCGGAGGCGGCGGAGGACGCGCCACTGGAGGAGCAGCGAAACGGCGATCATGATGAGGGGTACGATGAAAATTGCGCGGAGATTGGCCAGGCGACCGGCCCAGCCGGCGAGCAACGGGCCGATCACCACGCCGCTGCCAAGTACGGCCTCGTGGAGGCCGCTTTTGGCGGCACGCCCCGCGGCCCGACCATGGAGGCTGTAAAAGAGGCTGCAAGAGTAGGTTACTCCGGCGCACAGTCCCGGCAGGAAGAAGGCAAGGGCAAACAGACCCGGCCTAGAAGCAAACGCGGCCAGGGCCATGCCGACCGCGGCGATGAGCTGAGCGGCGAGCAGCGGCCAGGTGCGGTATTGCCAGCGCGTGGTATAGCGCAAGGCCGCGAACGAAGCCAATTGGGCCAGGCCGAAGGCGGCGATGAGCTGGCCGACGAGGTCCTCGGAATAGGTGAGCTCTTTGCCGAGCTTGGGGAAGAGGCCGCGCACGGTGGCGCC
>JALGUG010000392.1 GCA_029820995.1 Candidatus Zipacnadia bacterium
GGACAAGAACGGGCAGCCCTATGGGATAGGGGACACAAAGTTCCCCTGTCCGCTGTCCGAGAGGGTTTACAGGCAGTGGCTGGAGGAGCCGGCGCTGCGGATGGCGCGGAGCGGTATAGTAGACGGGCTGCATATAGACTGCGAGCACTACGGCGACCTGGGCGAGGCGGGAGTGTGCTACTGTGATGACTGTTTCGGGCGGTTCCTGGAACAGAAGCGTATCCAGGTCAAGGAAGCGGTGCCCAAGACCGAGCGCCATCGGTGGCTGGCACGGCGCGGCTTGGTGGACGACTATCAGCGGGCCTTTACTGAGCGGCGCACCGAAATGTTCCGGCGCATTGCCGAGCGGGTGCGCAGGGTGAAGCCTGATTTTATCTTCTCTGCCTACGCCAGCGACTCGTACACCGGCTGGGGGCGGGCCACGCCGTTGACCATCGGCCTCCACAGTCCCGAAGCGCCGGTCATCATACTCGACTCCGTCGCCTACTACGGCGACCGGCTTCAGTGGTGGGACAGCGCCTACGGCTACTACCACAGCCTCGGTTTCCTGTACGTGCTGGGTAGTTGGAATAGGGTCTTTTGGGGCGGGGCGCCGCGAGTCTCCATTGAACCGTGCCAGTGGATGTACCAGACGGCGCTCAATACCGACGGCTACTGGCTGTGGTTTCAGCGGAAGCTGACCCCAGGGGCCTGGCAGGCCTTTGAGACCGCCGACCGGCGACTCAGGGCCGTCGAACGGAAGGTCGGAGACTTCCTGCTGCGGGGCGAAGAGTGCGACGGCCTGGTAAGCATAGAGGGGAAGCGCGACTTACCCCCAGAGCCCGTCTCCAGAAGCTACCGACTGGGGAACGAATACCTGGTACACATAACCAACATAAGCGTCGCCCACCCCGTGCGGGTGCGGGTACGATTTCCGCACCTACCCGCTGGCTCGCGTTGGACTGTAACCGACCCCGTCGCCGAAGTTGTTTACCGCCATAGCGCCGGTCAGACGGTATGGGATAACCTGCGACTGCAAGCAGGCGTTGTCGTTTCCCTGGAGGCGCGCGGGGAGCTGTTCCTAAAATTATCACCGCATTAGGGGGCGTTACAAATGCAGTTGAACACTCGTTTTGTCTTCACACCCACCGGGCCTGCCCACATCGGGCATGTCTGGACGGCCTACATCAACTGGCAGATGGCGCGTATCACCGGCGGCCAGTTCTGGTACCGGTTTGAGGACGTGCTGGCCATGCAAAACAAGCACCTGCGCGAGCCAGTGCGCGAAGGGGGCCTGCCCCTGGCGCAGCATTACGCCGAGGAGAACCTGGCGGACATGACGGCCATCGGGCTGCCCCCCAGCAAGGGCTGCCTGTGGCGCCAGTCGCGCCACTCCATAGCCGACTACTACTGGAAGCTGTACGGGTTTGAGCACGTGTTCGGGCCCTGGCCTGGCGAGCTGCGGGAGGGCATGCGCCACCCCCCCTGGGGGGCGAACGTGGACACGGCCGCCGAGCATCCCTACGTCACGCTCTCGCGGGTGAGCGCCGACATCGCGACCGGCTGCAACGTAGTGCTGCGGGGGGTGAGCCTGGCCCACGAGAACTCGATGTACATGATGTGGGCGCACCTGCTGCTGGCGCACCTGCCGTTGGACAAGCGGAAGGAGGCCATACCAAAGCTGCGCTACATACCCGAGCTGAAGTGGACGGAGGGGCGGGAGGTAGGCGCGGCGGCTTACGCCCGCGCCACCCGGATAAGCTCCAGCTCCCCGGACGCCGTGGGCAACGTGTTCGTCAAGGACGTGCTTGACGCCGGCATCAGCGGGGAGACGTTGTTTGAGTACCTCGAGAAGATATACTACCACCGGCCGCTGACGTACACGGAGCGGGTTCACGAGTACCTGACGCCCGGCTCGCAGGTAATCACGAACTTCGCCGCCAACGTGCACCCGATGAACCCGTACCCGCTGGTGCACCGGCACGACTGGGAGCGGTTCCTGGAGACCGGCGAGGTCGGGGACTGGCAGCGCGTGGACTTTCCCGAGGCGGAGTGGGACAAATGCACCTGGGACTGAACGTGTGCGCGGCAATCCCCGACGAGCACTGGCCGCTCATTGAGGAACTGGGGGTGACGTGGATAAAGCTGAACTGCGGGCTGCAGGGCGAAAACGCGGCAGAGGAGCTCGCCCGCCAAGCCGACCCCATCCTGGAACGGGGACTGCACATCGTCGTTGACCTGCGCATGAACCCGAACCAGATAAGCCCGTACTACCAGGCCATCAACGAGGAAGTGGTGCGGCGGTGGACTAACCGCGCTCTGCGCGAGGCGGGCTACGACGAGGTGCAGATAGCGCGCTTCTGGCAGGCCGAGCCGCGCTGGGGGCTGACGCAACTGTGGCAGTGGGCGCTGGCCGCCTGGGAGGGGCGGCGCGGGGAGGCGGCGGTCAGGCGCGCCAACATAATCCAGAGCCAGACCAGGGAATGCTGGCTGCGCACCATGGACGAGCTGGGGCGGCTTACTTACGAGGTCGTCGACAGGTTCAAGGACCGCATCAGCGACTGGGAGATACAGGGCGAGTTCACCTGCCCTGTGGTGATGCGGAACTCGTTCAGCGATTACGACTACACGTTGCACCTCGCGACCAGTTACGACGCCATCAAGCAGGCGGACGGGGCCGCGCGGGTCTGGTTGGGGGGTAGCGGCATCCAGTTGGGCGTAGCCTGGCTGAAGAACCTGCTGACGCCTGCCGGCGACCCCAGGTTCCCCATAGGCGGCCCGCCAGGGGTGGAGCAGCACCCCACCGTAAAGCCGCAGATATGGTTCCCGCAGGGCGTCGGCGACCGGTTTGATGTCATGAACTGGCACCACTACGGGCATACCGCCCAGCAGATAAGCGACATCGCGGCGCTCGACCTGGACGAGCAGATACAGGCGTACGACGAGCTGTTTGCCGAGGCGGGACACATACTGGACAAGTACGGGCGCGGGCAGCCCTTCGCGTCGACCGAGTGGGGCTTCCCCGTGGTCGCCGACAAGGACATCCTACCGTGGGAGAAGGAGTACCGGTACAGCAGCGAGCTGTACTGGGGCGGCGTCGTAGCGATACGCGAGAGCCGCAGCGCCGAGTGGATGGAGCGGTGCCTGCAGTGTTTCAAGGAATGGGACTTCCGGGTGTTGTGCATCCACAACCTGCAGGACCTCCCCGTCGGCGGGAGGGGGCACGCCCGCTTCTGGGGGCGCAACTGCGGCCTGGTGGATAGGGAGGGTCGCAAGCGGCCGACGTTC
>JALGUG010000093.1 GCA_029820995.1 Candidatus Zipacnadia bacterium
CCGCCTCCGCATCGTCAGCCGCCCCCTCCACGCTCACCTCGATGAACTTGCCCACTCCCTCGCCGTCCCGCACGATCTTCTTCGCCAGGTCCTGCGTGACCGCCAGCAGCGCCGTCCGAAAGGTCTCCACGCCTACTGCGCCGCGCCGCAGTTCGCCATTGCCCGCCGCCCCGTTAGCCAGCAGCGCTACCGTGTCATTCGTACTCCGGCTGCCGTCCACCGAGATCCGGTTGAACGACAGTCCCACACACTCTTGCAGCAGGTCCCGCAGCAGCGCCGCTTCGATGGCCGCGTCCGTCGTCAGGAAGCACAGCATGGTGGCCATCCTCGGCTCGATCATCCCGGCGCCCTTGCAGATGCCGCCCAGGCGCACTGTCCGGCCCCCCAGCGCGAACTCGTACGCGCTGACCTTCGGGACCGTGTCGGTCGTCATGATTGCCCGGGCAACCTGCTCCGCATGATCCGCCGACAGTTGCTCGGCCGCGGCTCGGATCCCGGCCTCGATCTTGTCCATGGGCAATTGGACGCCGATCATGCCCGTCGAGCAAACCACCACCTCGTCAACGGGCACGCTCGTCGCCTCGGCTGCAAGCTGACACATGCGCAGCGCGTTGTTGCGGCCCGGCGTGCCGGTGCAAGCATTAGCATTGCCGCTGTTCGCTACGATCGTGCGCGCCGTCCCGGAGCGTACATGCTCCTCAGTAATGTCGCAGGTCACGCTGCGCATCCGGTTCGTGGTCACCGTTGCTGCCGCCGCCGCGGGCCGACTGGAGTGAATCAGAGCCAGATCAAGCTTCTCGTCCTTGATCCCGCAGTTGACGCCGGCAGCAACGAAACCCCGCGCGGCCAGTACGCCCCCGGCAACAGCCTTCAATGCGCCAGTGTTGGACATCAATTCACCTCTTCAGTCTTCACACTTCGCGCCCCTCACCCCGCTCCTGAGGCCCCGGTCAGAGTGGAGCCTGTTCCGTAACCCCTCCAGAAGCACTCAGCAGCGTTGTGCCCGCTCACGGCAGTAAGCACTAGGGCCACAGGGCCGGCTCAAGCAGGCATGTGCTCTCCTCACACCCAATCATCAGGTTCAGGCACTGGAGCGCCCCGCAGGGCAGACCCTTGCCCAGATTGTCCACGGCCGCCACCACCACAACTTTTCCGCTCGCCGGATCAACCTGCAAACCGATATCGGTGAAGTTCGTGCCGCTCACGTGCTTGGTCTCGGGGAATTCTCCCGGCTCATGCACTCGCACGAAGCGCTCACCGGCGTAGAAATCCGAGACGGTTTCGCTCAGCTCCTCCGTGGTCTGCTCGCCACGCAGAGTCGCATAGGCCGTAATGATGATCCCTCGCGTGATCGGCACCACGTGCGGCACAAAGGTCAACTTGACCTCCTCCCCGCACAGCGGCCCCAGCTCCTGCTCCATCTCCGGCTGGTGCCGGTGCCGCGCCACCGCGTAGGCGTACATCGTTTCGTTGAGCTCGGGATAGTGGTACGCCTGGGCCACCTTCGTGCGCCCGACACCCGACACGCCCGACTTGCCGTCCACAATGATCCCCTGCGGGTCAATCGCCTTCGCAGCCAGCAGCGGCGCCAACGCCAGGATCGCCCCCGTCGAGTAGCAGCCGGGCACGGCCACCAGACGAGCTGCCTTGATCTCATCCCGATGCAGCTCCGGCAGACCATAGACCGCCTCCGGCAGGAGTTCCGGATGAGTGTGCGGCTGATAGTGCTCCGCATACACCTCCGCATCCTTCAGCCGATAGTCCGCCGAAAAGTCCAGCACGGGCTTCCCCTGCTGCAGCGCCTCCGCCACCATGTCCATCGCCTGCCCCGGCGAAAGCGCGAACACGAGAATGTCGGCCCGCCCCGCAGCCTCCGCCACCGAGGACTCCTCGATCATCATGTCCGTCACGCCCCGCAGGTGCGGATACACCTGATCCAGCCGCTGACCCACCGTCCTGTAACCCGAAGCGTATGTCACCTCGACTTCGGGATGAAAAAGCAACCGGCGCAGCAGATCCATCCCCCCATATCCCGGTGCGCCGAAGATCGCCACCCTTGTCATGCTCCTTGCTCCCTCTGCCGACCGGGGCCGCCGCCTGCCCGCCCGCTCGCCGGCCTCCGAATCAAAAACGCCACCCCTCTACCGACGGGCGGCGCACACCACGTCACGCCTTAGTCGTTCGTGTCTCCGACCCCTACACGCATCTGGCCCGAGCCGATGGCTCGGGAACAAAGGCACTGATGGGAACGAGGACACGCAACTCCACGGCGCGATCGCCTTTCTTCGCTAAAGTCGTGGTAGTATAGCCCTTGGCTCTGCCAGCGTCAAGCCAACACTAGCTGCCGCCCGCCACAATCCGGCGTTTGACATCCACCAACTCACTAGGTATAATTACGTTACGTCAACGCAAGTATCACGTACCGGGGTGTTCCGGGTGTCAACCAACGACGATCTCGAGATTGAAGCCGAGGACCTCGAGGGGGATCTGGGCGGCGACGCTTTTGCGCCCCGCAAGCCGGGACGACTGGCCCGTCTGTTCATGGGTCCCTCCCTGGCCGCGGCCGTCCGATGGGTCGGCATTGTCATACTCGTCATTCTGGCCATCATGCTGGTCGCGGCGAACTGGGCCCCGGTGCGCCTGGACTTTGTGCTCTGGAAGTGGGACCTTCCCAAGGCCATCGTCTTCGTCGTCTTTGCGCTCCTGGGAGCACTAGTGGCAAGGTTCTGGTCCCGCCGACGGCCCTCATCGTCCCCTGAGGAATGACGACCGCCTACCTGGTGTGTAAGCACTCGAAATCCTCCTCCCGCACGGAAGGGTGCATCAGATGCCTGTTGGGCGAAAAAACGTTGTCCCCCTGACGGCGTTGCTTCCCTTTCTGCTGCTGTTCACTGCCGACGATCTGACTGTGTACACGCAGGTCGAGGGCGACGGCTCCTGTCTGCGCAAGGTCCAAGTCACGACTCCGGTCGCCACCCGATATGTCCGCCGCCGGATCGAAGCCCTTGTGCCCGGCGGCGACCCGCGTTCGGGCTCCTTTGTGCGGGGTCGGAGCCTGGTGCTCTGGCGCGATGGCCGCTACGCCGACGCGAATCGGCTCGACGGCGTCGAACTGCGCGTGGAGCGCTCGCTATTCTCGCCCCGTGTCCGATACGCGCTCACCGAGAACCTCCAGATTGATTTCCCGCGCCTGACCAAGAAGGAGCAGGCTGCAGCCCCGGAGACCACCTTTCAGTATCGCCTGCGCCTTCCCGGCACGATTGACGAGAACTCAATTCAGCCGGCCCTCGCAACCATCGAGGGCCACACGGTCACCTGGAAGCTGTCGGCCGGCAAGGAACAGTACAAGATCACTGCAACCTCCAGCGCCTTGCGCTACGATTATCTGGCACTAGCCATCTGGATCATGCTGGCGGCCGTTTGGGTAGTCGTGCGACTCATTCTGCAGCATCGGTTCCGCGTGCCCGCCACGATCTGAGCGCCGGCGGCGGGCTCATTCTGCGGCGCGGCTCCGGTCGCGCCGTTTGCGTCCGGTGCGAACCATCCCAGGGAGATGATGGACGGTGCTCACCGGCCCGGATGGCGAGAGCTACATCGAACTGCGCAGCGACACCTTCACACTGCCCACCGAGGCCATGCGGCGGGCTATGGCCGAAGCGCCCGTCGGCGACGACGTCTGGGGCGAGGACCCCACCGTCGCCCGCCTGGAAGCCATGGGAGCCCAGCGCCTCGGCAAAGAGGCCGGACTGTTCGTCACCTCGGGAACCCAGGCCAACCTCATCAGCGTCCTGGCTCACACTCAGCCCGGCCAGGAGCTAATCTGCGAGGCTCGCGCGCATCTCTATCACTACGAACAGGGCGGCTTCGCCCGCATCGGCGGCCTCGTGGCGCGACCAGTCCCCAGCCGATACGGTGCGCCGGACCCTGACGACATCCGCGCCGCTATCCAACCCCACGACCAGCACCGTGCCGTCACCGGCGTTATCACGCTCGAGAACACCCATAATACCCACGGCGGAACGTGTGCTACCGCCGACCAGATCCGCGCCATCGCCGCCGTCGGCAAAGAACAGGACATCCCCCTGCACATTGACGGCGCGCGCATTTTCAACGCTGCCATTGCGCTCGGCGTGGACGCCGGGGAGCTTGTGCGTGAGGCCGATTCAGTCGCCTTCTGCTTCAGCAAGGGGCTTGCCGCACCAGTGGGCTCGCTCGTCGTCGGCACCCAGGAGTTCATCGCCCGTGCCCGCCGCCATCGCAAGATCCTCGGCGGCGGCATGAGGCAGGCCGGAGTCATCGCCGCGCCGGCCATTGTGGCCCTGGAGCAGATGGTGGACCGTCTCGCCGAGGACCACGCCACTGCCCGGCGACTGGCCGAGACCTTGGCGGAGCTGCCCGGCATTGAGATTGATATGAACACGGTGCAAACCAACATCATCTACTTCGACGTGCGCCGTGACGATATGCTGACCTTTGACCTAGTCAAGGCGCTGGCCCAGAGAAAGATCAAGGCCGCGGCTTCGCTCCCCCACCGGATGAGACTCGTAACCCACAAGGACGTCTCAGCCGAGGACATCGAGATCACCTGTCAGGCTCTCCGTGAAATCCTCGGCTAGCGACAGTGCTCCGACCGTCCTCCGGACCAAACGTCGTGACCGAGCACTCTTCCCCTGAGGTCGTTGACGAGCACCTTCTAACTGCGGTGTGGCGCGCACTGCGCTCGCTGCGCTTCGTCTTGTGGCTCTTGGCGATCATTGCACTCGCCAGCTTCTTGGGCGAGCTCATCCCCCAGCGCCGCCTGCCCGAGTTCTATGCTGCGCAGTTCGGTCCCGCCCTGGCGCGCCTGATTGGCCTCCTGTGCCTCGACCGCATCTACTCCTCCTGGTGGTTCATCTCCCTGCTCGGCCTCATCCTGCTCAGCACTATCGCTTGTGCCGGCAGCGCCGTCCGCCGGGCCCGATCCCGCGCCGCTCGAGCCGACCCCACCGCGACCGCCGCCCTGATCCGCGCCATGCGCGCCGCCACCGAGTTCACCCTCGCCCTTCCGCCGCAGCAGGCTCTGCAGCAATTAGCCGCGCCCCTGGAAAACACCGGGTACACCGTCCGCTCGACGCAGACCGACGAGGGCTGGTGCCTGGTGGGCCAAAAGCGCCGCTGGGCGAGCTGGGGGACCGTCGTCGCCCACCTGAGCTTCACCCTCTTGGCCGCCGGCGCGATCATCGGGCGCCTCCCGGCCGCCGGCTTCGAAACGTACCTCACCGCGCCGGGAAAGCCGTACCCGGGCCTCGCGCCGGGCGACGTCTGGACCGATCCTCGGCACCGTGTCAACTTCCAACTGAAGGTCCTCGACTTTCGCCTGGAGTACTACGACCGCTCCGGCGCGGTCAAGGCCTACATCACTGAGGCGGCGATCATCCAGGACGGCCGAGAGCTGCGCCGTCAGAGAATCGAGGTCAATCACCCCCTGCATTACCGGGGCGTGAACTTCTACCAGTCCGACTGGGGCCTCGCCTCCATCGAACTCATCGCCCGCAAGCCCGGCGGCAAACAGCAACGGGCCACCTTCTCCCTGACCGAGGAGGCACTGGACGGAGCCCGGCTCTTTCGCGTCCAGGACCCCTACGTGGCGCTCGACGACGCCCACCAAGAGGTCTTGCTCGCTCACCGGTTCTTGCCGGACGCCGTACTCGCCTCGTCGCACGAGGCTCGGCCACAGAGCAACTTCCCGCGCGCGCCGGCCCTCGAGCTGTTCATCGTCACCGACATGCACGGGGAAACCCCGCAGGCCACACCACTCGGCTGGGTCACTGAACGGCGCTCGGCCCAATACAAGGGCTGGGAGTTTCGCCTGGGCCGCCTCACGCTCTACACCGGTCTACGGGCCCGTCGGGATCCGGGACTGCCGCTGGTGTGGCTCGGCTTTGTCCTCGCCGTCCTGGGCCTCGGCCTGATGCTCTACTTCCCCACTCGACTCGTCCGCCTGATGATCATCGCCGAGGACACGGGAAGCCGTGTCCTGCTCGGCGGCGCGCTGCGCGGCCTGGGCAGCTTCGAGCGCGAGTTCCAGCGCCTCCGCAGCGTCGCCGAACGCGCCGCCGGGCCAGAACCCTTGTAGGAGCCCTTGCAGCCGCGATCGTCGTTCGTCGTTGAGGTTATGAAACCACCTCTAGACCCCCGCGAGACCTCCGGCTCTTGCCCCTTCACCCATAATGGTGTAAAATCACCTGTACCTGCTGCGTGTTCGAAGCAAGATACACGGAGGACACCGATGAAACACGCCACCACTCGCAGCAACCGTGCAGGTATGTACGTCTTGTCGCTTGCCCTTCTCGTGCTGGCTTGCCCTCTGCTGTTCGCCTTCCCCGATCGCAGCGAGCCCAGGGTTCGCGTCGTCGAGCCCGAAACCGCTGATGATGCCGTGGTCGTGCAAGGCCGGATCCACGTCCGCGCCAAGGCGCACGACCGCGATGGCATCAAGTACATCTACATGACCCGCAAACGGCCCGGACGACCGCGCCGCGAGTTCTGGCGCTGGCGCGGCGACGAGTCCGATGCCCTCTGGGACACCGCGCAGTTCGGCAACGACGTGTACTTCCTGCGCACCGTCGCCTCGGACCGCGACCTGATCAACCGCACCGGAGCCGAATACGGCACCGCCACACAGCACGAAATCCGCGTGTTCGTGAACAATGGACCCACCGTGCCCGAGGTGCATTTCGTGCCCCCCACGCCCCCCGAGGGCCAGGTTATCTCCGGCTTGGTCCCGATCCGCGTCGTCACCTCGGACCGCGAAGGCGTCGAGCACCTGATCATGCGGGCCATTCGGCCGGACGGCTTTGTGGAATGGGAACAGGGATCGTGGTCGGCGGCCAAGTTGTTCTTCTGGAACACTAGAGGCGAGGACGGCTGCTCGCCCAACGGCACGTATGAGATCATTGCGCGGGCTACCGACCTCGACCGCATGAATCGCACCTGGCTGTACAGCGGCACCTTGGGCGAAGCCAGAATGCTCGTGACGGTCAACAACGGGCCCACCCAGCCCCGTCTGCATTTCACGGACCCGACACCGATGAGCGGCTTGCCCGTGCACGGACGCATCACTCTCCAGGCCTGGGCCGATGACCCCGAGGGCATCGCGCGCGTCATCTTTGGCGTCTACAATGCCCGGGGCGAGATGGTCTGGTGGTCCACTGTGGAGGACGGCGCAGCCACCCACACACCCAGCTTCAGTGTGCACTGGGATACCCGCCTGGGCGACCGCGCGGTGCCCGACGGCGAGTACATGGTTATTGCCACCGCAGTTGACAAGGATACGCTAAACCCCTCCGAGGGCTACACGGGAACCGCCGCGACCACGGAACCGCTGACGATCCGCGTGGACAACACCAAGAAGTGACCGGGCGGTGTATGCCACCATGCGCTATCGTTCGCTTCTTGTGGAACTATCGGTTTGCTGCCTTCTGCTCCCCCTTTTGGCCGGCTGTGGCGGCGGCGGGGCCCCCTCGCCGGGATCGGCGCCCGCCGCTCCCGGCCCGCCCGCCACCGGGCCCTCCGGACCCTATCTGGCCCAGATCGCGCCCGGCGCAGTCCCCTCCATTCGCGTCGGCGTCGCCACCCCCTCGATCCCCTCGCCTTCGGAAATCTTTGCCTTCCTCATCTACCGCTGTGCGGGACAGGCCTTCTTTAGCACCACACCGGCCACCCTCATCGAGATCGTCCAGGCGCAGCGCCTGCCCGCCTACGACGACGGACCGGCCCAGCGCCTCGGCCTCACCTTCAACGGCCGGCGCAGCTTCATCGGGCCCGGCGGAACACCGGATACTTATACTGTGACCGCTACGTACAACGATCCGGCGCTGCTCCCCGGCACCACCTACTATTACCGCATCCGCCGCCTTACTGACCCCCAATTCGGACCGGGCGTCAACCCGCCCGACGTCGCCGGGCTGCAGGCACCGGCAGCGTCGCTCAACATCTCCCGATCCGACGTGCTCAGCCAACCCAGTGCCCCGCTGGGACCCGTCACCTACTTCCTCCCGCCCACTCCCCTCTCGCCCCCCGACGGCGCCACCGGCCTCCAGACGACATGCGTGACCTTCCGCTGGAACCGTACCAGCGCCACCGGCGGCCGCGGCGCCGACGAATACGTCATCGAGGTCTTCCCCTCCAACGACCCCGGCACGCTGGGCAATCCGCTCTTCCGCAGTCCAACACTGATGCCCGTCGGAGCCGGCAGCTCCATGACGTGGGACCTCACCGGCGTCGCGCTGGGGCCCGGCGCGCGCTTCTATTGGCGCGTCGGTGCACGCCGCCGTGGCGAAGCCTATCCGCGCGTGGACACACTACCCGGCGCCTCCGGGTACTTGTGGAGCACGGTGCGCAGCTTCCAGACCGGATTGGCTCCGCCGCCGATTCCGTGAACGACAATCCTGCCTCCCTCTTCGCCCGCCATCGGCGTCACCGCAGGGGGAGCCAACCATCTAGTGAGCCGCGTCTGCCTCCGCCGCCGCGGTTGCCTTCGTGGAGCGGTCCTGCTACAATCAAGAGACCGCGCTAGGGCGGGCTGGCGCCCCACAAAGGACACGACATGAACCGATCACGGTCTTGCCGGAACGCCGCCCTTGCAGCTCTCGGCCTCAGCGCCGCGCTCGCCCTGCTCTGCGTGTCGGCCTCCTGCCAGGAGCGTCCCACTTCCGTCGCACAGTGTGCACCGGAAGACCTGCTGCACGACATTGCGCTGCTGGAGCAGTTCAACCGGCTGAACCTGCGCAGAGAACAGATCAAGCGCCTCCTGACGGAGGCCCGGACGCTCCAGAAACAACTGGAGGCTTTCGAACAGCAGCGCCGTCAGGAGCTCCTCGGCATTGTCTCCGAACTCGAGCAGAAGCGAAGCCGGCTGCTCCAGGACGCTGCCGTGCCCCCCGAGACCGCGGCCAAGATCGCGGCTGCGCTTAAACGCGCCGACGCCTTGGTCGAGAAGGCCGACCGCGCCGTCGGCCCCGCTGGAGCCCGGGTGCGCGCGGCGCTGAGCTCCGCGCAGGTCACCATCCTCCTGGGCGAAGACGAGCAGCTCGCGCACGCCCTCGAGGTCATCGAAGGCTTCCGCGCCATGACCGACGCCGACTTCGAAGAGAACGCCCGCCCTTACGTGGCGGAGATCACCAGGGACACCGACGCCCTGGCGCCCACTGAAGTCCTGACGTTGCTCCGGAGTGCTCGGGAAATGGCCGCCGCAGAGTACCGTCGAAATAGGTCCGACCTCGCGCGCCGGTTGGTAGTCTTGTACGTTCGCGGCGAGGCCGAAGCCAACCAGGCCCTGGGCGAGTTGCTCCTCGACGACCGTCTCATCCCGGTCCTCAGCGACTTGCTCCAGCAGTCGCCCTGAGCGCTTTGCACGCGCTCGATCAGCATGCGCATCGCGATCTTCACCAACACCTACCTGCCCAGCATCAATGGCGTCGTCAACTCCATTGAAGCCTTCCGCCGCGGCCTCGAGCACTTTGGCCATGAAGTCTATGTCATGGCCCCCGCTTCACCGGGCCACCACGACCGGCAGCCCAACGTCTTCCGATTCGCCTCCATCCCCGCTCCCGGTCAAGTCGAATACCCCCTTGCCCTGCCCTATTCACGCCAGGTGATGCGCGCCCTACGCGAGATCAACGTGGACCTGGTCCACACCCACCATCCCTGGTGGGTCGGCACCTGGGGACGCTGGTACGCCCGCCGGACCAAGCGCCCACTGATCACCACCATCCATACGCAGTACGAACTGTACAGTCATTACGTCCACTTCTATCAGCCCGTAGTCAAGCGCATCATCCGCCGCAAAACCCTCAAATACTGCGGACTGGTGGACTGCGTCATCACCCCGGGCGAAAGCCGCAAGCGCGACCTCCAAAGTCAGGGCGTCACAACCCGCATCGAGGTGGTCCCCAACGCCACCGATATCGAGCCCTTCGAACGCGCCGACGGGACGCCGGTGCGTGAGCGGTACAACCTGGCCCCCGACCAACCGCTTCTGCTCTACGTCGGCCGTGTCGCTCCGGAGAAAAGCCTCGATGTCGTCCTGCACGCCGTGCGCCAAGCCGTCCAGCACCGGCCCGACCTGCGCCTGCTGATCGCCGGCGACGGCCCGGCCCGCGAGGACCTGCGTGCGCTCGCCCGCGAACTGGACATCCGCGATCACGTCATCTTCGCCGGACGAGTCCCCTACGACCAGATCCCCGGCTACCACGCGGCCGCCGATCTGTTCGTCACCGCCTCGCTCTCGGAGGTCCAGCCCCTATCCGTCACCGAGGCCATGGCCGCTCGCACGCCGCTGATTGCCGTCGCCTCCGATTGGAACCGCGACATTGTCCGCCATGGCGAGAACGGCTTGCTGGCCCGCAACGATCCCCGGGACTTCGGCGCCAAGCTGACCCAGGCCCTCAATGACGAGACCGCCCGCAAGGCCATGGCCGCCGCCGCTTCCCGTCAGGCGCAACAGTACGCCATCAAGCCTGCCTCTCAGCGCCTGATCGAGGTCTACCAGACTCTGCTCTAGCCGCTGTTTCACAGCCGTTGTGGGAGGCGCGACCGCCGTTCGCCGTCGGCCCTTGCGGTTAGGTGACTGCCTCCAGCCGCCTGGGAGCAGCCTTCCGCCCGGCCTTTGGCCCCAGGGCCGGAATGCGCACATATCGGTCCCCCAACCGGTTGACTTTTCCTCAAACCGACTGTACAGTACCCGCGCTCGCTGCCCCGTTGGCGGCGAATGTTGCTTATGCACCTCTTCCTGCGATTTCTCGCCTTCGCGCGTCCTTACAAATGGCGGCTGCTGGTGTGTCTGGCGCTCATGTTTCTCTCCGTGGGCCTCACCATGCCCATGCCCATGATCATGGGCAAGTTCATTGACAAGGTGAAGAAAATCTCGGTCCTCTGGGATCAGCAGCACGCCGCAGCCGAAGGCAAGGTCGAACAGTCTGCCGAAGGCGACAAGCCGGTCAAACCGCCGGACCCTCGCGAGATGGAGCATGCCAAGTCCCAGGCGTTCCTGTTCCTGATCATAGTTTGCGCGATCCTGATTGGTCTGCGGCTGTCCGGCGCGACTATCAGCTTCGTCCATCGGCTTACCATCCAATATGTCGGGCAGCGAGTCCTGTTCGACCTCCGTAATCGCATCTACCGCCATCTGCAAAAGCTGTCCATGCGGTACTATGAGACCCGCCAGAGCGGCCGAATCATGGCCCGCCTCCTGTACGACGTCGAAGCCGTCCAGAGCATCCTCAGCGGCTCACTGATCGACATCGTCACCAGCACCGTCACTCTGACCATTGCCATCATCATCCTGTTTTGGCTGCAGTGGAAGCTGGCACTCATCGTGGTCACCGTCCTACCTCTGTACGCCCTCAACTTCGCCATCCTGCGCCGACGCATTCGCAGCGCCTCCTCCGACGTCCGCGAGAAATGGTCGGACCTCTCCGGCAACCTCTGGGAGCGCATCGCCGGCGTCAAAATCGTCCGCTCCTTCGTCCGTGAAAAGCACGAAACCCGTCTATTCGTCCAGGACCTCCGGGAGAATCTCAAGCTCAACCTGATCCTCGTTCGCTGGAGCACTACGCTCAGCGTCGTCGCGACGCTGCTCACTGGTTTCGCCGCCATCGCCGTGATGTGGTTCGGCGGTCGCATGATCATCTTCAGCGGCGAGATGAGCATTGGTGAATTGAGCGCCTTCAACGGCTACATGGCCTGGACCTACAGCCCGATCACCACTCTCGTGCGCGTCAACGATACTGTCCAGCGCGTGCTTGCCGCCATCGAGCGCGTATTCGAGACGCTGGACACCATCCCTGAAGTCACTGACAAGCCCGACGCCCTGAAACTGGACCAGGTCGCCGGTGAAATCCGCTTTGAGCATGTCGACTTCGCCTACGAACCCGGCCAACTCGTCCTCGAAGACATTGACTTCGTCGCTGAGCCCGGCAAGATGATCGCGCTCGTCGGCCCTAGCGGCGGCGGCAAAAGCTCCCTGGTCAGCCTCATTCCCCGCTTCTACGACCCCGTAGACGGCCGCGTGTTGCTTGACGGCCATGACTTGCGCGACATCAAGATGAGCTCTCTCCGTCAGCACATCGGCATGGTGCTCCAGGAGACCTTCCTGTTCAGCGGCACTCTCCGCGAGAACATCAAGTACGGCAAACCGGACGCCACCGATGATGAGGTGATCCAGGCCGCCATCGCCGCCAATGCCCACGACTTCATCATGGAGTTCCCCGATGGCTACGAGACGGAGATCGGCGAACGCGGTGCGCGCTTGAGCGGCGGACAGCGTCAGCGTATCTCCATCGCCCGCGCCATTCTCCGCAATCCCAAAATCCTGATCCTCGATGAGGCAACCTCCTCGCTGGACTCGGAAGCCGAGGCACTGATCCAGCAGGCCCTGGACGCCCTCATGAAGGGCCGCACAACCTTTGCCATTGCGCACCGCCTATCCACCGTCATGAATGCCGATGAAATCCTCGTCATCGAGGACGGCAAGATCGTCGAGCGGGGCACTCACGGCGAGCTCGCCACCGCTGGAGGAACTTACGAGCGCCTCTGCGAAGTCCAGTTCAAGCGCGCCGAGCAGAAGCTCGCCGAACACCTGGCCAAATCGGGCCGAAAGAAGTGAGCCGCCTATTGGGGGGCGAGGTAATAGTAGTCGAACTGCGCCAGGAAGCCCGAGCCGCGCGCTTCAACCTGCAATCCCGGCTCCACCGGCCCCAGGCTCCCGACTGTCAGCTCACCAACGCTTCGCCACGCTGACTGGCCCTGCTTGACGTGGCCCTTCACGGTGCTGCCGCTGCGCTGCAGACTCAGGTGCACCGGCAGTGCCGGCGCCGGAATGGATGCTCGGTTGACCGCTCCACTGGCCATATGCGTGAGCACTATTGCGGGCTCCGGGAGCGCCACGTAGAGCAACGACACGAACCGCTCCTCCGACGCGCGCAGCACCAGGCCCAGGGCCGACGACTCCGCCGGCTTCCCGTCCACACGGGTCAGGGCCCAGAAGTTCGCGCTGGTGCGGGGCCGGTGCAGTTCGATGAGCTGCCCGGATTTCACCCGAATGCTTAGCCACTTTGGCCGCAGCTTGAAATCCAGTTCCGCCGATCCCCAGGGGCAGAGCGTGACCCAGCCCGGCTGGAGTGCGTCCGAGAAATGATCCACCCAGCCCTCTGCCGCCCGACAGCCGGTGGCGGCGACCAGGGCGACCAGAACGCTCAGAAGGCGACCAGTACCCGTAAGTCGTCGCCCCCTTCCGACGGCTCCAGCATGAAGTGGCCCACGCAGCCCTCCGTCGGGCACGCCAGCGACGCCCGGCCCTGCCACTGCCGCTCATCGAGCAGGAACAGCTTCCGGCACCCGGGGCACCGACATAGCCCAATCATCCGCCGGCCCTCGTCTTCAAGGGGCTCCGCCAGCAGCCACAGCTCATCGGCCGGAACGTCGCCGCGCAGTTCGCAGTCTCGTCGAATCAGCACCGTATAATTCACGCGCTCACCAGCCGACAGCCCCTCACGGCTCCGGCTGGACGCTCTGTTTCCGTTCGACCGGCAACCGGACCTTCCCGGCCAACGGCCGACCCACGCCAGCCCATGGAACCGATTACATACATCACCATCGCCACCTACAACGAACGCGAGAACGTCCGCGACCTGCTCGCCCAGATCTTCGAGCAGGCCCCGGCAGCCCACGTTATCGTGACCGATGATAATTCACCCGACGGTACCGGCCAGCTCCTCGACGAGCTGGCCGCCGCAGAGCCCCGCCTGACCGTCATTCACCGCCAGGGCAAGCTGGGCTACGCCTCGGCCCACATCGCCGCCATGAAGCGCGCGCTCCAGGACGGGGCTGAGCAGCTCATTCAGATGGACGCCGACTTCTCCCACGACCCGGTCCATCTTCCGCAGATCATCGCCGCCTTGGCCGACCACGATCTGGTCATCGGTTCGCGCTGGGTGTCGGGCGGCGGGACGCGAAATTGGGGCCTCTCCCGCATCATCCTCAGCCGTTGGGCCAGCTTCTACGCCCGCACGCTCTTAGGCCTCCAGATCCGCGACTGCACCAGCGGCTATCGGGGCTACCGACGCGACATACTCCAGCGCATCGGCCTGCTGGAGGCCGAAAGCGAGGGTTATTCCTTTCTGGTCGAAGGACTGTTTCGCACGGTGCAGGCCGGCGGCAGCGTGACCGAGGTCCCTATCATCTTTGTCGAGCGCCGCTACGGCAAGTCAAAGCTCTCCCGCCGAATCATCCTCGAATCAGCCATCCTCTGCCTCCGCCTCTGGTGGCGCCGCCTGTGGACTCGACGCCCCTGACGGCCCTTCGCACCCTCGTCTATTGCTCCGTCATGATCCTCTCTTTCAGCAGCCGGGAGAGCGTCGTGCGTTGCTGCTCGCTCATCGGCACATAGCGCGTCGGCGGTCGCGAAGGGCCGCCCGCCAGGCCCACTAGCTCCATGATCTTCTTGATTGCATGGCCCTCCCCGCCGGTCTGCGCTTCCATTTCCGCCCGAAAGGCCCGGAAGGCGGCGTTGAATTCGTTGATCTTCTCCTGAGCCTCCTGGTAGCGGCCCGCCTCCATCAGCTCCAAGATCCTCCAGTCATGCTGCGGCCAGAAGTTCGACACGTGGCTGATCCACGCCACGCCCCCCTGCATATGACTGTACACGTGCTGAACCCCGTTATCAATGATCGCCAGCCGCTCCGCGAAACGGTCGTATCCCATCATGTACTGCGACGGCACGGGTGACGACCACTTCACGCCGATGAGGTGCTCGAGGCTCGCCAGTCGCTCCAGTCCTTCGAGCCCAATATCGGGCGCCGTCCACCAGGTGTTGTACACCACGATGCCGATATCCACTGAGTCGGAGATGACCTTAAAGTGGTTGAAGATGTCTTCGTGGGATGGCGTGTAGTAGTAAGGCGGGCAAACTTGGATGGCATCGGCACCGATCTCGATTGCGTGTCTGGCCAGTTCGACCACCGTCAGCGTGCTGGTGTGCTCGGCGCCGACGATGATCGGCACACGGCCCTGGGCCTCCTCGGCCACAGTCTGGGCCACCTGCTTGCGCTCATCGGTGGTCAGTACGGGGAAGTCGCCTCCGGCCCCGCACACCAGGAGCACCGTGTTCCCCACCCGGGCGCCCGCGTCCAAGACGTACCGGATATTGCCTCGCAAGCCCTCCAGATCGAGGCTCAAGTCATCTTGAAAGATGGTGAGTACGGGCACCACTGGACCTTTCCAGCGACGCTTCGCTTCTTCAACAGTCATAAGAACACTCCCATCCCGCATTAACCTGCTGATATGTCAACTCCTGTTGGTCCCCCTGCCGGCCGCTGCGATCAACTGGTGCTATTCTTGAGTACTGTGACTGCTTGACCTTCCAATTGCACCTCCGCCTTCGGTGAGCCTGCCGTTGGACATCCACTTGAGGGCTCGTTTGGCCGCCCGGTTAGGGGCGCGGCCATGAAGATATGGCGCCCAGGGTCCGCTGTGGCGGGCGGGGAGGTGGCCCGGCCTGGTCCGGGCGGGCCTCGCGGCGGCGGGGCCGAGCGCCCCTCTCCGGCGGTGGCGGTGTGGTTTGTGGCCCGGAGAGGGGCCGGGGGTGAGGCCACGCCGTCTCCACTCGCGTCTGTGCCTTCCGTTGAGACGACGGTCGGCTGCAGGCCGCCTAGCCCCGTCTTTCAAGGCCGGGCGACTAACACACGCCCTTTCCCTCTGGCGTCCGCACTCGCAACGCGGCAAGCAGCATCAAAATCGCGACCACGGCCGCGCCGATAAACACATGTTCATAGCCATAGCGGTCCCACACCCATCCGCCGATCGCCGGCACCGTCATGGACACCACGTGGTTGATCGTCACGCCGAGCGTCAGCGTCGGCGTCACGTCGCTCTGCCGCACTGCGATCTTGTCCAGATAGGTGGTGCGAGCCATCCCCACTGCGAACATGATGTTGTCCACAATCCAGCAAACATACAGCAGCCATACAGTCTTGTCGCCCAGACCGAGCTTCGACCCAAACCC
>JALGUG010000393.1 GCA_029820995.1 Candidatus Zipacnadia bacterium
AGCGGTGTGGGAATGTGGTGAGAGTGTCTTGGCGGGGCGGGCCCGAGACTAACGTAGCGCAGTATGAGCTGGTGCCGCTTGTGGGCCTGCCGTTTCTGGCTCGGCCGCAGTGTGTCGCAGTTCCCGCGGCAGGTTCGCCCTGGAGGGCGTCGTACAAGGCGAGTGTTGATGCACCCGGTGCGTGGGGCGTGCGGCTGAGGGCGCGGAATGTGGCGGGCCGGGTGATCGAGGAGCTGGTGAAACGCTGGTAGGGCAGCACGTAAGGAGTTGGGATTAGTGCGTTACGCTCTTACGGCCGTGGCTTTGACCGTTCTAGTGGCGCCCGCGATGAGTGCGAACCAGGCCAGCGACCAGGCGACGGTCACTCTGACTATCGAGTGCTACATCCAGCTCGAAGGCTTCCCCGACCAGATCATTGTGGACCCCGGGCCGCCCACCAGCACGGAAGACGCCGAGTGGACCCATACGTGTACCCTGTACAAGAACTGCGACGTGAACGTGACCTGGACCGTGACCGATCGCTGGATATCGTCCGGATCAGCCTGGGTGAGGTCGGCTGCGGCCAGGGTAGCGGACCGGGGTGGGAGGCAGTCGCGGACATCGAGGACCCGCAAGCTTCCAAGACTGTGCTATTCGAGTATCAGCCCGGCGAGGAGGAGAGCGGCGAACACGTGCACCTAGACGCGGGCTGGCGTCGGCAGGGGCTGCTGGACCCGCCGGGCTATTACAGCGGCACGGCGACGATCACGATAACATGTGCGCAGTAGCGGCCCGGCGTGCAGGGCGGGATGCGAGAGGAGCAGGGGGCCCGAGCGGGTGCGGGCCGCGAGAAGGCAGGGCGGAGGTGACGTGTGAGAGCGAGCGTAAGTCTGAGCGGCTTGTTCGTGGCGTTGGCGTGCATCTGGGCGCCGGCTCTGCCGAGTTTCGGGGCCCCCCTGGAGTTAACCAGCCCGACTTCAGCGTACATCGAGCAGTACTGCAAGTGCGAGTTCAACCCGCACGTCGGCACCTGGGGCCAGGGGCACACCGACGACGGCAAGCCGAACCTGGAGCAAGACGGTGCGGCCGCCGGGTTCGTGGGCGGAGCCGAGGGGGACATCTGGCGGCCGATGGGCGAGCCGCGGAAGTACTGCAACGGCGCCGTGGGGCGGACCTTCCTGTGGGTCTGGGCGAACTGCGACGTGCGGGTGAGGGTGGTGAACCACGAGCTGTACTTGGTGGATGGAGCGGGGCGGCAGATCGCGGCGACGGCGTGGCTGGGGCGGAAGCACTGGGAGGACTGCAACTGCAGCGTCTGGATACGGGAGGAGTGGGAGAACCTGCGGCCGATCTGCTGCCTGGGGCTGTGTATGTACCTGTACTGCTGCGCCGAGCGCCAGGGCCTGAGCGATGCAGCGGGGACTTACAGCGGAACCGTAACGGTGGAGGTCCTGCCGATGGACTAGGGGCCGAGGGCGCGGAAATCCGCGGCAGGGCAGCAGGGCCGGGATGGGATTCGGGCGAGATGCGGCTCCGAGTGCGAGGGGAAGAAGTGTGGGCAGGAAGCGCAAGCCGAAGGCTAGGCGAGAGCATCGGAGGCCGGGCGCTGCGGAGCCGCCACCGAAGGAGGCTGAACCGAGGACGTCGAGCCGCTGGGTCTGGCTGGGCGCACTCGTGGCGGGTGTGGCGCCCGGGGCGGCCTATCTCTGCACGCTGGCGCCCTCGATTGTGTATGGCGACAGCGGCGAGCTGGCGACGGTCTGTTATCGGCTAGGTATCGCGCATCCCACCGGATACCCCCTCTTCACACTGCTCGGGCACCTGTTCTGCAAACTCCCCTTGGGTGAGCCGGCCTTTCGGGTGAACCTGATGACCGCGCTGACGGCGGTCGGCGCGGCGGTCCTGCTCTACTTGCTGGCCTGGCGAGGGTTCGGGAGCGTGCCCGGGGCAGTGGTGGGCGCATGGAGCTTCGCCTTCGCGCCGACTATCTGGGGCAACGCGGTGTCGGTGGAGGTGTACGCGCTCAATATTCTGCTGATGCTGGCCTTCCTCCTGGTGGCGCAGCGCATCTGGGGCGCGGACCCGCCGGAACGTCCCGAACGCTGGTGGTGGGGGCTGGGCGTGCTGCTGGGCCTGGGGCTGAGCCACCATCTGAGCTTCATCGCGGTGACGCCGGCAGCCGCCTGGCTGGCCTTCCGTGGTCGGCGCCAGTGGCTGCCGAGCAAGCGGCAAGTACTGCAGTTCGGCGGATGTGTGGTGCTGGGGCTGACGCCGTGGCTGTACCTGCCGCTGCGTTCGCTGGGCGATCTGCCACTGGGGACGGCTTTTGAGCGCATTGACAGCCTGGGGGCCTTTGTGGACCACGTGCGAGCGAAGTTGTACTCGGGTCGGCTGATGGCGTATTCGCTGGCAGGCGTGCCGTTGTTGGCGCGGCGGGACGCCGAAGTGATTTGGAGCCAATTCGGGCCGCTGCTGGGACTAGCGCCGGTGGCGCTGTGGCGGCTGCAACTGTCCGCGCGACGGGCGCTGCCGGAGGCGATGCTGATCCTGGCAGGCATCAACGTGGCGCTATTCTTCGGGTACGCCGTGGGCGACTACGACGTGTTCTTCATCCCGACGTATGTGGCAATTGCTCTGCTGATCGCGGGCGGCATGGCCGCGCTGCTGCAGCGAGCAGGGCGTCTGTCTTGGCGAGGGATGCCGTGGGCCATAGCGGGCGTCGGGCTGGCGCTGATCGCGGTGCGGGTGCCGGGCACGTTCCGCGAGTGTGATCGCAGGCAGTTCCGGTTTGCCGGGGATTACGTGAAGCGGCTCAAGGCCGAGGTGGAGCCGAATGCCATCGTGGTCCTGACCAGCCGGCATGGCAATTTGGACTATCTGGTGTTTCCGCTCAGGTATTGGGGCGGTGCGCTGAGTGACCTGGGGCAGATCGTGTGGGCCGGACTGGCGGACCTGGGCTCCGAGTACCGTATGGAGACATTCCTGCGGTGCATTGGGGCGAACGAAGAGCTCCGTAGGACGCTTAAGGCGACTGATGAGGAGGAGCGGTGGAAGACCTTTGTGCGACTGTACAAGGGCCCCCGGCCGCTCTATTTTACGTCGCCGGGGGACCTGGAGGAGCTGAAGCTGGGCGGAGAGTACCTGGGGTACACGATCCGCGCCGACAAGGGAGAGCTGCGAGCGAAGGCGGACCGATTGGCCGAGGTCAGGAGCTGGGTCGGGCGTGAAAGCGGTAAGCGCGGGCGGGAGCAGAGCGTGGAGGCGAACCTGGTGACCCCGTTGCTCAACTATGCGGAGATCGCGGCCAGTCAGGGGCGGTTTGAGGAGGCGGGGCGGATGCTGTTGGAAGTGGCTAAGCTGGCGCCACACGCGTCGAAGATGCAGGAGATCGCGGGAATGGCGCTGGCGCGGGGCGGTCAGACCGAGAAAGCGCGCAGGTGCTATGAGGCGCTGGCAAAGCTGGCGCCCTGCTCCCCGCGCACGTACATCCTGCAGGCTGTCATCTTGATGAATGAGAGGCGATGGCGCGCGGCGCTCAAGGCCTTCGACCGCGCGGCCTCGCTGGACAGGTTCAGCAGTCGAGGAGACCTAGGCTTTGGTCGAGCTGTGTGTTGGCTGCAGATGGGCTACCGCGCCAAGGCG
>JALGUG010000094.1:0-10147 GCA_029820995.1 Candidatus Zipacnadia bacterium
ATTGAGCTGTTGGTGGTCATCGCGATTATCGCGATCCTGGCGGCGATCTTGTTCCCGGTGTTCGCCCGCGCTCGGGAGAAGGCGCGCCAGGCGAGCTGCTCCAGCAATCTCAAGCAGCTCATGCTCGGCATACTGATGTACAGCCAGGACTACGACGAGAAGTTCCCAACCTACTTGTGGGGCGAGGGCCACGCTGGCAATCCCAACTCGTGCACGTGGTGGGCCGGGAGTTATCCGTACGTCAAGAACCTACAGATCTTCGCCTGCCCCAGCAGCGATCTGGCCGGCTCCCACACGCACGGCGTCTGGCTCCATCCTCCCTTCGACCAGCCGGGCTGGACGCTCAATTACGGCTACAATGAGCTAATCGGCAACCAAGGCCACGGCCTCAAGCAGGCACGACTGAACCATGTGGCGGAGACCCTCGTGTTAGCCGACTGCATCCACAGTTGGATCGGCGGGTACTGGCAGTCGGCCGACCGAGCCCATCTGCGCCGGGTCGCCTTTGCCAAGGGCGGCGCCCCTTGCGGCTGTCCACCCGACCTGACCATGAATCCCGACTGGGCGCTCCACAACGGTGGGTCGAACTGCGCCTTCGCCGATGGCCACGTCAAGTGGTATCAGTGGGCCAACTGCCGCACCGTCAGCGGCGGCGGACCGATGCGCTACTACGATACGGAGTGGTAGCGCGGGCGCCGAGCGATTCCCCCGCCGAGGAGCGGTTTGGAGGGGCTGGAGGGGGACCAGGGTTTGTGGGCGGTCTCCAGGAGCGCCAACGCAGGGGCCCCATCCGGCCGGTAAGCTTGGCAGTGTGTGCCCTTGGATGGGCCGTGACGGGGTCGGGGCCCCATCCGGCCCGCCATAGGGCCCTCGGGCCTGATACTCGCGGCCGCTGCAAAGCGCTCGAACCTCTCGCCCTTGTTCACACACGGGTCAAGATGACCCGTGTCACACTGGGAGCCCATCTGCGATTCCCTCGCTTACCTCTCCCTCCGCCAACGCCATTCCACCCCGCCGCGCATGCGCCTGGCATGGTGAGGCCCGATGGTCAAGACGGCTCCTACCTGGGGTTGGCTCCTCTTGCTCGGTCCCGCAGGCCCTCCATCACCCGCTCGTAGTGCCGTAGGTTGTGCAACGTGAGCAGCCGCAGGCCCAGCGACTCGCCCGCCACGAACAGGTAGCGCAGGTACGCCCGCGTGTACTTCCGGCACGCGACGCAGTCGCAGTTCGGATCCAGCGGCCCGTGATCGTCGGCATAGCGGGCGTTCTTGATCTTCAGCAGGCCCTCCGACGTGAAAATGGTGCCGTGGCGAGCGTTCTTGGTCGGGATCACGCAGTCGAACAGGTCCAGGCCGTACTCGGCGCAGTTCTCGAGGTCCTCGGGCAGACCCACGCCCATCAAGTACCGCGGCCGGTCCTCCGGCAGGCGCTTGACGACGGCATCCAGAACCGCGTACATCTCCTCCTTGCTCTCGCCCACGGACAGGCCCCCCAGGGCGTAGCCGTCGAAGCCGATCTCCAGCGTGCCCTCCAGGCTGCGAATGCGCAGGTCCGGATAGACGCTGCCCTGGATGATGCCGAATAGCGCCTGATGCGCCCGCTCTCGGTGCGCCGCCTTGCTGCGCCGGGCCCAGCGAAGAGTCAGCTCCAGCGAACGCTCGGCATACTCGCGATCGCACGGGTAAGGCGTGCACTCGTCGAAGGCCATGGCGATGTCGGAGCCGAGGGCGTTCTGGATCTCGATGGAGCGCTCGGGGGTGAGCAAGTGCGTGGAGCCGTCGAGGTGGGATTTGAAGCGGACGCCCTCCTCGCTGATCTCGCGGCTTTGCGCCAGGCTGAACAACTGAAAGCCGCCGCTGTCCGTCAGGATCGGGCGCTTCCACCCCATGAAGCGATGCAGCCCGCCGGCGTGCGCGATGACCTGTTCGCCGGGCCGGAGATAGAGGTGGTACGCATTGCAGGCGATGATCTGTACTTGCGCCTGCGCGACCTCCTCGGGGTTGCAGTGCTTGACGAGGGCGAGGCTGGCCGAGGGGATGAAGACGGGCGTGTGCAGCACGCCGTGGGCCGTATAGAGCTTGCCGGCCCGCAGGCCGGTGGCTTTATCCCCAGCGATGATCTCGAACTTCATGGCCTCGCTGCCGGGAGCTCGGACCGAATGCACAACTTCTCAGGCGTCACGCCGGAGCTCACCGGAACCGCACCAGCTTCACATCCCGGACCTCCAGCCGCAGCCGGTCCAGCTTAGTGTTGCAGCCGATGCGCCAGCCGACGATCCGGTCAAGGTCGAGACGGCCGTTCTCGTCCTTCCGGGAAAAGCTCCCCCACACCAGCTCTGGGAACAGCGCCACCGCTCGCTTCCATTCCTTGCCCGCGGGAAAGCCGGGGCCGGTCATGTACGCCGGCCCGCCCTGCTCGGTTACCTGAAAGCGGACCACCGTTCCCTTGTCAGCGGTATCAAACCGGTAATCGAAGGACACGCCCTCCCACTCGCGCCAATCCGCCGCTTGCGCCAGTGCGATATCCGGGTAGCACCACCGGTCGCCCGGCCCGTGGAAGCTGATGTCGAAAGCGACGCCGCCGTCCGGGCCTGGGGCGATCTCCATCTTCCCATTGGCGGAGATATTCTTGCGCCAGGCCTCGGGCCTCTCGACGCCCAGCGATTCGCTCTTCCGGGCCTCGGTGTGGCTCAGGTCGAACTTGACGTATGACACACTCGGCGCGACCTCCCGCCCCTCGAAGCTGCCGCGCACCCACAGCTTCAGCGGCGGCGGAGCATACGGCCCGGCGGTCAGCTCGATGGTGACCGTCTTGCGCCCGAAGGGCTCGACGCGCGTCTCCAGTTCAGTCCGGGCGGCCTGCCAGCCCTCCGGCAGTTCGAGCCGCAGCCGACCTGTCGCGCTGTGCTGCTCGTCGAAGTTATACACATCCACGACCAGAAGCACGCGCTCGCCGCCACCGACGTGGTAGCAGTTCGCATTCTTCTCCAGCGGCGGACCATCCAGCCTGCCTGCCAGCACAACCTTCGGCGGGGCCAGGTGCGGCAGCTTGCCCGGCGGGCGAACCGACCCGATCAGCTTGCTCTCGACGGCCGACCCCAGTCCCAATACGTACTGGGCAGCGGGGCCGGCTTCCAGTTCGACTACGCCGCCCGCAGCCCGTGCCGCCCGGTCTCGCCCGACGAGATCGCGTATCGTGACCTCCTGTGCCGCCACCGGCAGCTTCACCTTCTGCGGCTTATCGCTCCACACGACAGCCACACGCTGCTCACCCGTGTGAAACACGTACGCCGACGCGCCCTCCGGGACCTCGAGGCGCCCCAGGTATCGTCCCTGACGGAGCGTTTGCACCGCGGTCGCGATAGCGATGAAGCCCGGGTAGGGCGTCAGGTCCGGATGCAGCGATCCGAATTGCACGCCGCGCTCCAGGTAGTTAGGGTACACAAAGAAGAAGTGGTGATCCACGCCGCCGGCCAGCGAGATGGCGAAGGACCGCGGCACAAACTCGGCCTGCTTGCGCTGGTCTTCGGCCGAAAGCAGCTTGGGCTTTCCCGGGAGCCGAATGCCCGCCTCGGTCAGCCACACGGGACGGTCGCCGACCCCGTAGTCGCGCGTCAGCTTCATCCAGCCCTCGATCGTCTGAACGTAGCGTGCCAGCGGCGAGTACGTGTGGAAATTGAAGATCTCGAAGTAATCGGCGACCCCGGCCTCGAAGATATTGTCGCTGAAGGCGCTGTGACCGCGGCAGAGAGAACACAGCAGCACGGGCGCCTCGGCGCCGCCGGCCCGAAAGCCCAGGTAGGCCGCCTTCTGCACCGCGGCATAGCGGTCACCCAGGTCCGGGAAAAAGCCGATGTCCGGCTCGTTCCAGGGCTCCCATGCGAAGATCTCGCCCTTGAAGTGTGCGCCCGCGGCTTTGGTGAACTTGTAAACCTCGCGTAGATCGTCCGGGCAGCGAGTGTGCTTGCCCTTGGGGTGCGTCCAGCCGGGGGAGTCGTGGAAGATCTGATAGACCCGAATGCCCGCGGCGGAGAAGGTCTCCGCCACGGTGTCGTATTTGCCCCAGTCGAGCTTGTCGGGCTGCGGATTGACCTCCCCCCACGAGAGCCGCTCCCGCACCCAGCCGATGCCCGCCCGGCGGAGCATTTCCGCCAGGGGTTGCCACTGGTGCGGCCGGGCCAGCCAGGCGGTGGCGCCGTCTACCGCCAGCGGCCAGTCCTGCGCGGGTGGGCCCTCCCGCGAGCGCAGCACGCCGAACGAGGCCGTGACCTCGGCGCCTTCCGCGCGGCAGGTCAGCTCGTAATAGCCCGGACCCAAAGCGGGCAGCGCGACCGCGGCTCCGTCGCCCTTGGGCCTTGATTGGCCTGAGGAAACCTCATGACCATCGTAGTCCCGGACCGCGAAGGCGGCCTGCGGCGAGCCGGGTCCCGCCAGCGCAAATTCAAGCGGCTCCCCCGCCAGGAAGATGTTCCCCGGCGCGGCGGAGCTGAGCGTCAGCTTGCCTTCCTGTGCCAGGGCGCTCCAGGCGATAGTGAGTATCGCGACAACGAACATAGCGCTCCGCATGACGTCCCTCCTCGGGGCCGGCCGGCTCTCAAGCCGTGGCGCCCGTCAGGCGCAGCCAATTGCCGGACAGCACAGCCGCCTCCTGCTCGGGCGGCAGGCTCAGGGCGCGCAGACCGGCCAGCGCCTCGGCCTGCGACTGCCACGGGAAGTCGCTGCCCCAGACGAGGTGCTCGGTGCCGTGGGCCGCGACGATGCGGCGGAGCTGCTCGTCGCCAATGTGCCCGAAGGTGTACGACAAGTCGAAGAACACGTCCCGGCCGACGAGGTGCTGCTCCACAGCGTCCCAGACCTGGAAGCCGCCCAGATGGGCGACGATCAAGCGCACCTGCGGGAAGTCGCGGTGCAGTGCGGCCACGCGCTCCGGCGTCGGGATTAGCGGCTCAATCGGGACCATCTCCTGGCCGCCGTGCAGCAGCACAACGAGGCGGTCGCCGACCAGCTCCATCATCGCCCGGAACTCGGGCGCCTCGAAGTCGTAGCCCTGGAAATACGGCTGCAGCTTGAAGCCCCGCACGCCCCGGTCGAGCAGCTTCTCGATTTCGCCCGCGCAGTCGCCGTAGAACGGATGGAGCGTGCCGAAGGGGATCAGCCGCTCGGTGTCCAAGTTGGTGATCCACTCGTTGATGCCGGGCACCTGCTCGGGCTTGGTGGAAACCGGCGCGAGCACTGACCGGTCCACGCCGCATTCGTCCATGTGCCGGAGCAGTCCGTCGCGCGTGGCCGGCGCTACCGGCGCCACGCCGTACGTGCTGCCGAGCCGGTCCACGGCGCGCTGGGCCACGTGATCGGGGAAGATGTGGGTGTGGGCGTCAATAATCAGATTCGCGGACATCTTCAGACCATCTCACAGGGAGCGATAGGTTCCGCGGAGAATACCTCCGCGCTCATCGCGTCAAGATAGGAGGTAGGTTGTGTCTGCGACCGACAGGGACCTTCCAGCGAAGATGTTGTCCGTAGTCACCTATGGGCCGAGGGATTACCGCCTGGAGGAGATTCCGGTGCCGCAGATCGGCCCCGGAGAGGTGCTGGTGAAGATCGAGGCGGCCGGTGTCTGCGCCAGCGACGTGAAGTGCTACGTGGGAGCCGCGCTATTCTGGGGCGACGAGCACCGAGAGGGCTACTGCCAACCGCCGATCACGCCGGGGCACGAGTTCGTCGGCACCGTGGTCGCGCTGGGCGAAGGCGCCGGCGAGAAGTACGGACTCCAGATCGGCGACCGCGCGATCTCGGAGCAAATCGTGCCCTGCCGGGACTGTCGCTTCTGCCGGACCGGACGCTATTGGATGTGCGAGCGGCACGATGTCTACGGCTTCCGCCAAGTGGCGCCGGGAGCGATGGCCCAGTACATGCGCTTCCCGGCCAACGCGCGCAACTACCGGGTTCCCCCGACCATGCCCGCGCATCACGCCGCGCTGATCGAGCCACTGAGCTGCTCGATCCACGCGGTGCAGCGGGCGGAGATTGATTTCGCCGACGTGGTGGTCATCGCGGGCTGCGGAACGCTCGGTCTGGGGATGGTCTGCGCCGCGCGGCAGAAGAACCCGGCCAAGTTGATCGCGCTGGACCTGTCGCCGCACCGGCTACAGATTGCGAGGAAGTGCGGCGCCGACCTGACCCTCAATCCGCAGGAGACGGACGTGATCGAGGCGGTGCGCGACCTGACGGAGGGCTACGGCTGCGACGTCTACATCGAGGCCACGGGACATCCGGCCGCGGTGGAGCAGGGGCTGCACATGATCCGCCGGCTGGGCACCTTCGTGGAGTTCTCGGTCTTCGCCGAGCCGGTGACCGTGGACTGGACGATCATCGGCGACACCAAGGAGCTGAATATCCACGGCTCACATCTCGGGCCGTACTGCTACCCGATCGCCATTGACTTTCTGGAGCGCGGCCTCGTCCCGGCCGAGGACATCGTGACCCACCGCCTGCCGCTCAAGGACTTCGATAGGGCCATCGAGGCGGTCCACTCGGGGGCCGAGTCCATCAAGGTGGTCCTGGAGCCCTAGGCGCGAGAGGAGCCACCTCCTCACATCGCCAGCACCCAGGACAGCTCGTAGAACTCCTTATCAATCTGCCGGCGTTGGCTGATTACGTCGGCGATCGCGGTGTACTCGATCTTCCCCGCGACCAGGCCGGCCATCTCGCCGAAGATGCCCTCCTTAATCCGTTTGACCGCCGCCGAGCCAAGGCGGGAGGCCAGCAATCGGTCTCGGGCCGTCGGCGAGCCGCCGCGCTGAACGTGGCCCAGGATCGTTAAGCGCGCCTCGAAGTTGCCGCGCTCCGTGCTGCTCTCGATCAGTTCGGCCAGCTCTCGCCCGTTCGGCGTTGCGCCCTCGGCAACCACGGCGATGAAGTGCGGCTTGCCTCGCCGGTGGGTGCGCCCCAGCTCGTCCAGCACCCTTTCGCCGTCTATTGGCACCTCCGGCACCAGCACCACCTCGGCGCCGCCCGCAATCCCGGCCATCAGCGCCAGATAGCCGCAGTTGCGGCCCATTACCTCCACCACGAAGGCGCGGCCCAGCGCGCTGGCGGTGTCCTTGAGGCGGTCAATCGCCCCCAGGGCCGTGTTGAGCGCCGTATCCACGCCGATGGCCTCGTCGGTGCCGACCAGGTCGTTGTCAATGGTGCCGGGAACACCGATGACGGGATAGTCGAGTTTGTGCAGGTCCTGGGCGCCCCGGAGTGAGCCGTCGCCGCCGATGACGACCAGGGCTTCGATCCCCTCTGCCTGAAGGTGCTCCAGCCCGCGCCGAACGCCCTCCGGGGTCTTGAACTCGTCGCACCGGGCGGACTGCAAGATCGTCCCACCGTGGCGCAGAATCCCGCCCACGGAGCGCGCATTCAGCGGCTGGAAATCCCCGTCCAGCAGACCGGCATAGGCGCGGCGAACGCCGACCACCTCAAAACCTTCGTCCAGGCCCTCGCGCACCACGGCGCGCACGCAGGCGTTCATTCCGGGCGCATCACCGCCGCTGGTCATAACTGCGATTCGCTTCACAGCTCTCACCTGTTGCCGGGCGTCCTTCCGTAACAGGCTCTTGCGCCATTGCGCGCGGGAATCCTCCTCTTGGAGCAGGGCTCCGGCCCTCGGATGTGGAACCGGCAGCCGGTTGGGATACGTAGCGGAGGTCGTGCGATGGAGAGCCGATACGCGGAATACTGGAACATATGGTGGGGCTGCTTTGTCGTGCTGTTCGTGCTGGTGCTCGGGCTATTCGGCGTGGGCTGCGCCCACTGGGTGTACGGCGAGCCCTTCAAGGAATGGGGCGTCTCCGGGCTGCTTTGGCGCGCCGCAGCTCTGATCGGGGTGGCGACGGTTATCGGCGGCATCCCCGTGATCGGCGTGGCCGCGCATTGGTGGATCGTGACCTACCTGGTGTGGCCGTGGCTGTATACGCACGACGTGCAGCACACCTGGGCCCTCACTGCCATGGGCGTTGTCGGCACGACCTTTACCTGCTTCCAGAGCCTGATACTCGAAGCGCAAGAGGACTGGGACCCCCGGTATGGCTGGGTTGTTCTGGGCCTGGTGTTGAGCCTTGGGCTCACGGTGTTCCTATACTTCTTCTTGCCCCCCGAGTGGCGGCTCATTCTCAGGGGTTACTAGGACCACGACGAGGGCTCGCGCGACTCCAGCGGACAGCGTCGTGGAGGGGCCCGATGGGGACAAGCGGCTCGCGCCGGGGAGCCGCCGGGGTCCCCATCCGGCCCGCATCCGGGCTTGCCGAACGCGGTGCCGGGCCGAGGGCGCTCGATGCGAGGGGAAGCCCAGGAGCTGAGGTGAAGACGGATGGCGACGGTGCAGCGCTATCTGGCGTTCGATCTCGGGGCCGAGAGCGGCCGGGCGGTCGTTGGTGAGCTGAACGGCGACCGGCTGAAACTCAAGCAGCTTCACCGCTTCCGCAACGGGCCCGTGCCGGTGCGTGACAGCATCTTCTGGGACGTGCTGCGCATCTGGTCGGAGATCATGGACGGCCTGCGGAAGTACCGAGCCGAGTTCGGCCCGGAGCTGGACGGCCTTGGGCTGGATACGTGGGGCGTGGACTTCGGCCTGCTGGGTGCCGACGACGTGCTGCTGGGCAACCCCTATCATTATCGCGACGCGCGGACGAACGGCATGATCGAGGCGGCCTGCGAGATTGTCCCGCGGGCCGAAATCTTCGAGTACTCCGGCGTTCAGTTCATGCCGCTGAACACCCTGTTTCAGCTATTCAGCATGGCCCGGGCCCGGGCTCCGGCACTGGCGGCGGCCGAGCGCCTGCTGATGATGCCGGACCTGTTCAACTTCTGGCTCACCGGGCGCAAGGCCGACGAATTCTCCATCGCGACCACGACCCAGTTCTACAATCCGCGCGAGCGTGACTGGGCTCGCCCCCTGTTGGAGCGGCTGGGGATCCCCACCAAGATCCTGGGCGAGATCGTGCCCCCGGGAACGGTGCTGGAGGTGCTGCTCAAGTCGGTCGCGGAGGAGGTCGGCGTGGTCCAGGCGCCGGTAATTGCTCCCGCCTGCCACGATACGGCGGCCGCGGTGGCGGCGGTGCCCGCGGAAGTGGACAACTATGCGTACCTCAGCTCCGGCACGTGGTCTCTGATGGGCCTCGAAATCAAGCAGCCGATCATCACCGCTGAGGCCCTCAAGTACAACTTCACCAACGAGGGCGGCGTTTGCGGCACGATTCGCTTTCTGAAGAACATCATGGGCCTGTGGCTGGTGCAGGAATGTCGGCGCACGTGGGCGCGGGCCGGTCAATCGTGGGAGTACGACGAGCTGACGCGAATGGCGGAACAGGCGCCGGCCTTCGCCTGCCTGGTGGAGCCGGACCACGCCTCTTTCCTAAGCCCCGGCGACATGCCGGCCGAGATCCGCAAGTTCTGCGCAGCGACGGGTCAGAAGCCGCCCGCCGATCCTGGAGCGACGGTGCGGTGCGCCCTGGAGAGCCTGGCCCTGAAATACCGCTGGGTCCTGGAGCGACTGGAAGAGCTGCGCGGCCGGAAGCTGGAAGTGATCCACATCGTCGGCGGCGGTTCGCAAAACACACTGCTTTGCCAATTCGCCGCCGACGCAACCGGCCGGCGCGTGGTGACCGGGCCGGTCGAGGCCACGGCGGCGGGCAACGTGATGATGCAGGCGCTCGCCCGAGGGCGCGTGAGCTCACTGGAGGAAGCCCGGCGCATTATCCGCAACTCCTTTGAGGTCGTCGAATACCAACCGCGCGACGCCGCGGCGTGGGAAGAGGCCTATCCCCGGTACCTGCAAATCTCCGAGGCGGCGGACCGCGTGATCTGAGCAGGCGAGCCATGTTACTCAAGCGCACCATACGCACCACGACACGCGAGCAATTGCTGGACATTACCGGCGAGGTGCAGGCCGCGGTGACCGAGGCCGGCTGCCGGTCCGCGGTTGTGACCGTGTTCGTACCCCACACAACGGCCGGACTGACCATCAACGAAAACGCCGATCCGTCGGTCGTGCGCGACCTGACTGAGGCGCTGGCGCGTCTGGCGGAGCGCGATGCGTCCTTTTACCGCCACGCGGAGGGCAATTCCGATGCCCACATCAAGTCCAGCCTGATCGGGTGCTC
>JALGUG010000094.1:10181-26430 GCA_029820995.1 Candidatus Zipacnadia bacterium
TCTTTTTCTGCGAGTTCGACGGGCCGCGGCGGCGCGAGGTGTGGATCCAGGCGCCGGAGGGGCACTAGGCGTGCCAATACCGGATTTCTGCGCAGGTCAATGAGGGCGTCCCAAGTGTCGTACAGAGTTCTCGGCAGAAAAATGTTGCGTGCAGGAGGAATCCTGCGAGGGGTGGTAGAATAGGCATATTGTCCGGGCCTGCAGAGGGCGGCAGCGGAGTGGTCTGTCGTCGGGCAGGCTATCTCAAACGAGCGCAGAAAGGGCGGGTTACCGGTTGACAAATCGGTTCGACAATGCTATCCTGCGCCTCGTATGCGAAGCGTCGCCCGGGGCATCCGTTGGCCACGCTGCAGACTAGCGCCGAAGCAGGGCTGAGCACGGGTGGCGAAAGGAGGCAGTTCTGTGAGCTTTAGCAAGCGTACCGAAAGCGCTCGCACGGAGAAAAAGCAACGCCGGAAGTTTGTCCCTCCGATGTTGAAGAGAAACGAACACTGGGCAGACATCACAGGTGAGGGCGGCGGTGAAGGCGACAATATCGCTGTCCCGAGCGCCAACACCTCGACCGCCGGGAACGGTGGATTTCCTGCATAGCGACCGGGCCTGAATCGTTGTTGCGCCCGGTCCAACGGGAGGTCCGCCCGCTTTTGAGCTTTGGGACGAGGCCTAACTGAAGGAAGCGCAGGAGGAGAAGCGTCTGACAACGAGAAGTGCCGAGGCGTAAGATCGCTTTTTCTTTAACCCTCGACAGAGATGAGTGTAGCAGGATGATAGCTTCAGCTTGATCGCTACCCGGGCTGTTGCGAGCGCAAACCCAGGAAGTCAGGCGCGGCCACTAATTGGCCGCGCCTCTTGCGTTTTCCGGGGCGGCCCAGTGGGCAAGGGATGATCCGCACGTCACGCCCAGGGCGCGATGTCAGTCCAGAAGTCAGGCCTCCCGAACGCAGGACAACAGCGCGGGATGTGGAACTGGGGCAAGACTGGATGCTGATCCGCCGGCTCGGAGGAATGGCCATGAGAGCGGCGCGTCATTGCGGATGGATCTGTCTGTTCGGCCTGCCGACACTGTGTCCCCAGGTGACGGCGGCGGATTACGTAGCCTTGGCCCCGTACCTGCGAACGAACCCCGTGAGGCACTTGCGCCCGGTGCTGGAAGAGGTGAACAAGGAGCTGGCGCAGGCCGACAAGCACCTGACCACCGGAGGGGTGGGCATTCGTCTGCTGTCCTGGGGAGCCCACGGCCCCGGCTTCCTGCAGTACGGCGTCGAGGGCGATAGCCTCGGTTGCTTCGCCGTAGTCTATCTGGGTGAGGTCCCGGTCAACCTGGACACGCCCGGCTACGCAGCGGACGACATCATCCTGAGGATCGAATCGTACCTCACGGCGGTCCGACGAGCCAGTGCCGCCGATGAGACGGACAAGTGGCGCTTCTCCCGGCAAGAAGGCGTGGACGCCGGCGGCAAGCTGCAGCATCGGAGCCAGACGCATGATCTGCTGGTCGCGGCGCTGCAGCATGTGTACGACCGCCGGTCGCACGGCGCGGTGCTGACCGCGGCTGACGGGAGGAAGATCCCGAACTTGCTCGGCCCCCGGCAGATCGCCGTGCTGGATCTAACGCGGGCCCGGTACTTCTCCACGCAGCTTCAATACCGCCCGGAGATGTTCCCGGGAATCCGCTCCGTGACGCTGTTGTTCTATTTCCTGGCCGACCTGCGGTTTCGGGGCGGCACAGACCGGCGGCCGCGTGCGGTGACCGATGTGCAGCTCCTGCCGACCGACACGCGAGCCGGCATGGTGCTCAAGCCTGCCGCCGAAATCCTCCAGGCGCTGTTCGCCGGACCCGCCTCGGCCCGCCGGTTTGTGCAGCGGGTCTTCGTGCCCAGCGGCGATGATCTGGAGGAGCTGCGGATTCGGTTTTCGCAGCGTCTGCTCGAGGCGGGCCGTCGGGACCTGGCGCGCGACGAACGGATCGCGGCCCTCAAGCGGCTGCACCAGAGCATGGACGGCGTGGGGCCCGCACTGCCGGCTCATCGGCGCATGATGCTGGCCGAGCATATCGGCGCCGGCCTGAGAAGCGACGCCGCCCTGCTGGCCGGCGGGATCGCCGCGCTGGCCCAGGTGCTGCGCGAGGTCGTCGCCAGCCCGGACGACTACGCGGCCTTCCGCCAGGCGGGGGACCTGGAGGACGTGCTCGGCTGGATCGAGGAGAGCAACGAAAAGCTGAGCCGGCAACACCCCGAGCTGGCGCGCATCGAATCCCTGCGCCTGGCCGAGGCGCTGCAACGGCTGGACTTCCAGGCGCAGCCCACGCCGGCGCAGGTGAACCAGTACTTGAGTGCGCTGGAGGAGGTCCGCCACGCGGCAACGCGGCTGTCCCGGCTCATCGGGCCCAGCGACTACCGCACGCGCTGCCTGCTGCAGAGCCTCGAGAGCTTTCACGAGAACGTCGGCTATCGGCGCGTGCGGCAATGGGTGCTGCCCGACGGCGCCATCGGCGTGGCTCGGCAGGATGTCATGTTCGTGGGCGCGCCCTTCGCCGGGTCGGATTTCGAAGCCTCTCCGCTGCCGCCGGTGCCGGGGCTAACGTACCGGCTGCTCGACGAGGCCGACGTGCCGCGCAACGTGCAGGGGCAGCCGACTGAGCCCGGTGCGGTCAGGTATCTCCTGCTCGGAGGCGGCAGCCGCCAGCGGCGCGCGCACGATCGGATGATCGCCGATCTGAAGCAGGCCGACGAGGCCTTCGATCTCCGCACTTGGAGCGGCGAACGCAAGCAACTCAAGCTGCCCTGGGAGCGGAAGAAGAAGTAGCGCCTGACGACAAGACCCCCGCCAAGGAGGCACCGCGATGGGCAAAGTGCGAATCGAGCGTCCGAGTGTGCAGTGGTTCTACCCCTGGCCACTGGTGTTGGTGAGCTGCGTAGATGACCAGGGGAAGCCGAACATCATCACCATCGGCGCGAGCTCCATCTGCTCATCGAACCCGCCGACCGTGGGCGTCGCCATCGGCGTGCGGCAGTACTCCCTGGGCCTGATCCAGAACACGCAGGACTTCGGCGTAAACATTCCCGGTGCGGACCAGCTTCCCGAGGCCGACCTCTGCGGCTGCATCTCGGGGCGCGACTGTAACAAGTTCGACGTGGTGGGATGGACGCCGCAGCCCAGCGTGGAGATCAAGTCGCCGCTAATCGCCGAGTCGCCCATCAGCCTGGAGTGCCGCTTGGTCCACACGGCTCACCTGGGCAACCATGACTGGCTGATCGGCGAGATCGTGGCCGTCCACGCCCAAGACGATATCCTCACCGACGCCGGCGCACTCGACCACGCCAAGACGAATCCGGTGTTCTCGTTTTGGGGCGAGTACTGGAGCATCGGAGAGCAACTGGCGCAGTGGCATTTCGCCAAGCGCTGAGGCCCTGAAGGTATGCACGCCCAACTCGGCATCAACTGCGGCTTCGCCACCAATCGGTTCCCCGAGCCGGAGGTCTGGACGCAAATTGTGGGACAGCAGCTCGGGCTGCGCGTCTGCCAGTTCGTGATGGACCTGCTTCCGCCCTGGCTGCCCGACGAGGTGATCGTGCCGGCGCTGGAACAGATCAAAGTATACTGCGCCGAGTACGGCGTTCAGGTGGAGACCACCTTCACCAGCGCCTTCACCCGCGTGAACCACCTGATGCACCCGGACCCCGGCGTCCGACAGACCTGGCAGCAGTGGTTTCGGCGCTGGCTGGAGATGTCGGTTGAGCTGGGGGCGCGCGGCGCGGGCAGTCACTTCGGGATTCTTTCGGTGCGCGACCTGCAGGACGAGCGCCGGCACGAGGAGCGCGTCGTCGAGGCGCTGGAACGATGGTGCCGTCTGGCCGAGTACGGAGCCGAGCTCGGCCTGGAATACTTGATGTTTGAGCCGATGTCCATCCCCCGCGAAATGGCGCACACCATTGAGGCGACTCGCCGGCTCCTGAACCGCTTCCCGCCTGAGTTGCCGATCCCGATGCGCCTGTGCCTGGACGTGGACCACGGCGACCTCGAGTCGGACGACTCGCGCGATACGGACCCGTACGCCTGGCTGGCGGAGTTCGGCACCGTCGCACCGTGCGTGCATATCAAGCAGAGCCTGCGCGACAAGGGGGGCCACTGGCCCTTCACGCCCGAGTACAACGAGCAGGGGCGGGTGAACCCACCGGAGGTGCTGGCGGCCCTGGAGCGCTCGGGAGCCGAGGAGGTCACGCTGCTGTTCGAGATTTCACACCGCGAGCGTTTCCCTACGGAGTACCGGGTAGTCGAGGACCTCCGCGCGTCGGTCGAATACTGGCGGCAGTACGTGGCGGACTAGAGCGAGAGGTCCCGGCGCAGTTTGAGCAGCCATGGACACCATGCTGGCAGCCGTCCTTTACGGTGTAGGAGACTTGCGCGTCGAGGAGCGCCCGCGCCCGGAGCCGGCCCGGGGGCAAGTGCTCGTCCGCGTGGCGGCGTGCGGCGTTTGCGGCTCGGATGTCCCGCGGATCTTCGAGCACGGCACGTATCGGTTTCCGCTCATCCCCGGACACGAGTTTGCCGGCCGGGTGGCGGCCTGCGGAGAGGGTGTCGAGGGCTGGGCGGAGGGAGACCCCGTCACGGTGTTCCCTCTGCTGCCCTGCCGCCGCTGCCGGTACTGCGAGCGAGGCGTATTCGAGCTCTGCGATCACTACGACTACCTCGGATCGCGCAGCGACGGCGCCTTCGCCGAGTACGTCGTTGCTCCCGCTTGGAACCTGGTGCGAGTTCCCGCCGCCGTGCCGCTGGATCACGCGGCGTTGACGGAGCCCGCAAGCGTGGCCCTCCACGCCCTGCGGCGGTTCGGCGTGGCTGCGGGCGACCGCGTCGCCATCCTGGGCGCGGGGCCCATCGGCCTGCTGCTGGCCCAGTGGGCCCGGGCCTTGGGCGCCGGCCGCGTGTTCCTGTTTGATCTGGTCGCCGAGAAGCTGGCCGCGGCCCGCGAGCTGGGCTTTACCGACACGATCAACTCCTCGGAGTGGGATCCGGTCGAGCGAGCCCTGGCGGAGACCGACGGTGTCGGCTTGGACCTGGTCGTGGAGGCCGCGGGCGTGCCGGCGACGGTGGTCCAGGCGATCCAAATGGCGCGCAAGCTGGGCAAGATTGTGCTGATGGGCAATCCGGCCGCCGGGGTCACGCTGTCGCAGGAGGTCCTCTGGAGCCTTCTTCGGAAGCAGCTCACGATCAGGGGGACCTGGAACTCCAGCTTCGCGCGGCTGCCCAGAAGCGAGTGGGCGACCAGCCTGGAGGCGATGGCTCGCGGCGGGCTGCGAATCGAGCCGTTGATCACCCACCGGTTCCCGCTGGCGCAAGCCAACGAGGCTCTGGAGCTGCTGCGCGACCGGCGCGAGTTCGCGAACAAGGTGCTGCTGGTGATGAGTGCCCAGGCTTAGCGGAGGCGGACTGCGAGAAAATGGAACTGGGGGAGGTGGTTCGGCGGTTTGACCGCCGGAGCCGTCACTACTGGGAGCGGCCGCGTCTGGGGGTGAGGATCCGCTGGCCGGGGGACGGTAGCGAGCTGGTGTATGTGCCGGCGGGGCGGTTCCTGATGGGCCGCGCGGAGGGCGACACAGTGGGTGACGACGACGAGCGGCCGCAGCACGAGGTGGAGCTGAGCGCGTTCTGGCTGCAGCGGACGGCGGTGACGAACCGGCAGTACGCGCGGTTCGTGGCGGCGACGGGGTACAGGGAGAGCGAGAGATGGCGGGAGTACGCCGAGGGTCGGGAGCTGCACCCGGTGATCTACATGAGTTGGCACGACGCACAGGCGTATTGCGAGTGGGCCGGGCTGCGGCTGCCGACGGAGGCGGAGTGGGAGTATGCGGGTCGGGGGCCGGAGGGGCGCAAGTATCCGTGGGGCAACGAGTGGGACGGCAGCAGGCTGTGCTGGGAGGAGAACCGGGGCGAGGGTGAGGTGAGGACGCTGCCCGTGGGCAGCTTTAGCGAGGGGGCGAGCTGGTGCGGTGCGCTGGACCTGGCGGGCAACGTCTACGAGTGGTGCGCAGATTGGTACGGCGAGGACTACTATCGGGAGTCGCCGCCGCTGGACCCGCAGGGGCCGGCGACTGGTGAGTATCGGGTGTTGCGGGGGGGCTCGTGGCTCAACGGCTTCGAGCTCAGCTTCCAGTGCGCGCTCCGCGGCAGCATCGAGCCGTCGCACCGGGACGACGACATCGGGTTCCGGTGCGCCAGGACTGTATGACGTTTTACAACTTGCCACTTTACAACTTTACCACTTGTGGGGTGGTGGGGCTGTTGCCGTTGCACAGAGCTGTGGTGCAGGGGTGGAATCGCGGTGGGAAGCCGACGCCGGCGCACTCAGACGGTGTTGAGAAAGCCCCGTCGAGTGCGCACCTGTGGTGCGGCAGGCGTTTCGCTTCCCAGGTCCGCTTCGGCGGCATACTACCGAGCGCCCCGCAGACGGTCCGACAATGGGCGATCCCGCGGGGCTAGGAGAACGCGATGAAGGCTGCAGTATTCGAAGCATTGGAGAAGTTGGTGGTGCAGGAGGTGCCGACCCCGGAGGTCGGCGACAACGAGCTGTTGCTGCGTGTGAGGGCGTGCGCGGTGTGCGGGTCCGATTTGCGGATCTTTCACCACGGCAACCCGCGCGTCAAGCCGCCGCAAATCATCGGCCACGAGATCGCCGGCGAGGTGGTCGCGCGCGGGAAGAACGTAACGGGGTTCGAGGAGGGCGACCGGGTGGCGGTCGGGGCCGACGTGCCCTGCGGCGTGTGCGAGTTCTGCCGCGCCGGTATCGGCAATAACTGCCAGATCAACTACGCCATCGGCTACCAGTTCCCGGGCGGCTTTGCCGAGTACATCCTGCTCAACGAGACCACCGTCAACTACGGGCCGGTGCACCATATTCCCGAGGGCCTGGCCTTCGAGGAGGCCTGCCTGGCCGAGCCGCTGGGCTGCACGATCAACGGGCTGGAGCTGTCGCGGCTGGGGGTCTGGGAGACCATTGTGATTATCGGTGCGGGCCCGGCGGGCATCCTGATGAGCCAACTGGCCCGGCACATGGGCGCGACGAAGATCATCCTGGCGCAGCGGTCAAGGGCGCGACTGGAGATGGCGAGACAGTTCGACATTGACGTGCTCGTCTGGACGCAGGAGGAGGACCTGACCGAGCGGGTGATGGCCGAGACAGGCGGACTGGGCGCCGATGTGGTCGTCACCGCGTGCGCCTCGCCCGAGGCGCAGATGCAGGCCATCGGCCTGGCCAAGAACCGGGGGCGGATCAACTTCTTCGGCGGGCTGCCCAAGGGCACGCCGCCGATCACCATAGACAGCAACGTGGTGCACTACAAGGAATGCTTTGTGCACGGCTCGCACGGGTGCGTGCCGCGGCATCACAAGGCGGCGCTGGGCCTGATCGCGGCGGGCATGGTGCGCGCCCGGGAGCTTATCACCCACGAGTTCCCGCTCGACCGGATCAACGAGGCCTTCGCGGCCCATGAAACCCGCGCGGGACTGAAGGTGATCGTGAAACCGTGAGTGTCAAAGGGACCCTCAAGATCTCGGCGTCTCTGATGTGTGCGGACCTGCGCCACTTGGAGGATCAGCTCCGCCAGATGGAAGCTGCGGGCCTTGACTGGCTGCATTTCGACATCATGGACGGCCATTTTGTCCCCAATTTCACCTTCGGCCCGCACTTTGTGCAGCAGGTCAACGCGATGAGCGACCTGCCCTGCGACGTCCACCTGATGGTCGAGCACCCGGACCAGTACATTCCCGTGTTCATCGAGGCCGGGGCGGACATCGTGGTGGTCCACCAGGAGGCCTGCACGCACCTGAATCGGACCCTGCAGCTCATCCGCCGGGAGGGCGCCTCGCCGGGCGTGGCGCTTAATCCGGCGACCTCCTTACAGACGCTCGACTATGTGCTGGACGATGTGGACCTCGTTCTGATCATGACGGTCAATCCCGGCTTCGCCGGCCAGAAGCTGGTGCCGGCGACCCTGGACAAAATCGCGCACGCATATGAGCGCCTGGCGGAGACCGCGCGCGATATTGACCTACAGGTGGACGGCAACGTCAGCCCCGAGAACGCGCGCAAGATGTGCGCCGCCGGGGCGAACGTGTTGGTCGCGGGCAGTGCCAGCGTATTCCGCCCCGGCGCAGCAATCGCAGAGGCCACGGCAGAGCTACGACGCGCGGCCAGGGAGGGCGCGGCATCCCGAGGTGGCTAGAACCTATTTCATAACCTCTATAGGAGCGCGTTTACGCGCGATTGTTCTTGAGGTTATGAAACCGCCTCTAGTGAGGCTCGTAGGCGTCGGAGCCCTTCTCGGGCAGGTGCACCAGCCACACGTTGCGGTACTGCACCGCGTCTCCGTGATCCTGCAGCAGCAATGGTCCGGGCTGGCCCTCATTCTCATCTACAGGGCCGCCGGTCGGGCCCTGGAGCACCGCGTTGTTCTGGATCACGAGGCCATTCTGCAGGACGGTCATCCGGGCGGGCTCGACAACCTTCCCGGCTCCGTCTACGCGCGCGGCTCGGAAGATGATGTCGTAGCTCTGCCACTCCATCGCCGGTTTGCAGGCATTCACCAGCGGCGCATACTGGTTGTAGATCGCACCGCAGTCACCGAGCCCGGGAACCTCCCAGCCGTAGGAGTCGAGAACCTGGATCTCATAGCGGCCCTGGACATACACGCCGCTGTTGCCCTTGGCTTGGCCCGTGGCCTCGGGCATATCCGGCGTGCGGAACTCAAGGTGGATGTAGGCGTCCTGGAAGGTCTCGGCGGTGATGGCGTCGCCTTTGGCGACGGTCATAACCTCGTCCTCCACCGTCCACGTGGCCGGCTCGCCGTTGCGCTGATGCCAGTTGCTCACATCCCGGCCATTGAACAGCACTACCGCCCCCTCGGGCGGCTTCAGCCCGATCTGCATATTGATCCTCCTTTGCCGGCGACATTGTACTGCCATGGCGATTCACCTCCGCCGCGTACGGCACCTCCGAGGAGGCGCAAAGGCAGCCGACAGCGAAGGCCCCTTGTCGGAGCTAGAGCACCAGACGAAAAAGAGCATCCCAGCGACGAACCTGCTCATCACATTAGGCCGCCAATCAGCACATGCCTTAACGCTGACATGATCACTGCCTTCTTCTCCGAGGCGCATCCTGAGTTGACCTACGCAGGGCCATCACATGGCAAACAACAGCGACATTCAGATCCTCCGCGATCTGGCCCAACGCTACGTTGAGATCTGCCACAAGCCCATCCAGAACGAGCGCCGCGACCTGTGGCGGAAGCACAACAGCCTCGTGAGGACCCGACCGCTTATCTACGTGCGCTGGCTGGCCGCCTGGCACGAAGCACCCGAGTCAAAGCTTGAGTGCGAGGACCCACTATTCCGCCGTCACGAGAACTTCCTGAAGCAGCAGATCTTCCAGGACACCATTGGCGATGACAGCATCCAGGAGCCCTGGATCACGCAGCCGGCGACGTACATCACGCCGCCGCAGGGACTGTGGGGCCTGCCCTACAACCGCATTCCCAGCCCGGAGCCCGGCGGGGCCTGGATGTACGACCCGCCGATCAAGGAGCCGGAAGACGCGCGCAAGATGGTCGAGCCGCATCACATCATTGACGAGGAGGCCACAGCGCGCAATGTGGCGCGAGTGCAAGACGCAGTGGGAGACATCATTGAGGTGAACGTGGACCGGGCTCCGGTCTACCAGATCTGGCGGGCCGACATCTCCTACGATATTGCGAACCTCCGGGGGCTGGAGCAGGTGATGTGGGACATGGTTGACAATCCCCAGTGGCTGCACCGCGTCGTCGGGTTCATGCGCGACGGCATTCTCACCGTCCACGACGAGGCCGAGGCTGCCGGAGACTGGCATCTGTGCAACCACCAGAACCAGGCGATGCCGTACGCTCTGGAGCTCGATGATCCGCAGGCGAACAGCGAGAGCGTCACGCGGGATAAGCTGTGGGTGTTCTGCGCGGCGCAGGAGATGGCCCAGGTCTCGCCGGCGATGCACGACGAGTTCATCCTGGCATACCAGCGCCCGATCATCGAGAAGTTCGGCCTGGTCGCCTACGGCTGCTGCGAGGATTTGACCCACAAGATCAAGTATCTCAGGCAGATCCCCAACTTGCGCCGGATCGCGGTCACGCCGGTCGCCGATGTCGCCAAATCGGCGGAGCAGATTCAGGACCAGTACGTCTTCTCGTGGCGCCCCAATCCGTCGCAGATGATCTGCTGCGGATTCGATCCGGACCTCATCCGCAAGGTGGTCCGCGACGCTATGGAGGCCTCCAAGGGCTGCCACGTGGACATCACACTGAAGGACGTCCAGACGGTCCAGCACCGACCGGAGAACCTGCGCGAGTGGACAAGAATCGTCCGCGAGATCACGGACGAGTACGCGTGAACAGAAGCATGCCGAGTCCTGCCCACCGCGGCATACGGACCGAGCGAGGCAGACCGGAAGCTGTTCGATAACGCCCGTACGAGCGCGTTTGCGCGTGATTGCCCCTCGCCGGTCAGGCCATGGAACCCCTTCTAGTGGGCCCGTACTAACTGTTCGATCAGCTCGTGTCTCGCCGCCTCCAGCTCCTGCCAGGACCGTGTGAAGTCCTGAAAGCCGCGCACGGCTTTGCGGGCGATGCTCTCAACCTGGGCTTGCGCTTGCTCGCGACTCGCGCCGCCCTTCTCCAGGGCGTCGCGGAGCATGAACATCAGCTCGCAGTCCTCGAGACCTTCGCGCTCGGCCTCGTAGCGCAGCGAGCTGTTGGCAATGAATCGCCTGCTCGGCCAGCAGATGTACTGATCCCCCGGCGACTGGAGGCTCATCAGGGAGATGTGCCAGTGGTTGAGGGCCCAGTGCAGATAGCCCGAGGTGTCGTAGATGCCGTTGAGCCAGTGGAGCACGCGCGACTTGATCGCCTGGCTGTCAATCATGCGGTTGGGATAGTGTCCCTGCGGCACCCAGGCCACGTAGAACCAGATCTCGTTGCCGTTCTTCTGGGCCGCCCGGTACTGATCGAGCCATTTCTCGAAGTAGTTGAGCTGCGGAACCCAAATCTCCAGCGCGCCCTCGAGGTTGGGAACGTGGACGGCGTCCATTCGGCACAAACGCGGCGCCGCCTCCTTCACCCGTTGGGATAGCCGGCGGTAGCTCTCCAAGTTGACCGGAATCGGCTCGTCGGCCACGTGGACGGCGAACTTGTCCAGCAACCCCAGCTCCTCGATGTGCCCTTGCAGCGCCGGCAGCAGCTCGACGGCGTCCATCCGCTCTTCCTCGCCCGTGTCGGCGCGGCGCACTCGATGCTGGTGGGAGCCCATGGTCGGGCAGCTCCACCCGCCCGGCTTGCGCGAGCCGATGTGGCTCAGGCAGAACAGGCGGTCTACTCCCTGGCGCTGAAAGGTCCGCACGAAGCGATCGAAATCGCGGAAGTCATGGGCCAGCGTCCCGTCGGCCCGGCGCCAGGTGTGGACCATGCTCCAGGGCACGACGACGGTATTCTGATGGTGCACCCGCATGAGCTCGCCCAAGCGGGACAGAACGCGCCAGCCGTCCTCCGAGTACTGCTCGACCCCGAATTCCTTGCACGTGTCGCCCCAGGAGAACCAATAGACGAACTTGAGCCGCGGCTCTTTCGGCAATTCCACGGGCGCCACTTGCACCGTGAACTGGAACGCTTTGCTCCCCTCGTCGCATTCAACGCGCCCCCCGCCGCGATACAGCCCGGGCGCGGCGTTCTGCGGGGCCGTGACGCGGATATAGATCGGCTGGATCTGCCCGGCCGACAGGTCGCGCGAGGGGTCGTCGCTCAGCTCGTCCGGGTAGTCGGCCGGCGCCGGCCACAGCAGCTCATCGGCCGGCGTCGCGCGGGAGTTCTTCTCGAGCTGAACGTAGTTGACGAAATGGTAGGCCAGCCACTGAGAGGCGATCCGAGACTTGCCGTCCTCCTGCACGAGGGTCTCGAAGACCACGCGCGCGCCGTGCAGGTCCGCTTCGGGCCGGACCATCACCTGGAAGCCCTTGGCCTGCCCGCGCAGCAGCTCAAGCTGAAAGGTATCGGCCGCCTCCGTTGGTGGCTGGGCATCCTGGCGAAGTTGGGCCGTCGGCGCCGCGGTCCAAACCGCGCACGGAGCGGTCCTTGCAGCCGTCGCCCGCGCGGGCTGGATGTCGGTCCACGCCACATCGCCCCGATTGCCGCTCCCATCCTCGCACCAAACGCCGATCTGCGTGGCGTCTCCCGGCACTTTGATCTTCGCTCTCACCCACGGCATCGTGCAGAACAGCGGACGCGCCGCTTTGTACAGCCCGGATACATCCGCTGCCTTTAGCTCGTGCAGCTTGCCTTCTGCGTCGCCCGGCGCGACCAGGTGCACGGCCTTTACATCCGGGTCGAGGACCTGTGGTGACCACGAAACTTCCACCTGGCCGGGGGCCGTCGTCCTCCGAGCCTCAATCCAGCCCGGCCGCGGCGCCTGCCGGTCCCGAACGGTGGCCTGGGCCGTAGGCCCGATCTGCGAGGCCTTGCCGTCAGCGTTCACCGCCGTCGCCGCGACATGATAGCTGCGTCCATTCTCCAATGACCGGATGATGGCCCGTCCGTCCTCGCTGTCCGCAAGGGCCTTGGGCAGGGACTTCTCCGTCGGCGCAGTGGCCTCGCAGTACAGCAGCAAACGCACCGTTCCCTCGGTGAGTGCCTCGGGGTCCCACGTCACCTCCAGGCAGCCCTCTTGCCCCGTTGGTGTCTCGGCGCTTAGCTTCGGGGGCCGCGGCGTCGGCAGATCGGAGGCGACTCGCTCGAACTCGATGTCGTCGAACCACACGGTTCCGTCATTCGGCTCGGTGGTGATCAAGTCGAAGTGCACCGAGCGCGTGCGCGGCGGCGCCTCGACAGTGGTTTCAAACCGCTGCCAGTCCTCAGTGCCTTTCACCTGGATCGCCCAGTCGCCGCGCATCCATTTATTCTCCCGATTCAGCCATTCCACCAGTACTCCGGCTTGTCCAGCGTCGAGTCGGTCGCACTTGATCCAGCCCGCCACCCGATAGCGGCCCGGATAGGCCGACTTTACCTGCATGACGATCCCACGCTTGCCGCCGCCCACGATCTTCAGAGCCTTGCTGCCCTTACGCCCCTCGCCGTCGGCCACGGCCGCCTCGCTCAGCCCCGCGCCCTTCGGTTTCTCATACCACCCGTGCGCAGTTGACCAGCCATCTAGGCCCTGCTCGAAGTCGCCATTGGACAACAGTGACGCTCCGAGGGCGGCCCCGACCAGAATAATCCCAATAGCGTTCAGCACAACTATCACCTCGTGTGACCCCGCAGACGGGGTGAAACGTGGCCCGCGCGAAATGAATGAAGCGCGGCGCAGCCAGGATTATATCGCAATTCTCAACGTCATGCACTGCTTTTCTCGCGGTCATTCCAGGCGACGCTGCCCTTGCGGCGTTTGAACGCTTGGCCGATTCGCGAGGTCTTTCCTGTCTGCCCAACGAACTCCATCAAGTTATCAGGCGCTGCGGCCGGGGACTGGACACGCCAGGGCCATCGCCGGCCCGACGAGGGAGGCGGCAGCGAATGGGATCGCAATCCAGAGTACTCGTGCTGGTGGGTCTCGTTGTGTCTTGTCTCTTGGCCCCCAGCGTTGGCCTGGCGCCCGCGCGGGGCGCCGATGCTGTGGATCAGGTGCGCCTGCTCAATCCAGGCTTTGAGCAGGCCGACCCGGACCGTGCCGGAATGCCCTTGGGCTGGGGAGTCTACCCGGGATCGCACAGCGACGCGCGGCTCAAGTTCGTCTGGGATGACCGACAGGCGCACAGCGGTCGGCACTCGGTATCCATTGTCGTCGGATCGCGCAACGCTTCCTGGCTACCGTCCGAGACCGCCGGCTACGCGAACTCGCTGGACCAGCAGGAGCTGGGCCGGAGAAGGCCGCCCGCGGTAGTCGGACACGAATACATACTATCGGCCTGGGTTCGCGCCGAGGGCAGCGCCCAGCAAATCGCCGTACTTGTGCTCCGCTGGACCAACGAGCAAGGGTGGGTCCCGTCCTACGTCCGCGAGTACTTCGTGCTGCACGGCAACGATTGGCAGCGCATCGCCGTGTCGGCCACTGCACCCGAGGGCGCCAAGTCCGTGGTGCCGATCCTCCAGGTGGGCTCCAGCCCCGAACCCGGCCGCATCTGGTTCGACGACGTCGCCCTCGTGGACCGCACCGGCCTGCGCTGCGAGGTGCGGACCGAGCCCGAGCTCTGCGTGCTGCCCGCCCGCTGGCGCTGCGAGCTCGCGGTCACGAGTTCGCGGCCCGCCGGGCTGCCGCTGATAGTAACGCTGCAACCCGATCGGCCCGGCGCTGAGCCCCAACACGTCAAGGGCACTGTTTCAGCGGCCAAAGAGCTGCGCGCACGGGCCGAATATGACAGCGCCGGCCCGCATCGTTTGCGCTATAGCGTCACATCGGCCGACGAGCGACAGGCGCCCTACTTCTTTTCGCAGATCGCCGTGCCCTCGCCCCTGGAAGCCCACTACTTGTCCCCGCTCTATCGCGCAACGCTCTACGGCAGCGCCTCGGGCCGAAAGCTGCGGATTCAGACGAGGGTCCGCGCCACGGAGCAACTTCGTGAGCAACTCGAACTCCACGCGACGGTCTCGGTCGGCCAAAACGCACTCGTGCAGAAGACTTTTCCCCGGCCGCCCGCTCGGGGCTCCCTGGATATCGCTCTGCCCGATCTGCCGGCCGGCAACCACCAGGTGCAGCTTCGTCTCCAGGCGGGCGAGCAAGTCGTGGCCAAGGCCGATCTGCCCTTGCACTGCCGACCCGAGCTGAAGCCCGCGGCGGCCCTTGGCGATCACAACGAGCTGCTGGTCGCGGGGAAGCCCACCTTCCCCCTCGGCTTCTACAGCACACTGCCGGCGGACTTCAAGCGCTTCGCCGGCGAAGGCTTCAACACCGTGCTGACCTATACGTCCGACGCCAAGGCCTGCGCGAAGATGACCAAGCAGGCCGATGAGGCCGGGTTGAAGCTCATCGTCTCGGTCCTGCGTCCGTTTGTGGCCCGGCACGATGTTGAAGGACTCCGGCAAGCCGTCAGGGAGGTCGCGAGCCTGCCCGGCCTCTTGGGATACTACCTGTGGGACGAGCCTTCGTCGGGCCACCCGGGACAGACGCCGGAGGACATGCGCTGGGTCTACGAGCGGGCCATGGCCGCGGACCCCTCCCACATCACCTGTACCGTGTTCTGCCGCCCGTCGGAGTTCAAGCTCTACGCGGACACCACCGACGTGTTCATGGTGGACCCCTACGCCACGTTCTATGATGCCGAGCCGGACCTGACCAAGGTCGCGGACTGGGTGGACCAGGCCAGGAGCGCCGTGGACGACCGCAAGCCGGTCTGGCTGGTGCCCCAGTGTTTCGGCCATCTCCTCGGACCCGGACGCTACCGCATGCCCACGATCGCCGAGCAGCGCTGCATGAGCTATCTGGGCCTCGTTCACGGCGCCAAGGGCCTCATCTGGTTCGTCTATACCGGCTTCTGCATTCACTCCGAGGAAGTGGCTCGCCACAAGGGCCTTCCTCCGGGCGCACCGGCCTGGGTACTGCGCGGCACCATACCGGCGTGCTTCCCGCTGCGGTGGGAGGGCCTCAAGCAGATCGTGCGCGAGGTGAACGAGCTCTCGCCGGTGCTGCTGAGCGAGGACCCGCAGCAGACCCAGCGCATCGTTGAGGGCGCCGATGAGATCCACTGCCTGCTCAAAGCCGCCGGTCGGGACCGCTTCTTCCTCGCCGTGAACGCCAAGAACAAGCCGGTCGACTTCAAGTGTGAGCTCCCGGCGGCGCAAGGGGCGGTGCAGGTGCTCTGGGAAGACCGTCAGATCAAGCTCGATCAGGGCCTCCTCGAGGACCAGTTTGAGCCCTACGCCGTTCACGTCTACCGGTTTCGCTCCACCCAGTAATCAACGTCCGCAATAAAGCGGCGGGCACGATCAGCCTGGAGGTATAGGTCTATGATGCGGAAGCTAGATCAGCCTGGAGGTATAGGTCTATGATGCGGAAGCTAGTCTTGCTGGGCGGTTTGGCCCTTGTGCCCTTCGCGGGCATTGACCTGACCAACCTGACGGACACCCCGATAATCGGCCGGGAGGCCATCTTCGGCGCGGCCGGTGCCGAGCTGGCGCGGCACGGCACGGGACTGAAGATCGAGCAACGCGACGGTGAGACCGTAGCCCTCACGCAAAAGGGCTTCACG
>JALGUG010000394.1 GCA_029820995.1 Candidatus Zipacnadia bacterium
CGAGGGCAGCTTCCTGTACACGCCGGACAACGTCGCTGATCTGGCGCAGGGCTGGATGCAGTTCGCCGGCGGGCCCTGCGTGTTCCACTCGCGGGGCTGGGAGCGGCACGGCACGTGGATCGCCCAGGACTACTTTCCGGCCTTTCCGGACGACGACGCGACCTTCCGGGCCCTCAGCGCGGCCGCCCAGGCCACGGGTGGGCTGCAGTTTGTGTTCCTCTCCGGCTACAAGTGGAACCTGGAGTACAACAAGCGCAAGGATGGAACCTTCGAGTACAGCCAACGTAACACGTTCGAGCGGACCGCCCGACCGCACTGCGCCGTGGGGCGTGATGGAACGATCAGGGAGGTGCGGGCCTCCTGGCTGCGGGGCGGGGCCAACGTGACCCTGTGTCGCGGCGACAAGTGGTCCCGTGACGTCATTGACCGTGTTGTCGCTCAGTGTCTCGAGCGCGGCGTGCGGTTGGTGCAGATGGACCAGGTGGTGGGCGGCGGCGGTCCGGCGTGCTACTCCCGCGAGCACGGACATCCCCGGGGGGCGGGCCTTTGGCTGCATGACAGCCTGGTGGAGCAGCTCCAGGGGCTGCTCCGACGCGGCCACGCGGATAAGCAGCCCTTCGGCCTCAGCATTGAGGAGCCCAATGAGCTGTACTTGCCGTATCTGTCCTTCTATCATGCGCGCGATCATGAGCTCTTCGGCTGGCCGGCGGTGGCCGGCGGCGATCACGCGCCGATCTTCGCCTACCTGTATCACGAGTACGGTCTGGGCTACAGCGGCTGGGTCTCGCATGGAGTGGGCAACAGCAGCCTGGAGAAGTTCCCGCACGCCGAGCTGATTAGCCTGGCTCGCAGCTTCGTGTATGGCAAACTGCCGGGGGTCTACGACACACGCTACGATGAGACCCAGCCGCGGCGAGCGCACGAGAAGATGCTCCAGGGGTACTTGCGGCTGCTGCGCGGCGTCGGCGCGCCGTATCTGATCCTGGGGCGAACGCTCCGCCCGCCGGAGCTGGCGGTAGACCAGATCACGTATTCCTTTACGCAATACAACCGGCGGACGCGCCAGGCGCAGCGCTTGGAGCGAAGCTTCCCCCGGCTGTTGCACGCGGCATACCGTGCTCCCGACGGGACTCTGGGCGTCGCGCTGGCCAACCATACGACCGCTGAGGTCGCGGCGACACTGACCTTGCCCGAAGGCCTCTTGCAGAAGGAGCTCGTGCTGCACACAGGGACCGGAGAGCGCCAGCGGCTGACGCCCGCCGGCGGCAAGGTCGAGGTCCGGCTGCCGCCGACGGAGGTTGGGCTCCTGCTGTCACGCGCCGAGTGACCGGTTGCCCTACTCGGCGAACTCGAGCTTGCCGAAGCGTTCGGGGACGTGGTAGTTCGGCTTCGGTGTCATGGTGGGCGACCAGGCCTGGAATTCGGTGTCCTCGCCGGTGCGGTCCATGCGATACAAGTTGAGCCGCCAGATCGTGCCCACCGGGGGTGGGACCTCCTCGGCGTCCAGCACCTCGTTCAGAGGCAGCGCCATCTCGACACTCCAGCCTGTGTCATCCTGTTCCCCCGCCTCGACTGTGCCCTGCACCTGCGTGGCCCACTGCAGGCCCTTGCTGTCCCAATCCTTGCAGCCCTCGAGCTGGCGGGGCTTGTCCGCATAGGGCAGCACCAGGTCCACCAGCGCGTTCACCGGGTTGATCTCGAACTCCAGGTAAGACTGCCCCGTGCCGTCGGCGTCGAGGAACACCTCGTAGACCTCGTGCTCCTCCCACAGGTTTTCGTCGCGCTTCGTCATCGTGCCGTGGAGCTCAACATCGTCGCCCACGAAGGCGATATACAGGAACTCATCATCCCAGAGCACGCGCGCATGCGTCTGAGACTGCGCCGGCTCATTGTTCCACTGCACGAAGGCCAGATCATCCGAAGCGGCCCACTCGCTCTCATCCACGCGGCCGTCAATCACGGGCGGCGCGGGCGCTCGATGGCAGAGCGCATGGGCCACCGGCTGCTCCTGTGGCTGGGCCACCTCAACCGGAGGAGCGGGTGTCTCGACGGCCTGCCGCTTGCAGCCACAACTGAGCACCAGCCCGAGCACCAAGATTGCACAACCGATTACACGCCACATTAGGACTCACCTCGCGGGGTTTTCAGCTATCGTGACCGTGGCTTCGACCTGAGAGACCAAAGGGCCTGCTATCGGAAACGCGAACCGTGGCTCTACAGCCACGTCACCTTCGCCGGTTCGCGGGCCGGGATCCGGTGGAAGGTCTCGGCGGGCCGGCCCAGGACCACGGTCGAGTAGACTTGGTTCGTCTCCGGGATTCCCAGTTCAGCGCGTGCTTCCGGCAGGGCGCGGAGCGCCTCGGAGGCGTATGCCGTGAGGCACGAGCCCAGCCCGTAAGCCTCCGCGAGCAGCACGAGGTACATCGTCGCATATAGGCAACCGTCGTGCGGCAGGACGGCGTCTCGGGCGGCGTGGCAGACGACCACGGCCGGCGCATCGAAGAACAGCCGGTCGCGGCCTGCGTCAATATTCTTGATCAGCGCCGGGACCGCCGCCAGGACATGCGGGTGCAGCGCCTGGTCCCGATCGGCGCCCAGCTCGGCCAACCGAGCGTCACGGTTCTCGCGATCAGCCAACGCCTCGGCATAGCGACGCCAGTACGCCGTCAGCCGCTCGCGCAGGGCGGCCTTCGCCTGCTCGGAAGTGATGACTGCAAACTCCGCGCACTGGCAGTTGGCCCCGCTCGGCGCCCAGCGCGCTGCATCGAACAGAGCCTCCAGCGTTTCGCGCGGGATCGGCTCGGGCTCGTACCGACGGACGGTGCGGCGGGACTTCAACAATGCGGCCAATGCCATCGGATCAATCCCCGGCGCGGCAAGAGGCTCAAAGGCGCCTTCAAAGCCCGGGTCGGTGACGCGGATGGCCTCCTCCGGGCACACTGCCACACAGTGGCCGCAGGCAATGCAGGCGACATGGCCGATCTTGATGCGGTCCTCCTTGCGGCGGACCATGTCGGTCGGGCAGGTGAGCAAACAAGCGCCACAGAGAGTGCACCTCTCGTGGTCCACGGTCAGACGCACAGCACTTCTCCTTTCGTGAGCGACTGAGGTTCCTTTCCCCGGCGTGCTGCGCGGCCCCTTCACAGATCGCGTCCGTACAGGACAGGTGCGGGTCGCGCTACGAAGAAGTCTCCGGCAAGACTGAGATACGAGGAGGCGGGAT
>JALGUG010000395.1 GCA_029820995.1 Candidatus Zipacnadia bacterium
GATGAGCGCCAAGTAGTCGCTGGAGATATTGCAAACACGCGAAGCGCGCAAGAGGGCAAGACGTGCGAAGCCGCAAGCGGCTTCATCATTCATCGTTCATCATTCATCGTTCATCATTTCCGATGCCCTCCCCTGCCCTGCCCCGCCGCCGTGATCGGGCTGCGAATGCTTGGCTTGCCGGTCGTCCGTCCTGATACCCCAACAGGCCTTCCAGCCCCCCCCCGAGAAGCCCAGAGCGGCTCGCTGAGAGGCGGCTGCGTCCGGCGGTATCCAGTCGCCTGGGCTCCGACCTGGGAAGGTGAAAACTATGCAAAACGGGTGTGGGTATTGTTTCCCGTTTTGTTCCCAATTCGCGACTTGGCTGTCGTTGTCGTAAGTGCTTAAATGACAAGCACTTACGCACTGCTAGCATGACCCGACGCCTCAACCCGGAAACGTAAACCAACGAATCGCGGATTCGGCCCCCGTTTTCACCTTCCCACCTTGAGCTTGGTGAACATCGCATCGCGGGCTGCCAATGCCTTGTCACGTTGTGCGACCTGCTCGACGCTCATGCTGACTTCCGAAACTTCCTGCCAAATTGGTCCGTCCGGGCCCGCTGGTTGCTGGCAACCGCTGGACGCCACCAGGGCCAAGGCCGCTCCTATGGCAATCCTCAGCTTCATTGGGCTGACTCCGGGGCGAGTACTCGTGGAAACCAAGAGTGTGTCCTATCCGCGACACCAGTCGGGCCGACGCGGCCGCTAGCAGCAGACCGGCCGCGGAAGCGTGTACCAGCAGCAGGAGGCTGTCGGAGTTGCCGAGAGCGTCTAGCCCGCCTCCTCGAACTCAAATCGTGTTCCGCAGTACATGCAGAACTTGGCCGGGGTTAAGGAGTCATACTCGACACTCTCGCCCTCCTCATACCCCTCGTCCTCGTACTTCTCCGTCTCCTCGTCCTCTGCGAGAACCAAGCAAACCTTGCCATCTCCCTCGCTTGCAAGCCGAAAGAAACCAGCAGCAAATGCTTCGCTCATAGGTGCGCAGCAGAATGACACGGATCGAATCCATGGATTCCCGAAACTCCCGTCCGCAGTCCACTTGATTTGCATCGTAGTACTCCTGTCCTTGCGTTCGAGATGGCACCTGCCTGTAGACAAGACGGGGCCACCTCGAGACTGAGGGTCAATGCATGAAGTGAATCCTCGCCTAATTCGGACGGCCTGGCAACCCAGCGTCGCAGGAACTCCTCTTGCTCCGCCTTGGGTATCTTGGTGAACTGCTGGTAAGCGTTGCCCAGGTTCATCAGCATGCCGGGCTCGTCCCTGGTGGTCACCGTGAACTGCTCGCGGTCGTACGCGAGCGGCCGCGTGTCGCCGGACTGGCGAATCCGGTCCATGACCACTTGGGCGAGCTTGTCGGGGCTGGGCTGTCGGAGGAAGCGGTCGAGGAATCCCATGGCGGCTCCGGGGCTGAAAGATACGGCCACTGTAGCAGGTGGCCGGCGAACGGCCCAGCTACCGCACAGCGGGCTATTAACGCCCCTCCGGCCACCGCTGCACAAACGAGAGCTGCTCGTCCGCATCCGGCCACCGGCGGTGCCCACGCTCCCGGTCGGCGTTCCTCAGTCGCCTGAGCACCTTGGCCACGGTGCGCTTCGTGACTAGCCCGTGGCGCAGCAGCCAACACGCGACCACGGTGCCGGTCCGCCCGACGCCGCCCCAGCAGTGGACGAAGCCGGGCCGGTTCCCCTCGAGAGCGTCGTCGATCGTGTCGAGGATGAAGCCCATCCGGTCGACGGGCGGCACCCACTGGTCTCGAATGGCGAACCGCAGGCACTCCGGCTGCGCTGCGAGCCCCGCGCTCAGCTCCTGCACGGTCGGCTCGTACGGCACGAAGGGCTGGCCCTTGAGCCCACGCTCGTCCGGCTCGGTCAGGTTGATGAACGTGCGGATGCCGGCGTCGAGCAGGGTCTTGACCTTCAGCCTGTGCTCCTCCGGGTCGAGCGAGCCCGGGTAGGCGCCGGCGAGGAACTGACCTTCTACGACCCAGTAGCCCCACGTGATGGGCGGGATGGCGTCTGGCGCTGCGAGGACGTATTGAGGTGGCGGGTCGGTCATGTTGGTTTCCCCAGGAGTCCGGCGAGCGCCTTCTCGATCATCCCCCGTTCCGCCAGCCCCTCCAGCCACTCTGCCGGTATCCCGCTCTCGCCCCACATCGCGCCGGCGAACTGGCCGCAAACGGCGCCCGTCGTGTCGGCATCGTCGCCCAGGTTGACCGCGCGCAGGACAGCCTCCCTGAAGTCCTCCGCGTCGTGGAACGCCCAGAGCGCCGCCTCCAGGCTCTTGACGACGTACCCGCTACCGACGATCTCCGGGGGCTTCTTCCGCTTGAAGCTGCCGTCGGCCACCTCGGCGACCTCCGGATGGAAGGGCGCGATGTCCCGGGCTCGTCGCATAGGCTCCCACTCGGGATCAAGCACTTCCTCGCGGGGCCGGCCGTCGATCAGGCCGCACAGCACGGTGGTCATGTAGGCGCACGCCGACAGGCACTGCGGGCTGGCGTGGGTCGGCAGGCTGGACTCAACGGCCTTCTCGACCAGGTCGCCGATGCCGTCGGGGAACATGTAGCTGTACCGGATGGGCACCGGCGCCAGCCGCATGATCGACCCGTTGCCGCTGGCGCGCTCCGAAGGGTCTCCTGAGGTGCGAGCGTCGCCAGTCTTCCGGAACCGCTGCAGGGCGCCGATCGTGGTGTTGCCGATGTCGAAGCAGCGGCCGTTCACCGAGTACGCGCCGGTCCGCCACCACTTCACGTACCGCTCGGCCTGGTCGTTGATGTCCCAACCGACCTCGGCGATGCTGTCGGCGAGGGCCAAAGCCGTTGAGCTATCGTCCGTCCATTCCCCAGGTGCGAGCCCGTGCGGCCCGCCGGCCCGATAGCCGGTCACCGGCTCGAAGGTGCCTGGAAGCTGGAACTCGACGGCGGCGCCGAGGGCGTCTCCGACGACGAGACCGATAAGGGTTCCGCGTTGGCGGTTGGTGATGGTCATGGGACGATTCTACACCCCGCAAATTGGGCCTACCACCCGGTCTGTTGGACGGCGCTCCTGACGCTTCCAGAAGCGGAGCAAACTCTACCAAGTCTCCGAAGACCAACACAGCCAAAGCGTACAGGGACGTGGCAGAAACCAGACGGTGCGGTCATAATGACGCTTCGTACGGGTT
>JALGUG010000396.1 GCA_029820995.1 Candidatus Zipacnadia bacterium
CCGGTATATCCTGGGGCCGAAGGCGGCCGCCGACCGCAAGACGGGCTCGGGCTTTGGCGCCTCCATTGCGGACAAGACGCCCTTCGTACAGGCCGTGGACCTCGCAGAGAACTTCACTGTCCGGGCGCTGATCGTAGAGGGAGAACTGTTCCCCGAGCACAGCTCCTTTCACCCCCGCGCCATCTACGGCGCGCTGTCCTCCCTGCCCTTCCAGTACGGCATCACCGTGCTGCAAACGAAGAGCCCGGAAGAGACGGCCGAGGTCCTGCACATAATGGCCATGCACGCCCAATACGGTGTACCGGAGATCTCGCTGCACCCGAAGCGCAAGGCAACGGAGCTCGCCGATCAGCAGCGGCGGATCGTGGAGATGTTCCCCGGTGCGGGTATGGTCGGCGCACGCCGGCTGCTGCAGAAGTTCGGCTCGATCCCGAGGCTGGTGGCGGCGACGGAGGAGGAGCTGCTGGAAGTGCCGGGCTTCGGGAAGAAGAAGGTGAAGCAGCTCCGCGCTGTCCTGGAGGCGGAGTACGAGGCATGGGACACCGAGCAGGACCTCGAGGCGGCCCTGGCAGCGCGGCCGGAGCTGCTGTTCGACGAACCGGCGGACCTGATCGGCCGCCAGCTTGGCTTCACTGATGCGGACGGGGTGAAGTGTGTCATTGACCTGGCATACATGCTGCGCCGGGAGCGCACCATTGTCCTGGTGGAGTTAAAGCGCGAGGCGCCCCGAGCGGAGCACCTGAGGCAGTTGCAGATGTACCTCGACGGGGCTCACTCGCAGCCGATAGTGCGCGGCTTACTGGAGGAAGGCTATGCGCTCCGGGGAATCTTGGCCTCGCCGGTCGCCGGTCGCGTGAAGTCGCGGGAACCGCGCATTGAGATCAAGGTGTTAGCGGAAGCAAAGATCGTCGAGGAGCTGGTCCGCCAGAGGCACAAGCGGCTAAGGGCGAGAACGCGCCAGAGAAAACGCTAGGCGAAAAGGGGCCGGAGCCCCTCTTCGCCTACTGCGTCGCCCGCATGGGCGGGGGTTGCTTCTGCCACTTGACGTGGCCATCCGCATACAAAACGTTGTATCCGCCGACGTGGGCCGGTGGCACCTTGTTGGTTGCGGCGTTCATGTCAGTCATCATCCACAGGGCTGCGGGGTTCGAGAGGGAGCCCTCGCCCTTGCCGTTGAGTAAATCGTTCCACAGGTAGGTGTTGCCTCGCTGGATAATGGCCTGGGGCGCCGCGGGACAGAGGAACAGTCGCGGGTCCGCGCCATAGGGCTTCAGGATCTTGGCGATGTTGTACTTTTCGCGCGCGGGGTGTCGGTCCGGCGGATAGAACCAGGCACGCGGGTAGCTGTCGTGGTCAATCTGAAACATCTGGATCGCCTTGTAGATCTGCGCCAGGTTCTGTGCGCACACTGATTGACGCGCCTTATCCTGAGCCGCTGTGAAGGCGCCACCGCCCAGACTGGTCATGATGGTTGTGACTGTCATTATCTCCACGAGGGTGAAACCCAACCGACGGCGACAGCGGGCGTCGAGGGAACAAAGGCCTCTCCATAACCTCATGAGCGCCACCTCCTACAGCCGATTGAGGCCAGGGCACTGGGCGCTGCGTGCCGCGCTCCTGGCCTGTGCGCTGTTCGTGTCTCCAAGATACGCCTGGGCCGAGCCGGTTGTCAAGCTGGTCGCGCCCAGGTCGCCACTGCGCGCCGGGCCCGGCACAGACTACGTGCGCACCGCTATTCTGCCGCCGGGAATCAAGCTTGCCGTCGTGGAGAGACGGGGCACGTGGCTCAAAGTGCGCCTCGCAGAGACGCTCAGTGCCTGGGTCCACGAACCTCTGACCGAGCCTTTGCCTAAGGGCACACAACCGTCGCGCGCCAAGGTGACTGACATCTCAATCGGCAACTATGAACTGGGGCGCCGAGCGGTCATCAGCGTAAGCGCCCCCGTGCCGTATCGCACGATCCAGCGCGTCGAGCCGCCCGAGCTTGTCTTGGACCTGTTCCAGACGGCATTGGCGCACTACGGCGTCCGCGAGAAGCCGGGGCCTGACTTCATTCACACAGTGGAGCGCCACCAGGTCGGCACCGATTGGGCCCGGATCACGTTCGGCTTCAAGCACCACCAGCAGACCGGCTACGACGTATACTACCAGGACCAGGAGCACCTTGTCGTGGACATTCGCGCGCCCTATCGGAACGGCAGCCTGGCGGGCAAACGCATTGTGCTTGACCCCGGCCACGGTGGCACAGACAGGGGCGCTGTCGGGCCGACAGGCTTACTGGAAAAGGAGGTCAACCTCGACATTGCACTCGAACTGGCCCCGCTGCTGCGAGCCCGGGGCGCCGAGGTGATCCTGCTGCGCGAAGGCGACGTCGGAGTCGCCCCCTCGAGTGCGGGCAAGACCGAGGAGCTCAGCGCCCGGCGCGAGTACTCAAAGCAACAGGCGCCGGACCTGTTCTTGAGCATCCACAGCAACTCGGTCGGCGTCGGCTCGGACCCCGAACAGGTACGCGGCACGGAGACTTACTATTGGACCCAGCAGAGCATTGCGCCGGCCAAGCTCATCCAGGAGGCGCTGTGTCGTGCCCTGGGCACCGAGAATCGCTATGTATCCTGGCGGCCCTTCTACGTGTTGCGCGAGACCGATACGCCGCGCGTGCTGGTCGAGTGCGCTTACATGTCCAACCCCGCAGAGGAGCAGCTACTGGCGCAACAGACGTTCCGGCAGAAAGCCGCCAGGGGCCTGTTTGAGGGCCTCAGTTACTTCTTTGCGACTGCGGCCGAATAGATAGCACTTACGCCGAGCGGAGGCCGGAATGAGGCTACTGGTGACTGGAGGGGCGGGCTTTATCGGGTCGAACTTTGTGCGCCATATGCTGGCGGAGCATGTGGATATCGAGGTCCGCGTGCTGGACAAGCTGACGTACGCCGGCAACCTGGAGAACCTGGAGGAAGTCGCCGCCGACCCGCGCTACAGCTTCATCCAGGGCGACGTTTGCGATCCGGAGGCGGCCCGGGCGGCTGCCGCCGGGATGGACGCGGTCGTTCACTTCGCCGCCGAGACGCATGTAGACCGCAGCATCCTCAGCGCCGGCGAGTTCATCCGTACCGATGTGCTGGGCACATACACGATGCTGCAGGCCGCTCTGGAGGCGAAGGTTTCGCGGTTCGTGCAGATCTCGACGGATGAGGTTTACGG
>JALGUG010000095.1 GCA_029820995.1 Candidatus Zipacnadia bacterium
GCGGCTGAGACGATCCAGCCCGGCGATTTGGTGCTGGTGAAGGGGTCCAATGGCATGAACCTCATCGAGGTGGTCCGGAGGCTGCAGGATGCTTGCTAGCCGGGCGGCCCTCGCGGTGGCCATGGTGATCCCCGCGGCTCTCGTCGCGGCGCTCTTGAGCCGGCTGGTGAGGTCCTTCGTGCAGGCCCATGATGTCCGCATGGCCGCCCGGGAAGACCTGCCGGACCGTCATGCCGATAAGGCGGGCACCCCGTCGTTCGGCGGGGTCGCCCTGGGGCTGACCTTCGCGCTGGTTGCGGTGGCGGCAGTGATGCCGGGCGCGCTCGGGGGCGGGAGGCGGATCGTGGCGGCCGTGATCGCGCTGGCACTGGCGTACGGCCTGATCGGGTTCGTGGATGATTGCGTGAAGACCACAAATCCCAAGGCCCGGGGGCTGCGAGCACGGGGGAGGTTGACGTTGGAGGTGCTGCTCGCGCTCGGCTTCGCGTACACGCTGTACGTCGAGCGGGGTACGGGGCACATGCACCTGCTGCCCTGGGCGCGGGCGGGCGGCCTGCCCTGGGGCTGGTATTCCTGGCCCCTGGCCGTCGTGACTATCGTCGGGGCCGCGAACGCCCTGAACCTCACGGACGGGCTGGACGGCCTGGCAGCGGGCAATGCGCTGCTGTGTGCCTTGGCACTGGCCGCAGGCGCGATGGTTATCCAGCAGTTCGCGGTGGCCGCAGCCGCCGTGGCGCTGGCGGGGGCCTGTCTGGGGTTCTTGTGGTTCAACGTGCATCCGGCGCAGCTCTTTATGGGCGATACGGGCAGTCTGCTGCTGGGCGCGGCGCTGGGCGGCCTGGCGGTGTCCGTGGGTTTCGAGTTCATCCTGGCGCTCGCCGGTATCGTGTTCGTCTGGGAAGCGCTGTCGGTCATCATTCAAGTCTGTTACTTCCGGGTCACGGGCGGGAAACGCATATTCAAAATGTCTCCGTACCATCACCACCTCGAACTCAGCGGCTGGCCCGAGACGCGGATCGTCAGCCGTTCGTGGCTCATCAGCGGGCTGGCGGGAGTTGCGGCCTGGTGCCTGGTGTTATGTCAAGCTGCGCCGCCGGTCTCGTAATCGCCTGGTCGCGACGCGCCAAGCACATGACCGAGGGATTTGACCTCAGCAAGCAGCGGGTTCTGGTGGTCGGGATGAATATCACCGGCCTGGCGTGTGCGCGGTTTCTGCAGGGGCGGTGTGAGGCTGTCGTGCTGGCCGACACGCGGCCCGCGGACAACCTGACCGGGCAGTTGGCGCAGGCGCGGGAGGTCGGTTGCGAGGTCGTGCCGCATCTGACGGACCCGGCACAGGCCGGCGAAGTCAGCCTGATGGTGGCCAGTCCCGGACTGGCGTACGAGCACCCGGTGTTCGAGGCGGCGCGCGCGCGCGGCGTTGAAGTGATCGCGGAACTCGAGCTGGCCGCCCGCCTGATAGAAACCCCGCTGGCAGTGGTAACCGGGACCAACGGGAAAGGAACCACTGTCAGCCTGCTGGGGCACATGCTGGAGGCGGCAGGAAAGCGGGCGCTGGTCTGTGGCAACATCGGGGAGCCGCTGATCTCGTTTGTGGAGCGCAGCGGAGAGCTGGACTGCTATGTGGTCGAGGCCAGCAGCTTCCAATTGGAGGCGACCACAACGCTGCGCCCGCGGGTGGCCGTGCTGCTCAACGTCTTTCCTGATCATCTGGAGCGCCACGGGACGTTCCAGCGGTACGTGGCCGCGAAGGCGCGGATATTCGCCAATCAGACCGCCCAGGACGACGCAGTCCTCGGCGGCGACGACCCCGCCGTGCTGGGACTGCGGCCGACGCTGGCCGCCCGGCCGCACGTGTTCGCGACCGACGCGCCGGCCGATGATGCCTGGTTGGCCGACGGAGACATCTGGCTCAAGGATGTAGGCCGTCTGATGGCCGCTGGAGAGATCCCGCTGCCGGGCCGGCACAATGTGCGCAATGTGATGGCGGCGGCGCTGGCGGCGAGGGTTTTCGGCGCGCCGGCGCAGGCGATCGTGGAGGGCGTCTGCCGAATGCGTCCGCAGGAGCATGTGCTCGAGTTCGTCGCCGAGATCGGGGGCGTGCGGTTCGTCAACGATACGAAAGCGACCAACCCCGGCGCCGCCATCGCGGCGCTGCGCAGTTTCAACGGGCCGGTCCACCTGATTGCCGGAGGCAGTGAGAAGAACGCCGACTTCGCCGAACTGGGACGTGTGGTCGCCGACCGGGCCAAGCGGGTCTACCTGATCGGCGCGACCGCGGCCCGGCTCAGGCGGGCGATCGAGGCGGCGGGCTTCCGAGAGCTGGTGCAGTGCGCCACCTTGGAAGATGCCGTTGACGCGGCTGCTGCCGCGAGCAAGCCGGGCGAGACGGTTCTGCTGGCGCCGGCCTGCGCCAGCTTCGATATGTTCGAGAACTACGCGCACCGGGGCCGGGCCTTCAAGGAGGCGGTGGCGAGACTGTCGTCGAAGTCCTGACCGAGATTGGTGGCCGCCGACGAATGCGGTCGAGATTCACGGCATTTCATCACACCATCGAACGAGGCAGTCATCATGGCAGTGGCTACAACAGCACTAGACGTGGGCATGGCGCGGCACATGGACTACAAACTGCTGGCTGTCGCGCTGGTGTTGGTGATGTTCGGCAACGTCATCGTCTTCTCGGCGACGTTCCCGAGCGATGGTCGTCCCGGGCCGAACGGAGAAATCGGGGACGCCTACGCCACGCTCCGCAAGCAGGCCGGATTCAGCGGAATTGGCCTGCTCGTGCTTCTAGGCCTGGCCTTGGCGCTGCGTCCGGAGCTGCTGGAGAAGTACTCACCCCACCTGCTGGCCTTCAGCGTGTTTCTGGTGTGCCTGACCTTCACGCCGCTGGGCGCGGAGATGGGCAACGCGAGGCGCTGGCTGAACCTGGGCCCGCTGAGGTTCCAGCCCTCTGAGCCACTGAAACTGGCGCTGGTGGTCTATCTGGCGCGGCTGCTGGGCCGGGCTCGGGACGGTCGGGTCGGCTTCGGCCGGGCCGTTGTGTTCGCCCTGGTTCTGAGCGGGGGCATTGCGGTGCTCGTGCTGAAACAGCCGGACCTCGGCACGAGCGTGATGCTGTTCGGAATCTGCCTGGTCATGCTCTTCTTGGCCGGTGTGAACCGCGGGCTGCTGTTCCTACTGGGAGCGGGCGCCGTAGGCGGCGCGACTTACTACTCGTGGAGCAGGGAATACGGCTGGGATCGCTTTGTGGGCTGGCTGTACCCAACCGAGCACGCGACGGGAGCCGGGTACCATTCCCTGAAGATGATCGTGGCGCTGGCGCGCGGAGGGATCGTTGGCCTGGGGCCGGGGCAAAGCCCCGACAAGTGGCTGAACTTCCCCGCGCGGCACACCGACAGCGTGTTCTGTATCGTCGGCGGCGAGTTCGGCCTGGTCGGCTGCCTGGTGCTGCTGCTGTTCTTTGCCTGGCTGGGAGCCCGTGGTCTGCAAATCGCCGCCCATGCTCCGAACTCCTGGGCGGCCTTGACCGCGGCGGGCCTGGTCGGGATCCTGGTTCTGCAGGCGGCCATCAACGTGGCTGTGTGCACCACAGTCGTGCCGTGCACGGGGCTGACGCTGCCCTTTATCAGCAGTGGCGGCTCGAGTCTGGTGTGTGCGATGGCGGCAATCGGAATTGTGCTCGGGATCTCGAGGCGCTCTGATCTGCCGGACGGGGGTTGAGCCAGTTGCGCGTGGTGCTCACCGGCGGCGGCAGTGCCGGACATCTGTTTCCGAACGTGGCCGTCGCGCAGGCGCTCCAGCGGATGGAGGACACCGAGGTGCTGTTTGTAGGTGCGGCGCAAGGGCTTGATGGGACGCTGTTGGAGGACCAGGGCCTGGCCCATGAGCTGATTGCGGCCCGCCCCTTTCCGTACGGCGTATCGCTCAAGTCGCTATCAGCCCTGGTCGCGCTCGGGCGTGCCATGGCGGCTGTCCGGCGCCTCCTGCGCCGGTTCCAGCCCGACGTGGTTGTGGCGGCCGGAGGGTTTGTGAGCGCGGCGGTAATCCCGGTCGCGCACTGGCGACGTATCCCCGTGTTGATCCACGTTTCCGACGCTCTGCCCGACAGGGCGAACAGGCTGCTGCGCCGGTTCGCCTCCGCGGTAACGTTGGCCTACGCGGAGGCGGAACGATACTTCCCCGGCCGCCGGTGCGAAGTCGTCGGCCAGCCGGTTCGACGGGAGATTCTGGAGGCGCAACGGGAGGAGGGCTACGAACATTTTGGGCTTTCGCCCGAGCTGAGGACCCTGCTGATCACGGGTGGTAGCCAGGGCGCCAGACGGCTGAACCGCGCCGTGCAGGCGGCACTGCAGGAGCTGCTCCAGCTCGAGGGCTGGCAGATCTTGCACGTAGCCGGGAGCCTCGATTGTCCCGATCTGGAACAGTGGGCTGCGCGGCAGGATTTCCTGCCCAGCCCGCGGTATGTGCTCCGCTCCTGGGCTCCCATGGCACCTGCGCTGGCCGTGGCGGACCTGGTCCTCAGCCGTGCGGGGTCAAGCAGCCTGGCGGAGATCTGTGCCCGCGGCGTGCCCAGCATTATTGTGCCCTATCCGCATGCGGCTCGACACCAGGAGGCCAACGCCGCCCCGCTGGCGAAGGCCGGCGCAGCGCAGGTGGTGGCGGACGACGAGCTGGATGGAACGCGGCTGCTTCACGTCGTAAAGGAACTAGTGGCCGACGCGAGGAACCTGCATTCAATGTCCGAAGCCGCGGCTCGTCTGGCAACACCGCGCGCCGCGGCGCGAGTTGCTGAGCTGGCACTGGAGTTGGCCGGGAAGGGGGATCTCAAAGGGAGGGCCTAGAACAGCCGGATGTCCGGGTGAGCGGGGCCGTTGCTGAGGGCGGCGCAAGTTGCATTTGCCACCGAAAAGTTGTAGACTGACACGGACGTTGGGCGAGCAACGTGCGAAAGGATTCGCGAGCCTCCCAATGTGAACGGTAATTCTGCCTGCGGCGGGCGCGAGCGCAGTTCCGGCGACGGTCCGCGCTGGGAGGCGAGCCAGTCAGAATGGCCCTAACAGAGAAAAAGCGGTTTCACCTGGTGGGCATTGGCGGTGCCGGCATGAGCGGCATCGCGACTGTCTTGCTGGAATCGGGTCACGTTGTCACGGGGTCGGACATCAGCTACTCCCGCACTCTGGAGCGCCTTCAACGATTAGGCGCGAAAGTCAGCGTCGGACACGACGCAGCCAATGTGGACGGCGCGCAGGCGATCGTCTATTCGACGGCCATTCCCGCGGACAACGTTGAACTGGAGATGGCGCGGCGGAAGGGTCTGCCGCTGATTCACCGCGCCGAGATGCTGGCGCTGCTCATGCAGGGGCGCGACACGATCGCGGTGGCGGGCACGCACGGCAAGACGACCACAACCTCGATGCTGGGCATGATCTTCGCCGCCGCCGGCCGCGACCCGACACTCGTCGTAGGGGGCGAAATTCGGGAGCTGGGCACAAATGCGCGCCTGGGCCGGGGCAAAGACCTGATCATCGAGGCCTGCGAAAGCGATCGCTCATTCCTCAATTTCCACGGCTGCTCTCAGGTGATCACAAACATCGAAGCCGACCACCTGGATAACCTGGGAGACCTCCAAGGAGTATGCCGCAGCTTTGAAGAGTTCATGCGATTGGCGCGACCGGACGGATTTGTGGCCATCAACGCTGATTCCCCGCACCTGATTGAGACGGCTAGTCACCTGGGGCGACCAGTGGTTTACTACGGCCTGAGTGCAGATGCTGCGGTCCGGGCGGAGAACCTGAGCGGACGCGAGTGCCACGCCGAGTTCGATCTGGTCCTCGAAGGCCGCAATGCCGGTCGCGTCGTGCTGTGCGTGCCGGGCGAGCACAACGTCAGCAACGCGTTGGCGGCCACGGCAGCCGCGCTGCAAGCGGGCCTGGACCTGGAGACCATTCGCGAGGCTCTGCAGTCCTTCCAGGGCGCCCGGCGGCGCTTCGAGATCATCGCCCAGCATGGGGACACGCTGCTCGTGGATGACTATGCCCACCACCCCACGGAGCTGAGGGCTGTCTTGCGCGCGGCCCGTACAGGTTGGAACAAGCGCCTGGTCGCCATCTTCCAGCCACACCTGTACAGCCGGACACGGTTGCTCCTGGACAGCTTTGCGCACGCCTTTGGCGACGCCGATCTCGTGATCCTGACCGACATCTACGCCTCGCGCGAGCAGGGACAGGGCGGGATTGACATCCGGGAGCTATACGATAGACTTCGAGAGTGCGAACCCGACAAGCAGGTCCTGCTAGTTCCCGAGAAGCACTCCATCGCCGGCTCGGTTCTGGAGTTGGCGGGCGAAGACGATATGATCCTGACACTGGGCGCCGGCGATATCCGGGATGTGGCCGAGGAGATCGCCGCCGCCTGGAAGGTGTGAGCGCGAGAGCACCGAAAACCAATCCCCAAGTTAGCAGCGGCGCACCGTAGGCGGGGCCCACGGCCCTGGTTCGAGTCGACGTCAAGTAACGTACAGCAGCAATGCACGCAGCCAAGATCACAGCACGAGAGGACGCAGCTTTGGTACGCCGGCGGCAGCGCAAGGCGTTGTTCGTACGACGGCGACGTGCCTGGATCTTCTGGGCACTGAGCACTGTGGGCGCGTTCGTATACGGCATTCTTGATTCCTCGTTCTTTCGTGTCGAAAGCGTTGAGATTCGTGTGCCCTCGCCGCGACTGGCCGGCGAGGTGCGTGGCTATGTCCGCCTGCCCTCCCAGTTCAACGTATTCACCGGCGACCTACGCCTCATCCGGGCGCAAGTGGAGCGCTGCCCGGAGGTCAAATCCGCGTCGGTGGGACGCAAGCTGCCGCGGACACTGGTCGTCTCGGTGACGCCGCGCCGGCCCGCGGCGGTCGTCAGGTTCCCGAGCGGAAGCTGGTACGTGGATGAGGAGGGTGTGCTGTTCCGACCGGTCGGGCAGCGTGAGGTCGCACTTCCGGTGATCGGCGGCCTGGCAGTCAAGCGCCGGCCCGTCGCCGGGGACTTGCTGCGCGCCAAGGATTTCTGGGCCGCTTGGCAGTGTTTGCAGCTCGGTCGGCGCTATCGGGACCTGGCGCGGCTGCATCTTGATGTCTCCGATCCCAATCAGTTTCGGGCGTGGACTGCCACCGGCGTGAAAGTGCTGATGGGGCGACCGATTGAGCTGGACCGGAAGATTGTGGTCCTGGCCTCCGCACTGCAATGGCTCAAGAGCCGGAATCTTCGGGCACGCTACATTGACGTCTCGGACCCCGCGCACCCGACGTGGAAACCGGCCTAGCGCAAGGCGGCGCAGTAGCCGGGGCCGGGTGCTCCGACGGGAAGCCTTCTCGAGGCGCGTGTTAGTCGCCGCCGAGCGCAGCCGCAGGAGTGCGGGAGCTGTGAGGGGCGAGGCCTTGTGCGGCGTAGCAAGTCCGTGGTCGGACTGGACATCGGCACAACCAAGATCTGCACGGTGATCGCAGAGGCGCCGGAAGAGGGCCACCCCCGGATTCTCGGCGTCGGGCTGGTGCCCTCCCAAGGCCTCAAGCGCGGCACTGTTGTTGACATCGAGGAGACCGTCGAGTCCATTCGTAGTTCGGTCGAAGCCGCCGAGCGCCACGCGGGTCAAGAGGTGCATGAGGCCTTTGTAGGCATCACCGGTGACCATATCAGCTCGCTGAACGTCACCGGCCGGGTATCCGTCTCACCGGGGCCGGAGGTCACCGCCGAGACGGTCGAACAGGCCCTCGCCGCAGCGCAGGACGCCGTCTCTCTGCCCCACGATCGTGAGATCATCCACCGCCTCGTCCGTCAGTTCATCCTCGACGGACAGCCCGGCGTGCGCCGGCCAATCGGCATGTCGGGCCTATGGCTGGAGGCTGAGACGCACATCGTCACGGGCGTGCGGACCGTGATGAGCAATCTGGCCACCTGCGTGCAGCAGGCCGGGCTCGAAATGGAGGAGCGCGTGCTGGAGCCGATCGCCACGGCAGAGGCCGTGCTCGAGGAGGCGGAGCGGGAGCTGGGCGTGATGCTTATTGACATCGGTGGGGGCACAACGGACATCGCAGTCTTCCACCACGGTTCAATCTGTCACACCTCCGCTCTGCCGGTGGCCGGTCACCACGTAACACGCGACCTCGCGGTCGGCGTGCGTGCTGCGCCGGAGCAAGCCCAGAAGCTGAAGCACGAGTACGGCGATGCGCTGGCGGAGGCCGTGCCGGAGGATGATCTCGTCACGGTGGTTCCTGTGGGCTCCGACGAAGAGGAGCGGATTCCCCGTCGGCTCTTGGCCGAGATTATCCAGCCGCGCCTCGAGGAAACCTTTTCCCTGGTGGCCAACGACGTGCGCCGGACCGGTCTGTACGATTTGCTCGCCGGCGGCGCCGTGATCACCGGTGGCGGCTCTCAGCTCCCCCACACGGCGGAGTTGGCTTCCAGCGTGCTCGATGATATGCCGGTCCGCGTCGGCCGCCCGGCCGGGTTGGCGGGCCTGGCCGACATGGCGGACGGACCCATCTATGCTACGGGCGTCGGGCTGGCGCTGTACGGCGCTAAGCGGCGTCGCGAACGCGCGGGCGTCGGCCGACGTGTGGCGGCCTCGCAGAGCCTGTGGCGCAGGCTGAAGTCCCGGGTTCGGGAGCTGATCTGGCCGAGCGGATAGTGCCGCGCTCACGAGTTGGCTATGAGTCGGGGACAGCGCAGATCCGGAGATTCCTGCGTGAAACCCAAGACTACTTCCGTGCGGAGGTGTCAATAGGGACGAGGATAATGTGATTTTCGTCACACGCACTGGAAGCGCCAGACGGAAGGTGCCGGTGCGTGGGTCGCACGTCGGCAGGCAAGGTGTTGACCGTGAAGTGCCAGTTCCCGGCGGAGGATATTTCGGCCTACGTTGACGGGGAGCTTTCGTCCGCGGATGCCGCTCGGGTCGAAGCCCACTTGAGGACCTGCGCAAGCTGCAGTCAGCTCGCGGAAGAGCTGACGGTGATTGCGCGGAGCCTGAGCCAACGGCCCGCGCCGGTGATGCCGGGCGATGTGATAGCGGATCGGCGGCCGACCGACACTGCGGCGGCGCAGGTCCGGGAATTGAGCTGCGAACGAGCGGGCCGCCTGTTGTCGGAGTACGTTGATCAGGAGCTGTCGCCGCGGCAGGTGGCGGAGGTTGAGCAGCACATCTTTGGCTGTGAGCAGTGCTATCAGCAGTACCGGGAGTACGAGACGCTGGCGGAGACGTTGAGCACCCGACCGGCAGTGCCCTCCCCCGCCGGCCTCACGGCGCGGATCTACGCGGCGCTGGACGAGGTGGACCGCCGGCCCGCAGGTCTGGCTGCCTGGCGCGAGGCCCTGCAGCCGCGCGGCTTGTGGCCCGCAGCGGGCATCGCGGCGGCAGCCATCCTGCTGCTCGCCGTGTGGTTTGCTGGTTGGCGCCCCGGCGCAATGACCAGTCCTGGATCGGCGCCGGTAGTCGCCGAAGCGCCGGCGGCTGCAGCACCGCGTTTGGCTGCCGGGCCCATCGAGCCGCAGGTGAAGCCGGAGTCGGCGCTCGTTTCGCGGGTGGCGGAGACGCCCGCCAAGCGCAGGCGTGTCCCGACGGTGCGGAGAGCCACCGCGATCGCCGGTCCTTCGCCGGTGGAGACATCGGTTGACCTCGGTCCTCCGGAGACCGTAGCCGCGGAGCCGGCAGGCACTGTGCCCGCACCCGAGGCGGAGCCGGCTGAGCCGCCGCTGGCGTTGCGGAGAGTGGCAGTGGTGGCAGTGGCTGAGCCGGAGGTTCAGCCTGTGATCGCTCCCGCCCCCGCTCCAGCAGAGCCGCGAGGGCCCGTGCTGGCGACCGTCGAGATCACATCGCCGCCGGCGGTTGACCCCGGGCCACGGACCGCCAATCACAGGTCGCGGCCGATTAGCTCGGAGCGGTGGGCCGAAGCGCTGGCCTATGCGTCGCCGCAGCGCGAAGAAGTGGCGCCTCCGCCTCGTGTGGCTATGCCGCCCAAGGCCACGCTGTATTCGCGCAGTGATGCCGAGCGGGACCTTCCCGCCTCGCTGGGCGCCGCGCTTGAGCCCTTGAGAGACAAGCACGGTTTGATGGAGCCCCAGGAGGGCAACATCTTCAAAGCGCGGTTCTAGAGGCCTTGCCGTTTTGGCCGACGGACGTTACAATAAGATACCCAAACAGCAGCGGGCCGGCGATCCTCCGGCCCGTTGTGCTTGCGCCGTGAGTTGTCGGACCGCGGACTGGTGGCTGGGCCGCAGTAGAGGGTCTCAGCAAGGCAATCGGACGAAGGCGGAGGTCACCGCAAGATGAAGTTGCTCCGGGCGCTCGTTGCCGGCGTTGCCGTCGTCCTGTTGGCTACGGGCTGCACCTCGTGCAGCGGGTCCGGCGCCGAGAGCGGCACGATGGCGCCGGCGGAGGGCCAGCCGGATACCGGCGGCTCGGCTCCAACTAACGGCCTGCCGGCGACACCGACCGGGCCACCCCCGCCACCGGTCGTTCCGCGCCCCGGTGAGGCTGCCACCACCTTGCCGGAGTTCAACGCGGATCGGGCCTTTGTGGACCTGCGAACGCAGATGGCGATGGGCGATCGGTCGCCGGGCTCGCAGGGGCACGCTCTGCTGCGTGAGTTCCTGATTTCCGAGCTTACGGAGCGGGCTGACCGCGTGCTCAAGCAGGACTTCCGGGCCACGACCGATTTCGGTGGGCCGTACGATTTTACCAACATCATTGCCACCTTCTCGGAGGCGTCGCCGGGCAACAGTCTGCTCATCGGCGCGCATTGGGACACGCGGCCGGTCTCCGATCGGGACCCCTTCATGGCCAACCGATCCAAGCCCTGCCCTGGTGCGAACGACGGCGCCTCGGGTGTGGCGGTGCTGCTGGAACTGGCGCGGGTGTTCAAGAATCACCCGCCGCAATTCCCCGTCTATCTGCTGTTCATTGATGCCGAGGATTCCGGCAAGACCGGCAGCTCGCGGCCCTGGAGCGGCTTTTGCCTCGGTTCACAGCAGTTCGCCGACGAAATGGACAGTCTGCGTCTGCGTCCCAGCCAGGCCATTATCATAGACATGATCGGCGACGCAGACCTGGAGATCAAGGTCGAACAGAATTCCAACCAGGTAAACAAGCGGCTGAACGACATTGTCTTCGAGGAAGCGGCGAAGCTGGGGCACGACGGCTTCCACAAGGTGCCCGGCCCGGCGATGATTGACGACCACATGCCCTTGATTCAGCAGGGGGTCCCGGCTATTGACCTGATTGATTTCGACTACCCGTACTGGCACACCGTTGAGGACACTATCGAACACTGCAGTGCGGACTCGCTCAGGCAAGTGGGGGAGACGCTGGTCGCGGTGATCTACCGCGGGCTAAAGTGAGCCCTTTGTGCCGCGCCCAGGCGGATGCGCCCGGCCCCCACGGTCGGGCGCCTGTGTCTCAGCTCGCCTTGCCGCAGCTCTGGGAGCTGTTTCATAACTCCTGCAGGAGCGCGTTTACGCGCGATAGTCATTGGTCGTTGAGGTTAGGAAACGACCTCTAATCCCGTGGTCGCGAGTTGGCGTTGCGGGTGGACCGCTTGGGGAGATGACGGGCCGCGGACGTCAGACACAAGACGGTGAACAGCAGGGCCTCGCCTGCGTGTTCCCGGAGGTCCACGCGGCTCAAGTACGTGCGGACTGCTTCGGCCGCCGCGGCGCTGACGGGCGGCAGATCGGGAAGCTCCAAGATGCACCGGCAGAGCGCCTCGCCGTTTCGGAGGGCAGTGGCAATGTCCTCGCTGCCGATGGCGTGCCTCATATCGCAAGCCAGGTCGCGGAGCTCGCGGCGCCGTTCCGGAGGGATGCCCGCGGCTCGAGACAGCAGCCGACCAATGCGCAGCAAGAGGCTTTCAGTCATGGCGGCGCGGCTCAACTCGTCACCGGTGAACAGCCGGTAGAAATGGCTGGGCTCTCCCACCACGCGACAGACACCGTTCAAGATCTGAGTCCGAACCACGGGGTTCCGGAACTCATCGAGGTGAGCCAGAGCCAGCGGAATCACCTCGAGGTCATTCAGCTTGCTGGCAGCCTCCACCAGCGTAGGGAACGCCTGGCGATCGAAGTCGCCGGCCAGAGCGGCCCGCAACCTCTGCTGTGCCACGTCGCCGCCCATCTCCCCCAGGGCCAGCGCCGCGCTGCAACGCACCCGCGGATCCGAATCCTCCAACGCATCCAGCAGCGCCTGTAGACCGGCCGGCGAACCGATCCGGCCCAGGGCGGCCGCCGCCTCGGGACGGATGTCTGATTCCCCATCGTGCAGAGCGTCCACCAGTGCAGGCACGTGTTCCTCCGCGCGCGCCTCTCCCAGCCCCAGAGCAGCCTCGTGTCGCACCGCCTGACTGGGGTCCTCCAGCGCATGCCGCAAGAGCGGCGTCACCAGGGGCACGTGAGAGCGCGCCAAGCCGCGAATCGCGTCCGCCCGGGTCTCCTCCTTGCGGGCGACCTCGAACAGTGCAAAGTTGTACGCGAACGACAGGAAGTTGCCGCGAAACTGGCCCAGCAGATGGCGTGGCGAGGCCGCCTGTTCTTCCACCAGGAAGATCGAAAGAAGCAGGGGGATCAAGTACAGCGCCGAGGAGATCACGAAGATGAGTTGAATGGCGGTCAAGTCCAGGCCGAGCGCCGGCACGTGCACCTCGGGCAGGGCCTTGCGCAGGGAGCCGCCCACGAAGGGACCGACGGCCATACCGACGGCGGAGCAAGCCGTCCAGAGGGCGAAATACGTGCTGTTCTCGCGCCCCGCGGGCACTGTCTTGTACAGGAGATTGCTGGCGGCGATGGTAGCTCCGGAATACCCCAGGCCGGTGAAGAAACAGGCCAGGGGCGCGAGATAGGAACAGTTCGCAGGCGTGGTCAGAGCCCACACGGCACGGCTGCACAGTGCCGGAACGAGCACCACCTGGATGACCGGACGCGACCCGAACCGCTGCGCGAGCGTGCCCCATAATAGATAGCCCACGAGCATCATGGCCAGCGTGATGTTGGTCAAGATGGCCACGTGAGTGAACGACATCCGAAGGTAGCGGAGCATGTACACGCTGACGAAGGGGCCCGAAACGCGCATGGCGATGGTCCAGACCAGCACAAAGAAAAGCAGGACGGCAAAACCACGATCGCGTAGGGGATCGGCCAGCCGCCGCAGGAAGCTCTCGGTCCGCTCGGCTTGCACCGGCGGGAATGCCGTCAGCCCCAGCAGCGCATAACCCAGCAGGCCCGCAATGCCGCCGACCGCAAAGACGGTGTAGAACCCCACGTTGCCGGGCGCCAGGTCCAACCACCGGCTGGCCACGAACAGGTACACCGCGGAGGTGACGGTGATAAAGAACATCCGCCGCCCGAGATAGGTGGCTCGGACCTCGGCGGGAATCACATTGGACAGCCAGCTATTGAACATCGGGCTGACCGAGTGCCCCATAATGAAGGCGCCGAACAGCAGCGCGATCATCATGGGCAGGCGCAGAGCCTGTGGCAGCAACAGGCCGGCGACGACCGTCAGACTGGCGAGAATGATCTCCGGGAAGCCCAACAGAAGGCACAGGCGGCGCTTGTCCTCCACGCGCTGTGTGAGCTGTGAGCTGACGAGTTGCCACAAGCCGACCAGTCCGGTCAGGCCCGCCAGGAAGGCGATATTTGCCTCGGCCACGCCGGCACGCAAGGCCAGGCCCGTGAACACGCTGCCGGTTACGGTGGCGTTCGGGCCGTAAACCGCCCACAGACACCCCGTGATCGTGAAGTATCTGAGGGCCCGTGCGGTCTTCTGGCGGGAGAGCTGCTGAGCCTGGGTCATCGGCGCTACTCTACCGAGTTGCGCGCGGGAAAGCAAGGGGGTCCGGGCGTTTCCCGTCGCGGGAAGGCGGCTCCGGCGTTCGCGGGGAAGGGGTCCGCGCTGTGGCGCCATCGCGCTGCATACTGTCACGCAGAGGTCAGATTCCATGCACCAGTTCAGCTTTGATTTCCGGGACCCGTGGTTCGACTACGCCGGCTACCGCTTTGCTCTGCGGGTCTTTACGCTGGAGAACGTCTACAGCCCGGACCCGGACGATTGCGAGATCGCGGTCCACGCCGACCGCTTCCTGGTGCGCTCCAAGGCCTTGCGCTGGGCGGGTGGGCAGCAAACTGCCGAGGGCGCAGTCGAGCTGCGCGTGCGGCGGCTGGACGAGGGCCGGCTGGAACTTGCCGCCCAGGCCTGGCACGGGTCGGCCCGGATCAAGGGCCTGGGCCTGCTCCTGCAGGGCCGCGACTTTTGGCGGGCGGGCTCAGGCCTGGAGGCCGAGCTTCGGCCCGTGGATTACTCCGGCTTCTCGGAGGCCTATCCGGGGTTTGGCGGTCGAGTGCCGGCCTTCTTCTTCGGCGACCAAGAGGGCAAGCTGTACTTTGCACTGTCCAAGGACCGTCAGGTGCGGCGGAAGGCCTTCGCGGCGTACCGCCACCCGCTCTCGGGCGTCACGACCATCGAGCTGCATCACGAGGAAGATGCGCGTAGGTTCTCCACGGAGATCGAGGTCCCGCCCTGGCACCTCGGGCCCTGTCGCAGCCGGGACGAGGTCTTCGAGGAGCGCTGCCGCGACCTGGAGCAGCACTTCGGCCTGAAGCCCTTCGAGGAACGCGAAGACGTGCCGGACTGGTTCCGCGCGGTGAGCCTGGTCCTGAACATGCACTGCGAGCACTGGACCGGGTATGTATTCAACACCTTCGAGGACCTGAGCCGCAAGCTGGAGTGGGTCTGCGAGCGCATCGAGGGGCGGCACTGCCTGGCCTATCTGCCGGGCTGGGACGGCCGGTACTACTACCAGTACCCGGCGTACGAGCCGAGCCCGCGCTGCGGCGGGCCCGCCGGCTTCCGGGCCTTCGTGCAGCGCGCGCACGAGCTGGGCGCTCACGTGATACCGATGCTGGGGTTCTGCTGGACCACCTACCAGCAGATGGCGGACCTGGGCCTCGAGGAGGCCATCACGCAGGATCCGTACGGAGTGCAGCGGATTGGCGATTGGGTGGACTGGGACTCGGACCGGCGGAGGGACAGCTTCGCGCGGCTGGCCAATATGGGCCACCCCGGCTACCGGGAGCACATGTTCCGGCGGATCTGTGCGCTGAAGGATGAATACGGCATTGACGGCGTCTTCCTGGACATCAGCTCGATGTGGGAGAACGACCCGCGGTACTCCGTCTACGAGGGCGCCGTCGAGTTGGCGCGGCTGCTGCACGAGAGGTATGACGATTTCCTGCTGTTTGGCGAGAACTGGTACGATGCCTTGCTGGGTGTCTACCCGATCATGCACGACCGGTGCACCAGCCCCGGCGTGCTGTTCCGGCGGTATGCCAGGATGGCCCAGCACCTGTCGCACCCCGCACCGGGACCGGGAAGCTCGGGCGTGCACGAGTTTGGCTTCGCACACGTCAGCGGGGAACAGCGGCAGGGCGGAGGGATTCTGCCGACGCTCCCCCTCGTGGACACCACGCTTCCGGGCCACGCCGAGGAATGCGAGCAGATCATCGCGCGAGCGAAGGCGCTGAGGTGATCTGATGGCGCTCCATCCCAGAGATGTTTGACCAGACAGCGCCAACCGATGCTCCCCGGATTCGCCGCAGGGCCGACGGCACAGCGCCCGTCCGGCCCGGCGCAGTCGCTTTCGCGCTGGCCTTCGGTCTGCTTAACCTTGCGTGGCTGCTCAAGATTGACGTCGTGATTCACATCGGCGTCGTCACCAAGATGACGCTGATCTATCACGGCGTTTTTTCGTGCGCTCTGCTCGCCGT
>JALGUG010000397.1 GCA_029820995.1 Candidatus Zipacnadia bacterium
CGCAGGCGGGCGCCGTGCACCTGAATGCGGTCCCGTGGGACTGCCGGGTACACTTCATCGCCCCACAGCGCCTGGCTGATCTCGTCATAGCTGACGCACTGTCCGGGCCGCTCGGCCAACGCCCTCAATAGCGACAGCTCCGTCGCCGTGATCGGCACCTCTTTGCCATAGAACACAACCCGGTCCGGCCGCCGATCCTCGATGAGTAGCTGCGGCCTGTCCTGCCGAGCCTCCCTCTTGCGCTCCACGTCCGCCGCTGCGCCCTCCTGCTGTCTCGTTCGTCGGCCGCGGCTCCGCTTGCGGCCCCTCGCGGATCGCGGCTTCGTCTGCTTCCGCTCACGCCAGGCAGACACCACCGCCTCTGTCAGCACCTCACTCAGCGCCTCCTCCGTCGCCTCCCTCACGCTCCCCACCGTTCGGTAGCCCGCTCCGGCGAGCTGCTCCACGTCGCGGCGCGACAGCCCCTCGTGTCGCAGCCGAGCCAGCCCCGCCGCCTCGCTACTAAGCCCTGCCGCGGTCCGCGTCGCCAGCTCTCGTACCATTCGCACCATTGCCTCTGGCCGGCCCTCCTCCTGGGCGATGGCTGCCCATGCCTCCAGCAGCCATCCCGCTGTCGCACCGAGTTCCGCCAGCGTTCCCACATGGAGCCGGCTATCCTGCTCCAGTTCCCTCGTCGGCTCACCACCGATCCAGCGACCCAGTATCGCAGCCACTCTGTGAGCCTCTCCTTGCGCCGCCGGATCCAGCGTGCTCAGCATCGCCTCCAGCTCTCCTCCAACTTCCTCCTCCGCTTCCCTCTTGCCCGCGGCCATCGCTCCCTCACGCCGCTGGCCCGAAGGCAAACGCTGCACCTCTTCACACACGGCCACCACCAGCAGCGCCTCTGTCTCTGTCGGTTGCCGCGCCTCGAAGGCCTCCGCCGTCCGGCGCAACCACTCGCACGTCGTCGCCGCCAGTCCTTGGCCTGCACAGACCTGTCCCAACTTCGTCAGCTCCCGCCCTCCGGCCGTCTGGCTCTCCCGCAGGAGCCCGCGCTCACGGCACCGCTCCGCCGCCTCCTCGATCCGTACCGCAGCGCCGCCTGCAGCGCTTGCCTGCTTCGCCATCCATCCCGAGAACGTCTCCGGAAGCACTCCCTCCAGCTTGAGCCCCCCGCTCTGCTCCGCCAGAGCCGTCAGCCACACGGCGACCTCATCACCCTCGTGCGCCAGCAGAGCAGGCCTCTCAACCGGCTTCTCGCCTTGGATCAGATTCTGCCAGTACACCTCCGCCGTCAGCGGACGTTCAGCCACCACCATTGCTCGGCCATACGACAGCCCTCGCCCCGGCCGCCCCGCTCGGCCCGCCATGTTCGGGAACTCCGCCGGCGTGATCTCTCGAATCACTGGTCGCCCTTCATCGCTATCGGTGTCCCAGCGAACCGCATCCACGATCACGTTGCGCGCCGGCAGATTCACACCCAGCGCCAGTGTGGACGTGCTCACCAAGACCTCCACGTCACCCCGTGCGAACGCCTGCTCCACAGCGACGCGCGCCTCCCGCGGCAGGCCGGCGTGATGGAACGCCGCTCCCATCTCCAGTGCTTCCGCCAATGCCTCCGTCGTCAGCGTTGGCTCCTGTGCTGCCAGCACGTCGGACCCGCGCTGCGAACGCTCCCCGCCGTTCTCCGCTATCGCCAGCGCCAGCCTCTCTGCCCCTCGCCGGTCGCGCACGAACACCAGCGTCTGCTCTCCCTCAGCCCGAAAGCCCTCCACAAGCTTCACCACGGTGCCCGCCCAGTCCAGACCCTGGTACTCCGCCTCCTCGCCCAGTTCCTCGTAGCCCTCCCCACCGTTGTTGCACTCCACATACCGAAACCTGCCGCCGCAGAATACGCCTTGCCTCAACTCCACTGGCCGCCGCTCCACCCTCACCAGCTCCGCTCCCAGCCACGCCGCCAACTCGTCCGCTCCCTCCAGCGACGCCGACAGCGCCACGATCTGAGTCCGCTCCGTTCCAAGCCGCAACCCCGTCAAGATCAGCTCCAGACACGGCCCCCTGGCTCGGTCGCTCAACATTTGCACCTCGTCCACGACCACCAGCCCCACGCGCCGCCACATCTCCGGCCGCCGCACCAGCAGTGCCCGCGCCTTCTCGTTCACCGCCACCAACAGGTCAAAATCCCCCGCGGCCACTCTCCGATCATGTTCTCGTCGCTCCCGGGTGGACACCACCACCCGCACTCCTAGCCGCTCATACCGGGTCGCGAACTCTTCGTACTTCTCCTCGGCCAACGCTCTCGTCGGCACCAGATATACCGTCTGCTCTCCTCGCAAGACTGCGGCCGCAGCCGCCAACTCCCCTACGAAGGTCTTCCCTGACCCCGCGGGCGACGACACCACCAGATTTGCCCCTCGGCAGACGCCCGCTCTCACTGCCTCGGCTTGAACCTCCAGCAGTTCCTCCCCCAGGCTCTCCTCCCATTCAGTGATTAGGGCTGGCACAAGGCCCTCGACTTCTAGCGAATGCATTCTCAATCGCGCCACCCCCTAGGGCAGCCATTCTATCGTATATATTTTCATATGTCAAGAACAATAGCGAATATTTACCTAGCTTGCCGTTCGTGATGCTCTTCACCCAGGTGTCACTCCGTTCTTGTTCCAAACAATGCCCAAACCGACAAGCGGTCCCGAAAAGCCCTCTATCTCACCGGCAGTCTCTGCCTTGCGCAGACCAGCATCCTCATTGGCGTCCGAACGCATGAGGAAGAGGGCAAACGCCTTCCCCGCTCTTACGGTTTGGCGGTCGCCTGCATGTTCGACGCTGCCACAGCGTGCGCATTGCCCTGGCAGCATATGGCGATCCCTTTTCGCAGATCTCCCGGTCTTGCCCTGGGGTCTTGCGGTCTTGGCTCTCTGAGCCAACTTGGCTCATCTCTGTGCCGTTGCTGTCCGCGGCCTGGATTCGCTGTGGTCCGTGGGGTGTTGGCCCAACCCGGTTAGGGTAGGCCTTTCCTAGAATGCCGTTGCCTTCCTCGAGAACTCTCTGCTCTAGCGAAGTGCCTTCCGACAGACCTGGCGACCGCGCGCCGCCGTAGCCCCCTCTCCTGTGGTGGCTGGTGGTTTGCGGCCAGAACAGGGCGGTGGGTGAGGCAATTCCGTGCGCAAGATGGCTAGCCTTCGGCCCTTCAGCGGCTGGCTCTAGTTCG
>JALGUG010000096.1 GCA_029820995.1 Candidatus Zipacnadia bacterium
TTGGCGTTGAGCACAGCCGTTCCGCTAATCCGCCGCAGTCCTTGCGCGCCTTGCATGCGGATGTACGTGTACGCCCGCGCCGCCACGGCAAAGTGGCCCCAGAAAGCGTGCACCTTGCCGATGCTCTGGGGGAAGTCGTCGCTGAGCCGGAGCCGGCCGGCTTCTTCGACAATGCGCGGCACCGGCAGGAAGGGGACGAGGCGCCGGCTGACGGTGATGGGTCCGCTGCCGGGGCCACCGCCGCCGTGCGGCGTGGCGAAGGTCTTGTGCAGGTTGAAGTGCAGGGCGTCGAAGCCCATGTCCCCCGGTCGCGCGCGGGCTAGGATCGCGTTCATGTTGGCGCCGTCGCAGTAGACCAGCGCTCCGGCGGCGTGCGCCTCGCGCACCACCTGCACCACGTGGCGCTCGAACAGGCCGAGCGTGTTGGGATTGGTGAGCATCAAGGCCGCGACGTCCGGGCCAAGTTTGCTCTTGAGGTCGTCCAGGTCCACCTCGCCCTGTTCGTTCGAGACAACGGTGGTCGCGGTCATTCCGGTCCGTGCCGCGGAGGCCGGATTCGTTCCGTGGGCCGTGTCGGGCACCAGCACGCGCCGCCGCGCAGTATCGCCTCGCGCGTCGTGGTAGGCGCGGATCATCCGGAGGCTGGTGTACTCACCGGCGGCGCCGGCGGGCGGCTGGAGCGAGCAAGCGGCCATCCCCGAGATCTGGCAGAGTGCTGTCTCCAGCGTCGCCATCAGCCGGAGTGCCCCTTGGACCGTCTCCGCCGGCTGGAGCGGGTGCAGACGCGCTATTCCGGCGAGTGCAGCCACGCGGTCGCAGACCTTGGGATTGTGCTTCATCGTGCATGAGCCCAGCGGGTAGAAGCCGCTGTCCACGCCGAAGGACTTGTGCCCCAGCGCCTCGAAGTGCCGCGCCAGATCGGACTCGCTGACTTCAGGCAGCCGGGCTGGCCCGGGCCGCAGGTGCTCGGTCGGCAGCAGCTCTTCCACCGGTGGCCCCGCGGGCTGCGGGAAGCGCACGCCGCGCTGTCCCTGTCGGCTCAGTTCGAAGATCAGTTTGTCCCACATAGTGTTTGGGACGCCTCGGGCCATACGCAGGCATGACGGCCGGGCCGAGGAGCGTGAATGGCGCCTCTACAAGTTGCCGAGGGCCTCCACGAGGAGGTCCATCTCCTCGTCGGTCCGCTGCTCCGTCACGCACAAGAGCATAGCGTCCTCCAGGCCGTCGTACAAGCCGGCCAGCGGCAGCCCGCCGATAATGTTGGCCTCCAGAAGGTGCGCATTGATGTCGGCCGGAGGCCGCGGACAGCGGAGCACGAACTCATGAAAGAACGAGGCCGTGAAGGGCAATGAGAAGCCGTCGAGAGCGGCGAGCCGCTGTGCCAGAGCGTGCGCTTTCTGCAGGCAGAGGGTCGCCACTTCGCGCAGGCCTGGGGGGCCGACCGCCATCAGATAAGCTGCGGCCCGGAGGGCCATCAATGTCTGGTTGGTGCAGATATTGGAGGTCGCCCGCTCACGGCGGATGTGCTGCTCGCGTGCCTGCATGGTCAAGACATAGCCCCGCCGCCCGTCCGCGTCCGTCGTGGCGCCACAGATCCGCCCGGGCAATCGGCGGAGGTGCTGTTCGCGACAGGCCATGAGGCCCAGCAGCGGTCCGCCGAAGCTGGGCGGCAGGCCCAACGGTTGCCCCTCGGCGACGGCAATGTCGGCCCCGCATTCGCCGGGAGATTTCAGCAGGCCCAGCGCGATGGGATTGGCGCACACCACGGCCAGCGCACCGCGCTGATGCGCCCAGGCCACCAGGTCCTCCACCGGCTCGAGCGCGCCGAAGAAGTTCGGCTGTTGGATCAGCAGTGCCGCCGGCTCATCCGCGTCCAGTTGGGCCGGGCTCGTGCAACCGCTGAAGGCATCGTAGGGGGCTTCGAGCAGGTCGAGGTCCATGCCCGACAGGATGGTCCGGAGCACCTGCCGATACTGAGGGTGCACGGTTTGCGGACACACGACGAGATGCCGCCGAGTGGCAGCGGTCGCCATGAGCGCCGCTTCGGCCAGGGCGGTGGCGCCGTCGTACACGGAGGCGTTCGCGACATCGAGGCCGAGGAGCTCGCAGACCATGGTCTGGTACTCGTACAGGGCCTGCAGCAGGCCCTGATGGACTTCGGCCTGGTAGGAGGTGTAGGCGGTCACGAAGCCGGGCTTGCACGTGACCTCGTCCACGATCGCCGGGATGAAATGATCGTACACGCCCGCGCCGAGGAAACACGCAGCACGTGTAAGGTCAAGATTGTCGGCGGCCAGCTCGCCCAGGTGCTTGGTGGCCTCGAGCTCGGTCAGCGCCGGCGGCAGGTCCGGGTCGGCCTGCTCTCGGAGGTGCGCCGGGATGTCGGCGAACAGCTCCTCCACGCTCGTCAGGCCGAGCGCGGCCAGCATCGCCTGCTGATCTTCATCCGTCTGGGGGATAAAAGGCATGGGCGGCTCGATCCGAGACCAGTCTTGCGGCGGCCGCACAGCTACTGCAGCGTCGCCTGATACTGCTCGGCCGTCAGCAGCTCTTTCAGCTCCTCGGGCTTGGTCATCTTGAGGCGAACTATCCAACCCTCACCGTAGCAGTCCTGATTGACCTTCTCGAGCTCGTCCTCCAGCTCAGTGTGAACGGCGATCACCTGGCCGGACACCGGGGCGTACAGCTCTCCCACGGCCTTCACGCTCTCGATGGTGGCCATGACCTCGCCCTGTGCGAGCTCCTGCCCGACCTCGGGCAACTCAATGTACACCACGTCTCCCAGTTCGTTCTGGGCGTGGTCCGAAATGCCGACTACGACTTCTTCGCCCTCCACGCGCACCCACTCGTGGGACTCGCGGTATCTTAGCTCCGGTGGGAACTCCATGTTCGCGCTCCTAACGTTTTCGGCGGTAGAATGGCAACTCCACGACCTCCGCCGGCTGAGGCCCGCCCCGTCCGGGAATGTCAACTTCGACCTGAGTGCCGGGCGCCGACCACCGCGCGTCCGCGAAGCCAAGCCCGACGGGCGCCTGCAGGGCCGGTGAGAAGGTGCCGCTGGTGATGACGCCGATGCGTCGGCCCTCCGCCAGCAGGGCATGACCCGGGCGCGGCACCCGATGTCCCAGCATTTTGACGCCGACGACGTGTCGCTGGACGCCGCGCTCCAGTGCCTGCTCCAGCGCGGCGCGGCCGCAGAAGTCGTTGCCGGGAACGAAGTCCAGGAACCGTTCCATATTCAGCTCCAGCGGGGTCACATCCTCCCCCGTTTCATGGCCATACAGGGGCATTCCGGCCTCGATACGCAGGATGTCCCGGGCACCGAGGCCACAGGGCCGGACGCCGAGGTCCCGGCCGGCTTTGAGCAGCGCTTCCCAGAGAGCGGGTGCCTGGGCGATGGCTTCAGCCTCGAGCGCCAACTCGAAGCCGTCCTCGCCGGTATAGCCCGTGCGCGAGGCGAAGACCTCGGCTCCGAAGGCGCGGACGTAGCTAGCCCAGTAGCGTTTGGGCGCCAGCTCTCCCCGCTCCAGGCCGCGCTCGACAAGGCGGCGGGCCCGCGGCCCTTGGACGGCGATCAAGGCGGCGGGTACCTGTTCGACCGTGGTCCCCGGGTCGGCATGGCGGTCGAGCCAGTGGACGATCCGCTCCACATTGGCCGCGTTGGCCACGAACCGGAAGGCATCATCCTCGGTGCGGCCCACGATTTCATCATCTAGAATGCCGCCGTCCACGCGGCACAGGAGCGTCACCGCCTGGCGGTTGACTTCGAACCGGCGCAGATCGCGGGTCGTGACCCACTGGGCCACTCGTGCGGCGACCGGCCCTCGGACCCAGACGACGCCCATGTGCGACACGTCGAACAGCCCCACCGCCTCGCGGACCGCGGCGTGCTCCTCGAGAATGGAGCCGTATGAGGCGGGCAGCTCCCAGCCGGCGAACTCCGTGAGCTTGGCTCCCAGCTTGAGATGTTGTTCGTATAGCGGTGTTCGCAGTGCCATCGTAACAGTCACAGCGGCTCGGCGCCGATGTGGCGGGAGCGGTCTGCTCGCCTGGCTGGAACGTAACGGCGGGCGTTGGTCGGGCGGTTCAGGCTGCTACCAGTCGCGGATTTCCGCCCCCAGTTGCTCCTGGACCGCGGCATGCACGGCTGTCATCGCGGCCTCCACTTCCTCGCCCGTGACGGTTCGATCCGGGGCGCGGAATTGGAGTGTGAACGCCAGGCTCTTTCTCCCTCCGCCGATCCGCTGCGGATCGCGGAACTCGTCGAATACGCGGACGCTGACCAGCAGATTGCCTGCGGCTTGGCGGATTGTCGCCTCGCAGCTCGCCGCGGAATGGTCGTCGTCGTCGGCAACGACCAGTGCCAGGTCTCGGTCAGCGGCCGGGAAGCGGGGCAGGGGCTGATAGTTGCCGACCGGGCGCGCCAGCTCAAGCATCGCCTCCAGGTCCGCGTCGAGAAGGTACGCCGGCTGGCGCAGCTCGTAGGCTTCGAGGACCGAGGCGGCCGCTTCGCCCACCGTGAGCAACAGTCGGCCGTCGCTGAGCGCCTCTGCCGACCGACCGGGATGGAACGTGGGGTGTGTCGAGCGCCGCCAGGTGACATCGGGGATGTTGAGCGCCGCAAGCAGCTCCTCGGCGACGCCCTTCATCCAGAAGAAATCCACGGTGCCGGGGCGCTCCCCGGGATTCCAGGCGCTGGTGAGCTGATGGCCCGAGGCCACGGCAACTGCTCGAAGTTGTTCGTGCGGAAGGGACTGCCCTTCGACGGGCAGGAAGACCTTGTCCGTCTCAAAGATCGCCACGTCGAGCACCCGCTGGCGAGCGTTGTGGGCCACTGCTTCCAGCGACGCCGGCAGCAGCGTGGTGCGCATGATCGTTTGCCCCTCAATGATCGGGTTCTGGAGCTTCACAGCATGGCGCAGAGGATGATCCGCCGGGAGGTTCAGACGGTCGAAGTCCCGCGGGCTCATCATGGTTATGCTCATGCCATGGTTGAAGCCGCATTGGAGGAGCACCTGGTCCACTCGGCGCCGCAACTTCTGGCGCTCCGTGTAGCGCCCCGATTGCTGGGTCAGGCCCGGGATCGTGCTGGGGATCTTCTCGTAACCGTGGACCTGCGCGACCTCCTCGATGAGGTCAATTTCTCGCTCCACGTCCCAGCGAAAGGTTGGCACCGTCACCTGGAATTGCGCGCCGCGCTGGACCTCAAAGCCCAGGCGTTGCAGGTAGTCGGCCATCTGCTCCGGAGCGATGTCGGTGCCCAGCACGTAGTTGGCGCGTTCGGGCCGCATCGGGACCTGCCGCGGCTCGATAGGCCGGGGGTACACGTCTATCACGCCTTCGGCGACCTCACCGCCGGCTGTTTCGACGATGATTTGCGCGGCGCGGTCCAGAGCGCGGACCGTGCCCGAGGGATCCACGAAGCGCTCGAAGCGATAGGAGGCCTCCGTGGTCAGGCCGTGCCGCAGGGCGGTGAGACGGATGCTCGTGGGGTTGAAATGAGCCGACTCGAGCAGGACGTCAATTGTGCGATGGGAGACCTCGGTTTCCGCACCGCCCATCACGCCGGCGAGCGCGACCGCGCGCTCCGCGTCGGCAATCACCAGGTCCTCCGGGACCAGCCGACGCCGGCTTTCATCAATCATCAGCAGCTCTTCGCCCGCCCGCGCGCGGCGGACGATGATCCTTTGGCCGCGCAGCAGCGAGGCGTCGAAGGCATGCAAGGGCTGACCCAATTCCCACATCACCAGGTTCGTGGCGTCCACTACATTGCTGATTGGGCGCATCCCGGCCAAGGTCACTCTGTCCTGCAGCCAGTCCGGTGAAGCACCGATCTCAACATCTCGGATGAGACGGGCCGAATAGCGCGGACAGCCCTCGGGATCTTCAATCTCAATGGCAAACTGGGCCTCGCATCGCGGCCCGGTCTCCGCCACCTTGATCTGCGGCGGTGCCCAGGCAGTGCCCAGGGCGGCCGCAGCGTGGCGTGCCACGCCGACCATCGAGAGCATGTCACCGCGGTTAGCGGTAACCTTGGTCTGAAGGACGGCCTGACCGCTGATCTCCTCGATATTCTCGACCTCCAGGCCGCTCATTGTCAGCTTCTGTGCGAGTTCTGCAGGTGGAAGGTCGGTCTGCAGATACTCGAGCAGCCACTGGTACGGAACGAGCATGACAAGCCTCCTGACCTAATCTACATCTACGGGCAACCGGCCTGCAGCCACTCAAGGCAAAGCTGATCGGGGGTGCAGCCCATGATTTGCGCGAAGGTGACGCTCTCGTTCTTGGATTGCGCCAGCGAGGCCAGCAGCCACAGTAGGGCGTCGTCGCCGCGGGTGTGCAGCAGATAGTTGGCCAGCCGCTCGGACTGGGCGTAGGCTAGTTGGGCCACCACGGGGTCAGAGCGGTCGAAGGCCAGCGTCAACTGGGCCGGGGTGAGTAATTCACCCCGGTGAGCAGCTTTGCGGACGACGCCCTGCGCACCGGTCTCGCAGTAGGTCGTCTCGACCAGCCGCGCCATGCCCTCGTTCAGCCACCCCAGAACGCCCCACTTACCCGCGGTGAGCTGGTGCAGCGCGAGATGGGTGTACTCGTGGGCTATTGTGCCGGCCTGCTGGATCGGCAGGCTCCGCTGCAGATACGTCGTCAGGCCCATCTGTGTGGGGCGCGCGTAGGCGCAGGCCCACTCAGTGTTGGCGCTGTAGCGCTTCAGGTTCGAGTATGCGTAGAACTGCTCACGACTGGGGAAGACGCGGACGTAAACCTCATCCACCTCCAAACCCAGCAATCCGCGAATGGTCTTGCGCGCCTGCCGCAGCGCCTTCACGAGATTCGGAATGCTCGGGTCGCCGTTCCGGTAGCGAACCAAGAATCCGGGCTCCACGAGCTTGTCGGGTGGCTCAAGCTCCAGTTCGGGATGGGCGGCGAGAAGCTTCTCGGCCGCCGCTCGCGTCTCAGCCGCCGCCGGCCCTTGGCCCGCGAGCCGGACGGCTGCCGCCGCGTGCTCCACGCCCTCCGGGCCGCGGCCATACGCAAACAGCGCCTGCGCGTATGCGAGGCGCACGGTCGGGTCCTCCGGCGCCAGACGTGCGGCCAGATATGCCAGTCGGACTGCATGCGGTCGGTACGCCTTGCAGGCGGCGGAGATCTTCGCCAGCTCTTGCGCGTTTGCCGGTGCGGGCACTAACGTCGCAGAGGGCTTGGTTAGAGATAGTCCCCGCCCCGGCCCGCACGGGCGGCGCGGGTCCACCACGAGGACCCAGGGCGGCACCTGCTCGTGGTCCAGCCTTTGCAGGGCCTCCCGGGCCGACGCGCCCACGGGCTGCGGAGTCTTACCCGCCGTGAGCTCCTCGAGCAACTGGTGTGCCTCTTGTTTCTTGCGGGAGGCGTTCAAGGCCGCGGCGAGATAGAGCTTGGTTTCCGCCGAGTCCGGCGCGAGCTTGACGGCCTGTCGAAAATGCTCGCAGGCGTGCGCCAAGTCACCGGTCTCGTAGCACAGGTGTCCCGCCCAGAACCGGACGGTGGGCCCGTCTTGCAGGGACGCGGCCCGGCCGATGAAGGCTTTGGCGGAAGCGTGATAGCCTCGCTGCCAGAGCTGTTCGGCCAGCAGGCAGAGGTTGGCCGCCGGCGTGCTCGGCTCAGGAGCGCGCTCGGCTGCAGTCCGGGGCTTCTCCGCCTGGGCCTCCGGAGCACGCCTCACCGGGGCAGCGGCGACCGCGGCGCACAGTCCGCAACAAGCAACGGCCGAGAGTAGCACACGCATTCCGGGCTCTCCGGTTGGGAGGTAGTCGGGACCTGATCAGAACTGGTTCAGGAAACGCATATCATTGTTCCATAGCAGCCGGATATCTTCAATGCCGTGGCGTAGCATGCAGAGCCGATCGATTCCGAAGCCGAAGGCCCACCCCGTGTACTTCTCGGGATCGTAGCCGACATTGGTCAGAACGTTGGGGTCCACCACGCCGCTACCGCCGACCTCGAGCCACCCGGACTGCGAGCAGACCCGACAGCCCCGGCCGCCGCACATGATGCAGGTCAAGGCGATCTCGGCGCTGGGCTCGGTGAACGGGAAGAAGTCGGGCCGGAAGCGCATCGTCATGCCGGGACCGTACATCTCGCGGGCAAACAGCTCGAGGGTACCCTTGAGGTCGGCAAAGGTGACCCCTGCGTCCACCAGCAGGCCCTCGAGCTGGTGGAAGGTATGGTGGTGGGTGGCGTCCACGGTGTCGCGGCGATAGCATCGGCCCGGAATCACGATGCGCACGGGCGGCTCATGGGTTTCCATGTAGCGGATTTGCACGGTAGAGGTTTGACTACGGACGAGCACGTCCGGCGAGATGTAGAAGCTCATCTGCTCGTCCATCGCCGGGTGATGGGGCGGGTAGTTCAGCGCTTCCCAGCTATGGTAGCAGTCCTCGATCTCGGGTCCTTCCGCCACGGTGAAGCCCAGCCCCATGAAGATCTCGACCATTTGGTCCAGTGTTGCAAGCACCGGGTGCCGGTGTCCAATTCGCGGTGCACGGCCCGGGAGGGTTACGTCGAGCCAACCCTCCTCCAGCTTCGGCGCTTCGGCCAGAGCCGCCTTCCGGCGGTCGTACAGAGCCTGCAGCTCGCGCGTGAGCTCGTTCACGAACTTCCCCACCACGGGGCGCTGATCGGGGGGGAGGCGGCCCAGACCTTGGCGCGCTTCCCGCAGTTTCCCCTTCCGGCCGATGAACTCGACGCGCGCCGCCTCCAGCTCAGACTCGTCGCGCGCCGTCTCGAAGGCCTTGCGTGCCGCCTCGCCCAGAGCCCGTAGGTCATCAATCATCCTGTTAGCCTCCAGAAGCTGCCATCAAGCCCACAGGGCGGTGGCGCGGAGCGTGTGACAGCGAAAGGCCCCCGACCGGTCCCGTGATAGGGACACAGCCGGGGGCTCGTGCACCACCCTATGGGCGATCCGCTCCGATAACGGCGGAGCCAACCGGCTACCCCTAGTGGAGCCTGCCGGCTCGTTCAGGGCGCGGTTCGGGAGCGAACTTCAGCCGGGCATTGGTCGGAAAGGCTCTCAGCCGATGACCTTTCCTCTCTGCCGGGGCCTGTTTAGCCCGTACGACCTGAGCTCCGGCCTACTTTGCTCCGTCTTCACCGAGATATATGGGCTGCGCGTCAACCATTTGGGCCCTCGGCGGACGTGTTCACCCGACTCAACAGCCGACGCTCAGCCCTGATTGGATTGTCAATTGCCAACGCACTGGTAGGATAGCACAACACGGCCCGCCTCGCAAGAGGCGGCCCTCTGTTTCCGGCATCGAGACGACGCGGGGCAGCGACAGGCAGAAGCGCCGGCTGCCCCCGCCAAGGCGAGGGCAGCCCTCATCACACGTTGTGCCGGCGCAACGTCCCTAGTCGCCCTGATTGTTCCAGCGGTCGAGGATGTACTGGATTCGTGCCACCATGTGATAATAGGAGCGTGTGCCCGGCGTATACTTGGAATAGCCGGCCAGCACGTCCTCTGCATATGCCAGGAGCAAGACCTCTTGGTCCCGTTTGCGGGAGGAGAAAATCACGGAGATGTAGTTGAACTCGGCGGCGAGGAGTTGGGCGCAACACTTCTTCTCGACTCTCTTGGTCACTCCCGGATAGCGAGACCGCAGAGTGTAGTATGCCAACTTCAGCGCCTGTTTGTCGCTCAGACCGTAGTCGGGAGCGAACTCGCCGAAGACTTCGTTCCGGTGGAAGGTGCCGATCATCCGCAGCCAGAGCACCAAGTCGGCCGGGGCGACTTGCATGCCCCGAAGCGGCCTCTCGGACGACGGGTTGCAGCGGGCCTTCCGGCAGTTGTTCTTCCAGAACCCGATGGTGCGGTTGTTGCCGCACGGCGGGCAGAACTTGCAGATGTTGGGCACAAAACCGAACTGCAAGTGGCCCACATCGTCGAGCGGGGCCATGACCTGCTCGCCGTGGGCATTTCTACTCCCCGCATTGGGCTTGCCGCTGTAGCCGTCCGAGGGTATATGAGTCGTGTTCTTGAAGCGCGAGGTCAACAAGCCGATGCCGTTCTGGTCGGTAACCCGCCCCGTGTAGGGCCCACCGGTAATGGGCACGCCATCGGGTGAGACGAAGGTGGCGCTGGTTCCAAGTTCCTCTGAGGGGTAGAGGTCCTCGAAGAGGCTCAGGCCCTGGGCGTCGGTCGTGCTCTCCAAGGACGCCTCCAGCCCGTACCAGCGCAGCTCGTTAGTCACGTTGGGGATCGCCAGCTCGCCAGCGTCGGGCTGTTCATTCTCATTCGAGTCAAGCCACACCAGGTGGGTCACAGCCGACCGGCGCTCAAACAGCGCGTCTTCCGCGATCTCGTAGTCATCGGACGAGCCCGCGACGGCCGCGAAAAACACCTTGCGCAGATCGGGTGGTGGCGGTGGAGGAGGTGGCGGGGGATGGCAGGCTACCGTCTTCTCGTACCCGCTGACCGGCTCGAAGGCACTGAGAAGGGAGCTGAAGTCGCTGACGACAAACTCCACGTCGGGCTTGGTCGCGTCCACGGTCAGAGGGTGCTTCACTCCGTTGTTGACCACGCAGGTTGGGCTGACGAACAGGTCCTGCTGCAGGGGCTCCATGAAGCTGGTGACGAATGGCGCCAGGTTGCCCGCCAACTCGTTGAACGGGATGGTGATCTCGAACATGTTGGGGTGTAGGGCGTAGACGCCAAAGGCCGAGGCGTCCGAGTACTCGGGGACACCGATGTAGTAGTCCGCTATTCCATCGTTGTTGACATCCAGCACCAGACCGATGTACTCGGCGAAGTCGAAGTCGGCGTAATCGCGGATAGGCTCGAGGACGTCCTCCGTTACCTGAACCCACTCTCCGTCAATGAACTCCCAGCGTGTGCGTGTGACCCAGCGGCCCCGGGTTCCGACAGACGGGTCGCCGTCATTGTCAGCGTCTCCGGCAAGCACTCGTGTCTGTCCGGCCAGCGGCGGCTCGACGTTGTCCTCCATCTCAATCCCGACATACAGGGTGTCGCTATCGGTGTCGTAGTGCAACCACAGCCGCCCCATATCAAAGCCAGAGACCTTCACCGGAAGGTCGGAGGGGATCCCGACGTCATCGGGCCATCGCGGGTCGTCAGCGATCACTCGCGATTGCTCACGGTCAAAGTCGTTGGGCACGTCGCCGGTGAAATCGGGAGCGGCCAACGCCGCGGCGCTCCAGACTGAAGTCAAGATGAGTACACACCAAACTGCTCCAACTAGTCTCATCAGTTGTCCTCCTGTGCGCTCGAACCCGTCGAAGCACGACAGCCAAACACTAGCGGGCTGTCCCCGTCACGCCCAGGCTAGCGGCTGAAGCCGGGATCCGCCGGCGGGTTTGCCCGTCGAGCCCAATGAGCTCTAGATAGTAACGGGCCTTTCGCTGAGTGCGCCGGCTAGTGAATTCGTATTCGTATCTTGCCGGAGCTGTTCCGTTCTGCGCCGGGATCAGGGCGCGGTTCACGCGACGCGGACCGCTATCGGCAGTCTCGCTTACGATGTTGTAAGCGGCCACATCGGCCTCCGCCCCAGCCGTCCAGGTGAACCGCAGACCGTCGGGCACGCGCCAGACAACGAACTCCTGTACATCCACGCAAGTTGGGTTTGGGGGGTACAGGTCAGTGAGCGTGTCCTCTCCGAGAGTGCTGGGGTCGGTCTTGACGAAGAAGAAAAAGGGGAACGCGTCGTCAAAGCCGCGCGCCAGGACGCCCGCCCGGAAGCCCTCAATGGAGAACTCATAGTTGCCCGCCCAAGCGCTGGAGCCGCCGGCAGCCCAATCATTCGTGATGCCGTCCCAGGGCTTGCTCGGATTCACCGGGGTACCAATCTCGTATGCGTCCCCATTGAGATGGGTCTTGTCCCAGCCCGCCGCCAGGTCGTACACGCCGTCGTAGCTCTCGTTGCGCTTGAAGTCGAAGGCTACGACGGCAATTTCGGTGGGGCCAAAACCTGTAACATCGAGACCGGGGTCCGGGTCATCGTTGGGCGTGCCGCCCGCATCGGAGTCGCCTGCTACGCCGGGGCTAACCTTGTCCGCAGTGTCGAAGGCGACGTATAGGGTGTCGGTGGAACCGTCGTAGTAGAATAACGCTCGGCTGAAGTCGAACCCGTTCCAGTAGTCGTCAGTGTACGTCGCTACGTCGCCGATTGTGTCGGGGTACTCGCCCACGTCCTGGCGATTGGGATCGCTGAGCAGCGTGTCCCAGTCGGATAGATCGCCATCCACCGTGATCTGAGCGTGGACCGCACTGGTGGCCAGGACTATGATGACGACGGCTATCGCTGCCTGTCGCACAGATGCGAAGGTCATCGTTGACTCCCCTTATCGCCAAAGGTTATGGGTAACGTTGAAGGGGAAATTTCGACGTTTACCACACTTTGCCTCTTTTCTAACATACTTTTTCATGTTCAGTATGCCCATCTTCTGCGGCCTGGCGTAACGTCAGTGTAAATTTCATTAACTATTCTGCAAAGAATCATGCTTGCACTAAGGGGAACGTGGGCGTCGGCGAATGGTATTAGATTGGCCGGTGGGAGGACGGGCGGGGGGCCGTACCGAATAGAGTCCTTGGATTGTCCCTGGTGGCTGACATCAGAGAGGTGCACGAATCGAAGGGAGCCTGAGATGAGCGCGGAAGGCCGTGTGCGGGAACTGGAGCACTTGCTGGAGCAACGTGACCGGCAGATTGAGGCGGTGCACAAGATCACGACTGCGCTGTCGGCGCGCACTGATCTGGGCGAGCTATTGCAGGAAACGTTGCGGGTCTCGCTGGAGTGCGTTTCCGCGAATGCCGGCTCCATCATTTTGTACGACCCCGAGAAGGATAAACTCGTGTTTCGCTATGTGGTGGGCGAGAAGGCTGATGAGCTCGTTGGCTTTGAGATGGCGCCCGACGAGGGACTGTGCGGCCAGGCGTTCCGCAGCGGAGAGACCATCATCAGTGAGGATGTGACGCAGGACAAGCAGCATGCTGCCGAGGTGGGGGAACGGATTGCCTATCAGACGCGCAATATGGTGACGGTGCCGCTCAAGAGCGTCGAGGGCAAACCGTTGGGGGTGATGCAGGTTCTGAACCGGGACGAGGGGATGTTCGACGAGCACGACTGTGAGGTGCTGGCGATTCTCTCGGCCCAGGCCGCCACGGCACTGGAAACGCACCGCTTATACGAGGAGGCACGGTTGGCGGTGGTGGTCAATCTGCTCGGCGACATAAGCCACGACATCAAGAACATGATCACGCCGGTGCAGACCTGCGCGGAGACCTTGGATTACATGTTGAAGGACATGTTCGAGGGGCTGGATGCAGCGCTGGCAGAGGCGGGAGACAACGCGGTGCTCCGAGAGAAGGCGGAGGCCGCGATGGCTGCGGTGCGCGAGTTCTATCCCGAGGCAACGGAGATGTTCCTCGACGGCGCCGCCGCGGTGCAGGATCGAGTCCGGGAAATCGCGGACTGCGTGAAGGGCATTGTGGCCGAGCCGCAATTCGAGCCGACCAATGTCAATGACGTCATCCTCAAGGTGGTCAAGCCCCTGGAGATCGTCGCCGAGAGGCGCGGCGTGAAGTTGGTGACCGACGACCTGGGAGAGCTTCCCGAATGCATGGCGGACCAAAAGCAGCTCTATAACGCGATCTACAACCTCGTCAACAACGCGATCCCGGAGACGCCGGAGGGAGGGCAAGTCGCAGTGCGGACTTGGGCGGAGGACGACGGGGAGTTCGAGGGGGGCACGATATTCATCCAGGTCGCCGACACAGGACGAGGCATGCCCGAGGCCGTTCGAGCGAAGCTGTTCACGGAGGACGCCGTCAGCACCAAGCCCGGCGGCACAGGGCTAGGCACGCGAATCGTCAAGAACGTGGTGGAGGCCCACGGAGGCAAGATCAGCGTGGAAAGCCAAGAGGGCCACGGCTCAACTTTTACCATGCGTCTGCCGCGCGTGGGTCCGCGACAGTAGTGGGGGCGACATACCCCGCAAGACCGCCAGAGCGCACAGGTCGCAAAGGCACGCTGAGCGCCGTTCCGCGTCAGAGCTCAGCACGCGGGTCCGCTAGCGGCAGCCACCTTCGGCGGCGCGGATGGAAGCTCTAGACCAGGTCGCCTAGTCCGGCCGCCGCGCGATGGATGTCCAGGAGCAGCAAGCCCAACGAAGCCTCCACTGAAGCCAGGCACGCCAGGGAAGCATCTGAGCCGGCGCCGACGACGATGACGTAGCCTTGCTCGCCTTTGACCAAGATCTCGGCAACTGGGCCCGCGCCGAAGTCATCCAAGGCCCGCCCGGCCCGAGCGATCAGGTCCGCGGCCAGGGCTCCCAGTGCATCGGTGTCCACATCGGGCCCGGCATTGCTCTCAATCGGCAAGCCATCGTTGGTCACTACCAGCGCCGCCGTCACGTCCGCATTCTTGTCCCGCAGAGCTTGCAGTCTTCCCGCCAAGCCTTCGCCACTGTCTCCGTTCATTGTTCGCCTCCTAGCGTGCGAGGTGTAGTTCACGGCCCGCGCTCGCCACACGGATGCCTCTGGCCCGGATGCCGGGGAAGATCACGCCCGGTTCCTCCCGATAGTCACTGGTCACGGCATCAATGGACCGCAGGAGCTCTCCCAGACGCGCGCCGATCATCGTCGTCTTGACCGGCCAGACCCTCTCCCCGTGCTCGATCCGAAAGGCAAAATCTATCGTCGCAGAGATTTCCCCGGTAACAATGTCGGGCGAAATCCCGCCGGCGTTCACATATATACCGCATTTCGTTTCAGCGATGAGTTCTTCCTCCGTGACCACTCCGGGTTGGACCTGGAGATTGGTCGGTGAGATTCCCACTCCGGGGCCATATCCGCTGCGGGAGGCGTGGGCGGTGTTGGCCTCGCCGACCTTGTTGGCGGTGTAGGAATTGTGCAGGTACGTCTTCAACACGCCATCATCGAGCAGCGTAAGCTCCTGATGCCGGACACCCTCGCCGTCCCAGCCACCGGAGCGCAGCCCTGCCGGAACCAGAGGGCAATCGCGAACGGTGAGCAGCTCGGCGGCAATACGCTCGCCCCGCTTTCCGGCCAGGAAAGACCGGCCGCGCTGAACGGCATCGGCGTTGGCTGCTGCGACGAGCCCGGAGATCAGGCCGGCACAGGCTAGAGGGCCGAAGATGACATCGCAGGTTTGCGTTTCGATTGTCCGGGCCCCGAGGAACTCCAGAGCGCCTTCAGTCGCCTTGCGGCCGACACCTTCCGGCTCGAAGTCTCTCAGCCGACGGGCCTGATCGTACTCGAAGTAGCTCCCGACATCCTCGCCGCGATGCACCACCGGCGTCAGGGTCAGGCCGACGCTGGTCCCGCGAGAGGAGAGAGCGATCCCGCTGGAGGCGGCGAGGGCGCCCTCACCGGAGGCCGCACCGGCGCTCCCGCTGACGATAGCCTCCGGCTCAATGCTCTGCGCTTCCTCGGCCCCCGCCATCAGCCAATCCACGACGGTATCGGCAGAGAGGTCGGCAATTGCTTGGTCGTAGAGCTGAGGGACGGGCGAGAGGTCCTCGGCAGGTTCGGGCAGACCGACGAAATCGGGATCGGGCTGGGCTGCGCGGGCCAGTGCCGCCGCCTGGCGGGCGCACCGCTCCACGTCCTCGGGCGCCAGGCTCTGCGTGGAAGCCATGCCAACGCCGCCCTCGTGGAAGGCGCGGACCCCCAATCCGCTGTCACGGATGCCGGCGCACCGCCGAACGGCGCCCCGTTCCATCGAGACGGA
>JALGUG010000097.1 GCA_029820995.1 Candidatus Zipacnadia bacterium
GATAGGTGACGACCGATGGCGAGAGCGAAGTTTGAGCGGACGAAGCCGCACATTAATGTGGGAACGATCGGCCATGTGGATCACGGCAAGACGACGCTGGTGTCGGCGATGACGAAGTTGTTGAGCGAGGGTTTGGTGGAGGGAGGTAGTGCGGAGTACATGGCGTTCGAGGAGATAGACCGGGCGCCGGAGGAGCGGGAGCGGGGGATTACGATTGCGACGGCGCACATTGAGTATGAGACGGCGAAGCGGCACTATGCGCACGTGGATTGTCCGGGCCATGCGGACTACATCAAGAACATGATCACGGGCGCGGCGCAGATGGACGGTGCGATTTTGGTGGTGGCGGCGGACGATGGTCCGATGCCGCAGACGCGGGAGCACATTTTGCTGGCGCGTCAGGTGGGTGTGCCGTATATTGTGGTGTTTTTGAACAAGGTTGACTTGGTAGACGACGAGGAGTTGCTGGAGCTGGTGGAGTTGGAGGTCCGGGAGCTGCTGACGAACTACGAATTTCCGGGGGACGAGGTGCCGGTAATTCGGGGTTCGGCGCTGTTGGCGGGTCAGGGTGACACGAGTGCGATGGGGTCGCAGGCGATCGTGGAGTTATTGGGGGCGCTGGACGAGTATATTCCGGAGCCGGTGCGGGATACGGAGAAGCCGTTTTTGATGGCGGTGGAGGACGTGTTCACGATTTCGGGACGGGGGACGGTGGCGACGGGGCGAGTGGAGCGGGGACGGATCGTGCCGATGAGCGAGGTGGAGATTGTGGGGTTGCACAGTGAGCCGCGCAAGACGGTGGCGACGAGCCTGGAGATGTTCCGCAAGACGCTGGACGAGGCGGTGGCGGGAGACAATGTGGGCTTGCTGCTGCGTGGTATTGAGCGGGACGAGGTGGAGCGGGGGCAGGTGGTGGCGGCGCCGGGTTCGATCACGCCGCACACGAAGTTCAAGAGCGAGGTGTACGTGCTGAGCAAGGAGGAGGGGGGACGTCACACGCCGTTTTTCACGGGTTATCGTCCGCAGTTTTACTTTCGGACGACGGATGTGACGGGTGTGGCGGAGTTGCCGGCGAACACGGAGATGGTGATGCCGGGGGACAACGTGTCGCTGGAGGTGAGCCTGATCCAGCCGATCGCGATGGAGCAAGGTCTACGGTTTGCGATACGGGAGGGCGGGCGCACGGTGGGCGCCGGCGTCGTGACCGAAGTGATTGAGTGAGGTGGGGTGAGCCGTGGCACAGGAGAACCAGATTCGCATTCGGCTAAAGGCGTTCGATCACTCCATTCTGGATCAATCCGCGAAGAAGATTGTGGAGACGGCGGAGCGGACCGGTGCACGGGTGTCGGGGCCGATTCCGCTGCCGACGGAAAAGCGGGTTCACTGTATTGTGAAGCCGACAGCTCTGGGTCGGAGCTCGCGGACCATGGAGCACTTCGAGATGCGGACTCACCGGCGGCTGATTGACATTTTGGACTCGACGCCGCGGACGGTGGACGCGTTGATGCGGCTGGATTTGCCCGGCGGAGTGGATATCGCGATCAAGACGTACAGTTAGTGGCCGACGGCAGGGGAGCAGCATTGCGGACGGTCGCGACGGTGAGTGAGAGATGCCCACAGGGATACTCGGCAAGAAGATAGGGATGACCAGGGTGTTCGATGCAGACGGGACCGCCATACCGGTGACCGTGGTGCATGCGGGGCCGTGTGTGGTGGTGCAGCGGAAGACGACGGAGACGGACGGCTACGAGGCGGTACAAGTGGGGTTTGAGGATAAGAAGCGGGGGCGGACGAACAGTCCGATGACGGGCCACTTTGCCAGCGCGAACCGGCCCAACGTCAAGCCGAAGCGGCATCTGCGTGAGTTCGGTTTGCTGCCCGACGAGGAGCTTGAGGTGGGCGATGAGGTGCGGGTGGACATGTTCGAGGTAGGGCAGATTGTGGACGTGACGGGCACGAGCAAGGGGAAGGGTTTTGCGGGGGTAATGAAGCGGCTGGGCTATCGCGGCGGCAAGGCGAGCCATGGTTCGAAGGTGCACCGCACGCCACAGTCGGCCGGCGCGACAGACGCGGCGCGTGTGTTCAAGAACACCGGGCGGCCCGGACAGCTCGGCAACAAGCGAGTGACCATTCGGGGCCTGAAGGTGGTGCGGGTCGACGCGGAGCGGAATCTGCTGCTCATTAAGGGCCACGTGCCGGGGGCCAATGGCGGGCTGTTGTGCATCAAGGCTCGCGCCATCGGGTGAAGCGATCATGGCACAGATCAGTGTGCGGGACGCGGCGGGCGAGAAAGTTGACGAGCTGGACCTGGACGACCGGATTTTTGGCGTCGAGGTCAACGTTCCGCTGATCCACCAGGCGGTGTTGGCGATAGAGCGGGCGAACAGGATGCGGACGGCGCGGACGAAGACGCGGTCCGAGATTCGCTGCGTGAAGTCGAAGATCTATCGGCAGAAGGGTCTGGGACGGGCGCGGCACGGAAGCCGTGCGGCAAACCTGTTCGTGGGGGGCCAACGGGCACACGGGCCCAAGCCGGTAAGTCGCCATCATCGGCTGCCCAAGAAGATGCGGCGCCAAGCGATGTTCGGCGCGCTGTCGGCGGCGTGGCGGGACGGCGACATCATTGTGGTGGACAAGGTTGAGCTGGATAGGTTCTCGACGCGGGCCGTGGAGGACCTGCTGGCGAATCTGGAGGCTGACGGCGAGGTGCTGCTGGTGGTGCCGGCGCCGGAACGGAATGAGAGGGGGGAGGAGGACGCAGGCCAGCGGGAGGCGCTGCAGCGGCTACTGAAGTCGGCGGCCAATGTGGCGGGTTTGCGGGTTCGACTGACGGGTCAACTGAGCGTTCGGGATGTCGTGCGGGCCGATCAGGTGGTGTTCACGCGAGCGGCCTTGGCCATCCTGGAGGAGGAGTGGCTGTCGTGATCACCGTTGCTGAGCTGGAGCGATTTCGAGAGATTCTGGCGCGGCCGCTCGTGACCGAGAAGAGCATGACGGGGGCCGAACGGGGCAAGTACACCTTTCGGGTGCCCTTGGAGGTCACGAAGCCGGAGATCCGGCGGGCCGTGGAGGCGCTGTTCGGGGTGAAGGTGGTCAAGGTGAATACGATGCGAGTTTTGGGCAAGCCGCGGCGGTACTCGTATCGGCACCGTGAGGGGCGGACGGCGCGCTGGAAGAAGGCGATTGTGACTCTGTCCGAGGGCCAGACGATCGAGCTATTTGAGGCCTCGTAAGGCGCACAGCGCACAGGCGCAGAAAGCGGCCGGGTGTTAGGTCATGCCGATCAAGCAACATAAGCCGACGTCGCCGGGACGGCGTTTTCAGACTACGCTGCGCGACGACGAGGTGGATGCGAAGAAGAAGCCGGAACGGAAGCTGACGCACGGGCTGCGGAAGAAGGGCGGCCGGAACGTACGGGGGGTCATCACCGTGCGTTTTCGGGGCGGGGGGAGCAAACGGCGGCTGCGGGACATTGATTTCAAGCGCAACAAGAACGGGGTACCGGCGCGTGTGGCGGCGATTGAGCGGGACCCTGGTCGGTCGGCGCATATTGCGCTGCTGCACTATCGTGACGGCGAGAAGCGCTATATCCTGGCGCCCCAAGGGGTAAAAGTGGGTGACATCCTGGTCTCGGGCGAGCGGGTTCCGGTGCGCCCGGGGAACTGCATGCTACTGGCCAACATCCCGTTGGGGACCGTGGTGCACTGCGTGGAGCTTTCGCCCGGGAGGGGCGGCCAGCTAGTGCGCAGCGCGGGGGCCGGGGCGCAGCTTGTGGCCCGGGAGGGGCAATTTGCGCAGTTGAGGCTGCCCTCGGGCGAGACGAGGCTGGTTTTCGTAGGCTGCCGGGCGACGATCGGCGTGGTGGGCAATGAGGACCACGGCAACATCTCGATGGGCAAGGCAGGGCGGCGACGCTGGTTGGGCCGGCGGCCGCACGTGCGTGGGTCGGCGATGAATCCGAAGGACCATCCACATGGTGGTGGAGAGGGGAAGGCGCCGATCGGGCGTCCAGGTCCGGTTAGTCCGTGGGGGCAGCCCACGCTGGGCAAGAAGACGCGTCGCAAGAAGCAATCAGACAAGATGATCGTGCGACGGCGGCGCACGTAGCAGGTGGTTGGGCGGCGATTGCACGGGGAGTACTCCGGGAGCAGGGGCAGGAGGCATCGGGCATGGCGAGGTCCATCAAGAAGGGCCCATATGCGGATCCGAAGCTATTGCGGAAGGTCCAGGAGCTGAACAGCTCCAACGAGAAGCGGATCATCCGGACGTGGTCGCGGCGTTCTACGATCTTCCCGGAGATGGTGGGGCACACGATCGCCGTGTATGACGGCCGGAAGCATGTGCCGATCTACATCACTGAGAACATGGTGGGGCACAAGCTGGGCGAGTTCGCACCGACGCGGACTTATCGCGGAATGACCTCCCGGTCGCCGGACCGACGCACGAGCGCGGGAACGGGCCCGCCGGCGCGCTAGTCGGTCGGGGACGGTAGAGGAGCAAGGGCAGATGGAAGTCACAGCCAGAGCGCGGTTTGTGCGGATTGCGCCGCGCAAGATTCGACGTTATGCGAAGCTGATTGTGGGGCGACCGATTAGTGAGGCGCAAGGCATTCTGTCGGTGCAGGCCAGTCCGGCGGCCCGGATCTTGAGCAAGGTGATCCGCTCGGCGGCCCACAATGCGGAGAACAACGATGATCTGGACCAGGATACGCTGCGGGTGATTCGGGCGACGGCAGACGATGCGTTGACGATGCCTCGCTGGCGGCCGCGAGCACGGGGGATGGGGTATCGGATTCGGAAACGAACCAGTCATGTGACGGTGGTCTTGGACGACAGTGTCATCGAAGAGAAGACCGAGGAGAAATAGGAGCGTTGGCGCATGGGACAAAAATGCCACCCGTACGGCCTTCGACTGGGCATTATCCGCCCGTGGTTGAGCAACTGGTACGCCGGGGATGAGAAGTACCGGGATCAACTGCTGGAAGATATTCGACTGCGGAAGTTCATTCGGGAGCAGTTGCAGAACGCGGCTATTGCCCAGATTTTCCTCGAACGCACGGCCAATGATATTACGGTGACGATTCACACAGCGCGGCCGGGCGTGGTGATTGGCCGGGGTGGACGGGGTGTGGACCAACTGCGCCAGCGGCTGGAGAAGCTGACGAGGCGGCGGGTGCAGGTTAACGTGGAAGAGGTCAAGAAGCCTGAACTGGACGGGCTACTGGTGGCGGAGAGCATTGCGAACCAGATCGAGCGGCGGATCTCGTTTCGGCGGGCGATGAGGCAGGCGATCACGCGAACGATGCGCGCCGGGGCGCAGGGGTGCCGCGTGCAGGTGTCGGGGCGGCTGGGTGGCGCGGAGATCGCGCATTCGGAGGTGCAGCGGAGTCCCGAGGGGCGGGTGCCGCTGCACACCTTGCGGGCGGACGTGTCCTATGGTCTAGCCGAGGCGCGCACGAACTACGGGTATATCGGCGTGAAGGTATGGATCTATCGGGGGGACATTCTGCCGGAGCCGAAGAAGAGGCCCGAACCGGTGCCGGAGAAGGAAGAAGAGGTTGCGCCGGCCGCGGCCGAGGCAGAAGCGCCGGTGGAGCCGGAGGCAGCGCAAGCCACGGAGAGCGAGGCTCCGGGTCCGGGGGCCGAGGTGGCAGTGTCCGAGCCGACAGTCGGGCCGGCGACAGCCCCGGAGGCTGCTCCCGGCGCGGTGGAGGCGCCGGCAGTGCCCGAGACGGAAGTGCCTGCGGAGGCAGTGGCAGCAGAACCGACGGAGGACGGAGCCGCCGACCGGCCGGTCGAGGCGCCGGCGAGCACGGAAGAAGCTCCTGCGACGGAGCAGGCGGCGGAGCCGGCCCCGGTAGAGCCGAACAGTGCGAAGGGGGAGCAGACCGATGCTCCAGCCTAAGAAGGAGAAATATCGCCGGCAGCACCGAGGTCGGATGCGAGGTCTGGCGCGTGCGGGGAACCAGATTGAGAGCGGAGAGTACGGACTGCAGGCTTTGGAGCCGGCCTGGATCACGGCGCGGCAGATTGAGGCGGCTCGGGTCGCGATCACGCGGCATGCCAAGCGCGGCGGCAAGATCTGGATTCGCATTTTCCCGGACAAGCCGGTGACCAAGAAGCCGGCCGAGTCGCGGATGGGCAAGGGCAAGGGCTCGCCGGAGTTGTGGGTGGCCGTGGTGCGGCCGGGGCGCGTGTTGATGGAGATTGCGGGCGTGCCGGAAGAGGTGGCGCGGGAAGCGATGCGACTGGCCGGGCACAAATTGCCGATCAAGACGAAGATTCTGGTGAGGGAGGGCGTGGGCCATGCCGGACGACAGCGCGACCACGCGAGAGTTTCTCAACAAGCTGAGTGAGGCGACAGAGGCCGAGCTGGAGGAGCGGCTGAACGACGTGACGGAGCGTCTGTTCCGGCTGCGCGTGCGGATGGCCAGCAGTCAACTGGATGACCCGATGCGGATTCACAAGTATCGGAAGGCGATTGCGCGGATTAAGACGGAGCAGCGTCGGCGGGAGCTGGCGCGTCTGAGGGCTTGAAGGTCGGCAACCAGGAACCCAAGGTTGAGGCGGGTCATATGGCGACAGAGCGCGGTATTAGGAGACGGCTGGACGGGACGGTAGTCAGCGACAAGGCGGACAAGACAGTTGTGGTCGAAGTGGCGCGGGTGCAGCGGCACCGGCTGTATGGGAAGATTCAGCAGCGGCGGAAGCGGTACAAGGCTCATGACGAGGCGAACGAGTGTCGCGTCGGGGATCGGGTACGGATTGTCGAGTCGCGTCCGTACAGCCGAGAGAAGCACTGGCGGGTAGAGGAGATTGTCGAGCGAGCGCGCTGAGGGCTGAGGCAACGAGTCTGGAGGCGCGATCAGGAGTGCGATTGTGAGCGGGCTTGAAACAGGGAAGATCAGAAATCTGGTGCTGTTATCACACCAGGGAGCCGGGAAGACGAGCCTGGCGGAGGCGATGCTGTACCTGGGAGGAGCCACCGACCGGCTGGGCAAGGTGGAGGACGGGACGACGGTCTGCGATTTCGATCCGGAGGAGAAGGCGCGGCAGGTCTCGATCATGCCGGCGCTGGCGCAGATGGAGTGGCAGGGGTACAAGATCAACCTGCTGGACACGCCGGGCTACATGGATTTCGCGCCGGAGGCGGAGCTATGCGTGACCGTGGCCGACGCGGCTGTTCTGGTGATTGACGGCGTGGCGGGGATTGAGGTGCAGACTGACCGGGTTCTGAAGTGGGCCCAGGCGCGTGAGCTGCCGGTGGTAGTGTTCGTGAACAAGCTGGATAAGGAACACTCGAGCTTCGAGAGTGTTGTCGAGGCGCTGGCCGAGCAGCTCAAGCTGATGCCGGTGCCGATGACGCTGCCGCTGGGTCAGGAGGGGGAGTTTGAGGGTTTCGTGGACCCGCTGGTGGGGAAGGCGTACGTGCCGGAGGGCAAACAGGTCACGGAGCGCGATGTTCCGGCGGAGCTGGCGGACCAGGTGGAGGCTGCTCGAGAGAAGCTGGTGGAAGCGGCGGCTGCGGCGGACGAGGACCTGATGCTGAAGTATCTGGAGGACGAGCCGCTGACCGAGGAGGAGTTGCAGCAGGGGTTGCGCAGCGCGATTCGGGCCCGAGAGTTTGTGCCGGTGCTTTGTGGGTCGGCGACCAGAGTGATCGGTGCGAGCGCGCTGCTGGAGGTGGTGGTGAAGTACCTGCCCAGCCCACTGGAGGCGCCGGCGCGGGAGGGGAAGAATCCCAAGACGGAGGAGAGTGAGACGCGCTCGGCAGCCGAGGGCCCGCTAGCGGCCAGCGTCTTCAAGACATTGAGCGACCCGTATGCGGGACGATTGAGTCTGTTTCGGGTTTGGTCAGGGAGCTTGTCGGCCAATAGCTCGGTGTGGAACGCGACGAAGAACGAACGGGAGAAGGTAGGGCAGCTTTTCTTCGTGCAGGGCGGAAAGCAGGAGGGAACGCCTGAGGTGGTGGCCGGGGACATGGGTGCGGTGCCGAAGCTGGCTGCGACCGGCACTGGGGACACGCTGTGCGACCCCGGACACCCCATTCAGATCGCGCTGACTCCGCCTCCGGAGGCCTTCTACTCGGCTTCCCTGCACGCCGCCTCGCGAGCGGATGAGGAGAAGCTGACGACGGCCCTCTCGCGGCTGGCGGAGGAGGACTTCGGGTTCAGTTGGCGGCGGGACGCGGACACGGGGGAGCTGATTGCGTCCGGTCTGGGGCAACTGCATCTGGAAATTGCAATGAGCCGACTGCGGCGGCAGTTTGGGGTGGAGTGCAAGCTAGGGACGCCCAAGATTGCGTATCGGGAGACGCTGCGGGGCCGGGCGCGAGTGCAAGGGCGGCATAAGAAGACGTCTGGATTCGCGTGGAGCCCCTGGAACGCGGGGCCGGGTTTGAGTTTGTGGATGAGGTTGTGGGCGGTTCGGTGCCGCGGAACTACATTCCGGCGGTGGAGAAGGGCATAATCGAGGCGATGAAGACCGGCGTGCTGGCCGGGTACCCGATGGTAGATCTGAGGGTGACGCTGGACGACGGATCGTCGCATCCCGTGGATTCATCGGAGATTGCGTTCAAACTGGCGGCCGGGATCGCGTTGCGCAAGGCGGCGCAGGAGGCTTCGCCGGTGCTGCTGGAGCCGGTAGTGGATCTGGAGGTGACGACGCCGGAGGATGTGATGGGGGACATCATCGGTGATTTGAACGGGAAGCGGGGGCGGATTCAAGGGGTGGATCCAGCGGGGGCGATGCAGACGGTGCACGCGCTAGTTCCGCTGGCGGAGCTGTCCAACTACGGTGCGGATTTGCGGTCGCTGGCCCAGGGGCGAGCGACGTATACGATGAAGTTCTCGCATTACGAAGAGGTACCGCCGCACCTGACGGAGCAGATTGTGGCGGCGGCGAAGAGGGAAAAGGCCGGCGGCGAGGACGAGTAGGCGCCGGGCAGGGAAGAACCATGATACAAGTGCAGTCCCGCCTGAAGGTAGCAGACAACTCGGGTGTCCAAGAGGTTATGTGCATTCGGGTGTTGGGGAAGGGGACCTGCCCGTACGCGCGGGTGGGGGACACCATTGTGTGCTCGGCCAAGCAGGTGTCGACGCAGAGCCCGATCCCGCGGGGCAGCCTGGTGCGGGCGGTGGTGGTGCGGACGAAGAGCCGGATTCCGCGGCCGGACGGATCGTGTATCAGATTCGACGACAATGCGGCAGTGGTGATTGATGCGCAAGGCAATCCGCGGGGCACGCGGGTATTCGGGCCGGTCGCCCGCGAGCTGCGGGACAAGAAGTATACCAAGATTGTCTCGTTGGCGCCCGAGGTGATCTAGCGGCGGCGCCCGGAGGCGAGTGGGATCATGCCGAACAAGAAGATGCCGATCAAACGCGGCGACCGTGTCTTGGTGTTGAGCGGCAAGGAGCGATCAACGCGGGAGCACCCGGTGATTAGTCAGGTGGTGGAGGTCCGGACGAGGCGCCGACAGGTTCTGGTGTCGGACGTGAACCTGCATAAGAAGCATGTGAAGCCGACGCAGAAGGTGCCGCAGGGCGGGATTGTGTCACTGCCGTCGCCGATTGACGTGTCGAACGTGATGCTGATTTGCCCGCATTGTCAGCGGCCGACGCGGATTCGGCGGCGGATAGCCGAAGACGGGGTGCGGGTGCGCGTTTGCCGGAAGTGCGAGGCGGAGATTGACGAGCACTGAGGCGACTGAGGGCGCCGGAGCGGACAGGGATCAGCAATGGGAACAGTCGAGATGCCAAGGTTGAGGCAAAGGTACGAGAACGAGGTGTTGCCCGAGCTGATGAAACGGTTCGGGTACAAGAACAGGTGGCAGGTGCCGCGGGTGCAGAAGGTGTGCGTCAACATGGGGGTCTCCGAGGGGACGGAGGACAGCAACCTGGTGGAGACGGCGGCGCAGGAGTTGGCGCGGATCGTGGGGCAGAAGCCGGCGATTCGGCGGGCCCGGAAATCCATTGCGGCCTTCAAGCTGCGCCAAGGCACACCGGTAGGTTGCGTGGCGACGCTACGGGGGCGGCGGATGTATGAGTTTTTGGACCGTCTGTTCAATGTGGCGCTGCCGCGTATTCGCGACTTCCGGGGTCTGCAGCCGCGGTCTTTTGACGGCCGAGGCAACTACAGTCTGGGTATCACGGAGCATCTGATCTTCCCGGAGCTGGGGTACGATGACGTTGAGCGGGTGCGGGGGATGGACGTTACGATTGTGACGACGGCGAAGACGGACGAAGAAGCGGCCGAGTTTCTTCGGCTGATGGGCTTGCCGCTGGCGGAGGCCTAGCGGCCCAACGAGCAGCGGCGCGAGCGAGGTTGCAGTCATGGCCAAGAAGTCGTTGATCGCGAAGGCGCGGCGGGAGCCGAAGTTCAAGGTGCGGAAGTACAACCGATGCCAGCTCTGTGGGCGGTCCCGGGGGTACATGCGCAAGTACGGGCTGTGCCGGATTTGCTTTCGGGAGTACGCGCACCAAGGGATGATTCCGGGCATCACCAAATCGAGTTGGTGACCGCCGTCGGGCTGTTCAGGAGCCGAGGCTGTTTAGGGTGCGAGGTCTATGATTACCGATCCGATTGCCGACATGCTCACTCGGATAAGAAATGCGAACGCGGTGGGGCACGCGAACGTGGAGATACCGGCTTCGAAGCTGAAGCTGGAGGTGGCCAAGATTCTGCAAGCGGAGGGGTTCGTGCGAGGGTTTCAGGTGGTGGACAAGGGGGCCACGATCCGGATCCGGCTCAAGTATGGTCCCAATCGCGAGACGGTTCTGACGGACCTGCAGCGGGTCAGTCGGCCGGGCTGCCGAGTGTACTGCACAAAGGACAAGCTGCCGCGGGTGCTGGGCGGTTTGGGTATTGCGATCGTGTCCACGAACAAGGGCGTTATGACCGCCGATCAGGCCCGCCAACAGGGCGTGGGTGGAGAGGTTCTGGCGAAGGTGTGGTAATCAGCGCCCAGCGGGGTTCTGGCGCGGGCCAGCGGCGTGCGGAGGCCGAACAGAATGAGCCGAATAGGTATGAAGCCGATTCCGGTGCCCAAGGGCGTGACGGTGGACATCGGACCGAACAATCGGATCAGTGTACGGGGCCCCAAGGGCGAGCTGCAGCGAACGCTGCACGCCGACATGATTGTGAAGACGGGGGAAGCGCCGCCGCAGGATCGGGAGCCGGAGGGGAGCCCGGCGTATGAGGGGACCGTGATCGTGGAGCGGCCGAGCGATTCGAAGTTTCATCGCTCGCTGCACGGGCTGACGCGGACATTGTGCGCGAACATGGTGGAGGGTGTGACCCAGGGGTATGAAAAGCGGCTGGAGATCCAGGGCGTGGGTTACCGGGCGGAGGCGAAGGGGCAGGAGGTGACCTTTAGCCTGGGCTTTTCCCATCCCGTGGTCTATCAGGCGCCCCCAGGGATCGAGATCACGGTGGAAGGGACGACCATCGTGGTGGTGCGCGGTATTGATAAGGAGGCGGTTGGTCAGACCGCGGCAGAGATTCGGGCGCTGCGGAAGGTCGAGCCGTACAAGGGGAAGGGTATTCGGTACGTGGGCGAATATGTGCGGCGGAAGGCCGGGAAGGCGGGGAAGGTCGGCGCCGGTGGTGCTGCAGGGCCGGGCGGGCACTAGGAATGAGGGTCAAGTGAGCCAAAGGACGAGGGTCGGACGGTAGAGACCCTTGCTCTTCGGTGGTCAAAGGGTGTATGCTCCGTGAGCGTTGAGAGGGATCGAAGACTGGGACGGCGTCGGCGTCACTTGCGCGTTCGACGCACCGTGATCGGAACGCGGGAGCGACCGCGTCTGTGCGTAACGAAGAGCCTACGGCACACGTATGCTCAGATCGTTGACGATACCGTGGGGCATACGTTAGTGTCTGCCTGTACGCGAGAAGAGGAGGTGGCGCAGGGGCTCAAGTCCACGAAGGACAAGGAGGCCGCGCGGGCCGTGGGCAAGGCGGTGGCGGAGCGAGCGCTGGAGGCGGGGATAAAGGCGGTGGTGTTCGACCGGGGCGGGTATCCTTATCACGGACGGGTGGCGGCCTTGGCGGAGGCGGCGCGCGAGGCAGGTCTGGATTTTTAGGCGTCGGCGCAGCGACGCGGAGTGAGTGACAATGGCGGCAGCGAAGGCCTTGAAGGTAACCTTGAAGCGGAGTCCGATCGGGTACGCTTGGCGTCAGAAGGCGACAGTGCGGGCTCTGGGTTTGCGCAAGCTCAATAGCGTGGTGGAGCACAAGGACACGTCCCAGATTCGGGGCATGATCGCGAAGGTCAAGCATCTGGTAGAAGTGGAGGAACTCTAATGCGTCTCTCCGATCTGGCTCCGGCTCCGGGTGCCCGGCGGAAGCGGCGTCGTGTCGGCCGCGGGATCGCGGCGGGCCGGGGCAAGACCTGTGGTCGCGGACAGAAGGGCCAGAAGGCTCGAGGCACGGTAGCGCCGGGGTTCGAGGGCGGACAGACGCCGTTGCACCGGCGGCTGCCGAAGGTGCGAGGCCAGAGCAATCGGGCGCGGAATATCGGCCTGTTCCGGCGCAAAGCCGCGGTGGTCAACGTAGGGCAGCTTGAAGGCTTTCCCGCTGGGAGTGAGGTAACTCCGGAGGTGTTGAAGGCTTCGGGCACGGTCAAGCGGATCAAGAACGGCGTGAAGGTACTGGGCGAGGGTGAGCTGAGTGTGGCGCTGAACGTGAAGGCTCAGGCGTTCAGTGCGAGCGCCGAGGAGAAGATCAAGGCTGCCGGCGGAACCATTGAGGTCTTGGAACGTTGAGATTCGGCTGTCGGGACCTGGAGACGATGTGGCGGATCGTGTGTGCAGGAGCACGTCGCCTGCAGCAGATGTCGCCAGTGCTGTTCATGGTGGCCGTGCTGGTGGCGTGCGCGCTAGTGGCGAGGAGCCGCGGGGTGGTGCATACGCGGCTGGGGCGGGAAGGCATTGGGGCGCCCGGCGCGCTCGGGTGGCAGTTGCGGACGAAGGCGGAGGTTCCCCTGTGGCGAGGCTAGGGCCGGAGGAACCGGCTCCCGGCCTGTTGTCGAAGAGAAGCCACAGGGGAGGTAGGGGCCAATGAAGATCGTCGAGATCGCGAAGGAGAATTTCCAGCGGCTGAGGCAACCGCTGGACGTTCAGGACGTCAGGAAGCGCATCCGGTTCGTGTTCCTGATGTTCGGCGTCTATGTGATTGCGGCGCACGTTCCGCTGCCGGGCCTGGACAAGGAGCAGATGGAGCGATTTTTCCAGGGCGGCGGCGGACTGCTGGAGTTCCTGAACCTATTCGCGGGCGGGTCGCTGAAGCGGCTAAGCGTGCTGGCGTTGGGCATTATGCCGTACATCAACGCCTCCATTATCTTCCAGCTTCTGGCCATCGCGATTCCCAGTATCGAGAAGCTGCAGGAAGACAGCGATGGTCGGCGGAAGATTGCGACGTACACGCGTTACTTGACAGTGGGGTTGGCACTGCTGCAGGCCGCCGGGATGACGACGTACTTCAAGCAGGTGGGTGTGTTCCAGGCCGGCCCGGGGATGCAGCTATTCGTGATCATGTCCATGGCGGCGGGGACGGCGTTCCTGTTCTGGCTGGGTGAGCAGATTACGGCGAACGGGATTGGCCAAGGTGTGTCGCTGATCATCTTCGCCGGGATTATGACGGGGATGCCCGCGCAACTCATGAAGACCCTCCAGCTCCTGCAGGGCGGAGAAGTGAGCTATCTGCAGGTGGCGTTGCTGGTCGTGATCTTCGTGCTGATGGTCATGGGCATCGTCTATGTTCAGCAAGCGGCGCGGAAGATCTTCGTGCAGGGCGGCAGCAAGGTCGTGGGACACCGGAAGTACAGTTCGCAGTCGTGGTGGCTGCCCTTGAAGGTGAACACGGCCGGAGTGATCCCGATCATCTTCGCCGTGTCCGTGGCGCTGTTTCCGGCGACGATCGCACAATTCATGGGCAACGAGGCGGTGGTGACGTTCTTTGGCAAGTTCCTGGGCGAGGACAACATTCGGAGCCTCATCTTCTGGGTGTTGGAGTTCTCACGCCCGGGGGCAAACCACCTGGCCTCGGCCTTCTACTTCATTCTGGTGGTCGTGTTCACGTACTTCTATACGGCCGTGGTGTTTGACGTGAAGAAGATCGCCAAGAATCTCAGGGAATCGGGCAGCGTGATTCCCGGGATCCGGTCGGGCGAGGAGACTGAGCGGTATCTGGATCGGATCCTGACTCGGATTACGCTGGCGGGCGCCATCTTTCTGGGGTTCGTGGCCATCGTTCAGTACTATGTGGGGCCGATTACCGGCGTGCGGACCTTCACGCTGGTGGGTGGGACTTCGTTGCTGATCGTAGTGGGGGTGGCACTGGATACGATCGAGCGGATGGAGGACCGGGCAGAGAAGTTCGGATACGAGGGCAAGAGGATCGTCCGTGACAAGCGCGCTGCGCCGGGCGTGAGCGTGGAGGGCGAGGTCGCGCGGGGGCCGGGGCGCGCGCTGCGTCGGGCGTCCGGCGAGTAGACCGGAAGTTTCATGGCACCACGAGCGAACTTAATCCTGTTGGGGCCGCCCGGTGTAGGCAAGGGCACTCAAGCGGAGCTAGTCGTACAGCGTCTCGCGGTACCGCATATCTCGACCGGGGACATGCTGCGGGAGGCTCGCGCGGCGGGGACGGAGCTGGGGCAACTGGCGGGTCAGTACATGGACGCCGGCGAGCTGGTCCCGGACGAAGTGATTGTGCGCGTGGCTCTGGAGCGGCTGCAGGCGGATGACTGCGCGGAGGGGTTTCTGCTCGACGGATTCCCACGCACGCTGCCGCAGGCGGAAGCGCTAGAGCAGGCATTGGGTCAGATCGGTCAAGAGGTTACGGCAGCGATAGATCTGGAGGCGGACCGGGAGGAGATTGTGGCCCGGCTGTCAGAGCGACGAGTCTGCCGGGACTGTCAGCGGATTTTCAGCTTGCGACGCGGTGAGATCAAGGAGGGTGACCGCTGCCCGGAATGCGGGGGGGAACTCTATCAGCGCCGGGACGATCAGCCGGAGGTGATTCGGGAACGGCTCAGGGTCTACGAGGAGCTCACAGCGCCGTTGATCGCATTCTACCGCGATCGGGGGAAGCTGCTGACCATCCGAAGCGATGGCCCGCCGGACGAGGTGCACAAGCTGGTTTGGGCGAGCATCGAGGAGGCCCTGGGCTCGAGGTAAGAGGCCAACCGCGAGATGGGTGCGAGACGGCGGCGCGGTCCGACGCGCAAGAACCGAGCCGAGATTGAGCTAATGCGCGCAGCGGGCCGGATTGTGGCACTAGCGCTGAAACGCGTAGCTGCCGCAGCGGCGCCCGGGGTGAGCACCAAGCAATTGGACCGGATCGCCGAGGAGACGATCCGAGGCGAGGGTGCAGAGCCCTGTTTCATGGGCCAGCGGCTGGGTAATTTGGTGTACCCGGCGACGATTTGTGCTTCAATTAATGATGCAGTCGTGCACGGCATCCCGAGCGACGAGGTGGTGTTACACGAGGGGGACATTGTGGGGGTGGATGTGGGGGCGCGGCTCGACGGGTACCATGGAGATTCGGCGATCACGGTCATGATTGGCGAGGTGGCGCCGGAGGTGCGGCGGCTGGTTGAGGTGACGCAGGCGAGCTTGATGGCGGGGATTCGGGCGGCGCGATCGGGTAACGTGGTCGGTGACATCTCGCGGGCGGTGCAAGAGTACGTGGAGGCGCAGGGGTTCTCGGTGGTCTTGGACCTCGTGGGACACGGCATTGGACGGGAGATGTGGGAGCCGCCGAACGTGCCGAATTTCATCCGTCCCTCGCACCCGGACCACTCGGTAGCCTTGCTGCCGGGGATGGCACTGGCGATCGAGCCGATGATCAACGCGGGGGGTAGTGCGGTGCGCACTGACCGCGACGGTTGGACGGTGCGGACCGTGGACGGCTTGCCGTCGGCTCACTTCGAGCACTCGATCGCGATCACGAAGGGCGAGCCGATCATCCTGACGCAGTGTGAGGAGGACGCCTAGAGCGTGCCCAAAGAGAGGATTATCCGGGCCCAGGGAATCGTGCGCGAGAAGCTGCCCAACGCGATGTACCGAGTGGAGCTGGAGAACGGCCACGAGGTGCTAGCCCGGGCGTCGGGCAAGATGAGAATGCGCTCAATTCGGATCATGCCCGGTGATCGTGTGACGTTGGAGATCTCGCCCTACGATCTGACACGGGGGCGGATCACGTGGTTGCACCGCTGAAGCGGACGTGGTCGGCCCAGGCTGTGCGGAGCGGTTCAGGAGGGGGTCTGAGGCTGCGAGTGGCGAGTCGCGACGGCGTCAACACCGGGGCGGAGGGTTGGACGATGAAAGTGCGAGCTTCAGTCAAGAAGATGTGCGATAAGTGCAAGATCATTCGGCGGCGCGGCGTAGTGCGGGTGCTGTGCACGAATCCGAAGCACAAACAGCGGCAAGGGTAGCGTTGCGGCGGTCAGGTAACGGAACGGACCGGGCTGGAGGGCCCATTGGGAGGTTGACAGATGCCGAGGATTGCGGGCGTTGATCTGCCCCGCGACAAGCGGGCCGAGGTGGCGCTGACGTATATCTATGGGGTCGGGCGAAGCACGAGCCAGAAGGTGCTCGAGCAGGCGCAGGTTGATCCCAACACTCGGGTGCGGGACCTGACGGAGGACGAGGCGAGCCGGATCCGCGAGATCGTTGAGCGCGACTACACGATTGAGGGTGACAAGCGGCGGGAGGTCGCGGCGAACATCAAGCGGCTGATTGAGATCGGTACGTACCGGGGCCTCCGGCACCGACGGGGCCTGCCGGTGCGTGGTCAGCGAACGCGCACGAACGCGCGGACGCGCAAGGGGAAGGCGAAGACCGTGGCCGGCAGGAAGCGCGCGCTACGGAAGACGTAGAAGTGATCCCAGGGACTCGACGGCGCAGGGGTGGCAGGCCGAAGGGGGCCGTGGTGTCAGGCTGCCGGCAACGGGCAGACCATAGGCAGCGGCTCGGGACAGAGGCAGAATTCAGGTGGGAGGAGTATGATGCCAAGAGAGAGGCCGCAAGGTAGGGGCCGCCGCCGTGAAAAGCGGCAGGTGAGCCGTGGGATTGTGCACATCAAGTCTACGTTTAACAACACGATTGTGACGATTACGGATCAGAATGGCGATGTGCTCACGTGGGCCGCGGCAGGCACAGTCGGGTTCAAGGGCACCAAGAAAAGCACGCCCTTTGCGGCACAGCAGGCGGCAAGCGCCGCGGCACAGAGGGCGATGGATATGTACGGCCTGCAGCGCGTGGACGTGCAGGTCAAGGGTCCGGGGTCGGGGCGGGAGACGGCGATTCGCTCCCTGCAGACGGTGGGCCTGGAGGTTGGTTCGATTCGTGACGTGACACCCATCCCCCACAACGGCTGTCGTCCGCCCAAGCGTCGGCGGGTCTAGGGCGGACGGCAACGGAGTGCGAGGTTATTCGGAGTGGAGGAAAGGTAGATGGCTCGTTATACGAAGGCGGTGTGTCGGCTGTGCCGGCGCGAGGGGCGCAAGCTCTTCCTGAAGGGCGCGAAGTGCTACTCTGGGAAGTGCACGTTTGAGAAGAAGCCGCATTCTCCCGGCCAGCACGGAAATGAGTCGGGGCGGCGGGGTCGGCGACCGCACAAGCCGAGCGACTATGCGCTCCAGCTTCGGGAGAAGCAGAAGGCTCGCCGGATCTTCGGGACGCTGGAGCGTCAGTTCCGGCGCTACGTGCACTCGGCACTGCGAGCGCGAGGCATTAGCGGGGAGGAACTGCTGCGACGGCTGGAACTGCGCCTGGACAACGTGGTGTTCCGAGGGGGGCTGGCCGCGAGTCGAGCACAGGCGCGGCAGCTAGTACGGCACCGTCACTTCATGGTGAACGGTCGGACGGTGGACATTCCATCATACCGGTGCAAGGTGGGCGATGTGGTTCAAGTACGTGAGAAGAGCCGCACGAAGCCGCCGATCGTGGAGGCGGCAGGCATTGGGCCGCGCAGCACGCTGACGTGGCTGGAGAGCAATCCGGAGCGGCTTATGGTGACAGTGCGGGACCTGCCGCCGCGAGAGGAGATGGAGGGCGCGATTGATGAGCAGGTGATCGTCGAGTACTACTCACGGTAGGTGCGGCACCGACGGGGCCAGGGAGCGGCCCCAGGACGGCGGATGGGTGCAGAAGCCGAGCTTAGGGTCCGCCGAGCGGAAGGAGGAGAGCTGAGGAAGATGCTAGAGGGGCTAAATCCGCGCGTTCAAACGCTGGAACTCAGCGACATGTACGGTAGATTCGCCATCGAGCCGTTGGAACGAGGCTTCGGGCACACGGTGGGGAACGCCTTGCGTCGTGTGCTGTTGGCTCATGTTCCGGGGGCGGCGGTGACAGCGGTACGGATTGAGGGCGCGCTCCATGAATTCACGACTCTTCCCGGTATCATGGAAGACACGATGGAAATCATCCTGAATATCAAGGAGCTCGCGATCAAGGTGGTGGGCGGTGAGGAGCTGACGGGCGGCGGGGATGAGGGCTTGATGATGCGAGTTGATGCGGCGGGAGAGTGTGAGGTCACAGGAGCGGACGTAATCTGCCCTCCAGAGATCGAGATTGTGAACCCGGAGCACCACATTGCTTCGCTGACGGACAAGAAGGCCTCGCTACGGATTGACATGAAGGTGGAGCGGGGCAAGGGGTATCGTCAGGTGGACGGACGTGACCGCGAGCGGCGGACCGTTGATGCGGTCCCGATTGACGCCGTATTCACGCCGGTGAGGCGGGTGGCGTATGCGGTGGAGCCCACGCGCCTGGGTCATCGGACGGACTTGGACCGCCTGATTCTGGAGGTGTGGAGCGATGGCAGTTTGGCGCCGAATGAGGCGGTGACCGAGGCGGCGCGACTGCTTCATGAGTATGTGCGGGTATTCGTGGACTTCAGCGAGCGTGAGGAGGCCGAGCGGGAGCAGGTGGACCAGGAGGCGAAGGTTCGCAGCAAGGCACTGGACTACCGCATTGAGGACCTGGACTTCAGCGTGCGGACGTACAACTGCCTGAAGAAGGAGGGCATCGAGACCCTGGGGGTGCTGGTGGAGCAGAGCGAACAGGATCTGATGAGCATTCGCAACTTCGGGAAGCGGTCCCTGACCGAGGTGATTGAGAAGCTGGCGCAGTTCGACCTGTCGCTGCAAGAGCCGCCGGGAGCGGGCGAAGAGGCGGATTTCGATGAGACCGAGCTGGCACTCGCCGAGGCTGAAGCCGAGAAGGAAGATTAGGCCAGCGAGCCGAGGATCTGGGTTTAGTATGACAGGAGTGTGTGGGCATGCGGCACCGGGTACGCGGGCGGAAACTGGGACGACCAACTGACCAGCGCATGGCGCTGTTGAAGAATCTGGTGACGTCGCTGTTCCGGCACGAGAAGGTGGAGACCACCGTGGCGAAGGCGAAGGAGGCCTCGCGGCTGGCGGAACGGATGATCACGTTGGCCAAGCGCGGGGACATAGCCGCGCGGCGCCAGGTACACAAGCTGATCCGCGACCAGGCGGTAGTGCACCACCTGTTCACGGAGATCGCGCCGCGATATGAGGAGCGTGAGGGGGGATACACGCGTGTCACGCGGGCCGGTGTGCGGCGCGGTGATGCTGCGGCGCTGGCCGTGCTGGAACTGAGCGACTAAGGGTGGTTTCATAACCTCAACGACCAACGGCAAACGCGGGTGGACTCGTACAATGAACGAGTGCTCCTGTGGGAGGCCCTGAGGCGCGATTGCTTTGGCGGGGAGAGTTGCGCATAAATGGGCTCCCACGCGGGTTGTGAAACAGCGCTAGCGGTGACTTGACGGCCCGAGGGGCGGGGCGGTGGGATGGCCGAGAGAAATATCCGACTGGTCGTGCAGTACGACGGAACAGAGTATGCGGGTTTTCAGATCCAGCCCAATCGGCCGACGATTCAGGGAGCGCTGGAGGAGGCACTGAGGAAGGTTTCGCAGGAGGAGGTGCGGGTTATCGGCTCGGGGCGTACCGATGCGGGGGTTCACGCAATGGGACAAGTGGTGAACTTCCGGACGAAGGCCTCGATCCCGGTCGAGAAGGTCCCGATCGCGCTGAACAGTGTGTTGCCGAAAGATATTACGGTCTCGGCGGCGGACGAGGTGCCGCCGGAGTTCCACGCTCGGTACGCAGCAACAGGTAAGGTCTATCGGTATCGCATCCTGAATCGCGAAGTGCCGTCGCCGTTCCTGTGTCGCTACACGTGGCACGTGCGGTCCTGGCTCTCCACGCAGCGGATGCGACGGGCCGGCAAAGCTTTATTGGGCGAGCACGATTTCTCGTCCTTTTGTGCCGCCGGCGATGAGGCAGAGACACACGTGCGGGAATTGCGGCGCTGCGATATCATGCGACGCGGCGAGACGATTGATATCACGCTGGAGGCGAACGGCTTTCTGTATATGATGGTGCGGAACATCGTGGGGACGCTGGTGGAGGTGGGTCGGGGGCATCTGGAGCCCGAAGGCACGACAGAGATTCTGGCGGCACGAGACCGGAGTCAGGCGGGGCCCACGGCACCGCCGCAGGGCTTGCTGCTGCTGCGTGTAGACTACCCGCCCCTGTGAAGGGCTGTCGCAAGGGACGAGAGGATGCTTGAGATGACGAAGACAGTGGCTGCAAAGAAGGAGGATATCGCCCGGCAGTGGTGGGTGATCAGTGCCAAGGGGCAGCGCCTGGGGCGACTGGCCAGCAAGGTCGCGGCGGTGCTGCGGGGCAAACACAAGACCTGCTTCACGCCCCACGTGGACTGCGGGGATTTCGTGATTGTCACTGACGCCGAGCAGGTGGAGCTCACGGGCAATAAGCTGACTCAGAAGAAGTGGTACCGGCACTCCGGTTACCCGGGCGGCCTCAAGGAGACTGACTACGGGACGCTGCTGGCCAAGAGGCCGGAGATGGCGGTGATGAAGGCGGTCAAGGGGATGTTACCGCACAATCGTCTGGGACGCCAATTGCTGAAGAAGCTCCGTGTGTACCGGGGCTCTGAGCACCCGCATGAGGCTCAGCAGCCTCAAGAATTGAAGGTTTAGCCGGCGCTGGGCGTCGGCCAGAGGAGGCTTAAGCAGTGGCCGAAGCGATTTGGTATGGAACGGGACACCGCAAAGACGCCATGGCTCGGGTCTGGATCAAGCCGGGCACGGGCCAGATGACGATCAACGGGAAGACGGCCGAGGAACACCTGTGCCGGACGGGGTTGGTGAGGATGCTCAATGAGCCCTTCCAGGTCACTGGTACGGAGGGCATGTTTGACGTGATCGCGAAGGCGGAGGGGGGCGGGCTGACCGGCCAGGCCGGAGCGGTCCGTCACGGCATCGCCCGAGCGCTCGTGGCGGCCGATGAGGAGCATCGGACAGTGCTGCGCCGCACGGGCCTGCTGACGCGCGACCCTCGCGTGAAGGAACGGAAGAAGGCCGGTCTCCGTCGCGCTCGCCGGGCGAAGCAGTTCTCCAAGCGCTAGGTTGGCACGTCTCAGTCGCCGCCGCACCGAGCGACGGATGCGAGACGGGGGACCGCGACCGGCAGGGATCAGAATCGCCGCAGGACCGGCGATTCTGTGTTTTTTTGGGCGTGCCGGATGACAGGAACGCGGAACGGCGGAGTGGCCGCGCAGGTGTCGGGATGCCCTCAAGGGAAACCAGCGGACAAGGGTAGAGTCCAACTTGAGGGGACTGACAGTGGACGAGGAGCTCGTATGAGGCAAGTTGCGATGTGGCTGATGGCAGCCTTGGCCTGTGGGCACGCGGTCAGCGACGTGGCCGAGCGTCAGGAACGAATGCTGCAGGGAGCGCTGGCGTACGGGCGGGAGCACTGGGATGCCGAGTCGGGTCTGGTGAGGGACTGGCTGGGGCATCTGAACGTGGCGCAGTGCAGTCTGGAGTATGCTGTTGCGTTGCTGAAGAGCGGCGGGAGCGGCGAGCGGATTGACAAGACACTGCGAGCCGTGGTGTTCAGCCAGGACGGGAACCCGGGATCGTCAACTTATGGGGGTTTTCAGTGGTACGGGGGTGAGCCACGTAGGTTCCATCCGGACGCGGTCTACTTCCTGACGCCGTGGTTGGTCTACATTGCCCAGGAATGGTGTAGCGGCGTCAAGGCACATGGCGGGCCGGTGAAGCGAGAGACCGCGGAGCTGGTGCGGGACACCTTGCCGCTGTCGCTACACGCGCTGCGCAAAGGCGATCCGGACCCGGCCGAGACACATAAGGCCTTGCTGCGGGCTGCTGGGCTGATCATGGCGGGGCAGGCGCTTGGTCAGGATGAGGCCGTGACGCAAGGCGGGGCGGAGCTTGAGGCGTGGCTGGATTTCACGGCAGAGCACGGGGTCGGCGAGTACAACAGCGCGACGAACTCAGTGTACAGCATTCTGGCGGTGCAGTGGATCTGGCAGACAGCGCGGGACGAGCAGCTCAAGAGCCGGGCCGGGTTGGCGCTGGAGTATCTATACCGCGACCTGTTCCTCCACTATCATGGCGGCTCCGGCTGTCTGGCCGGGCCCTCCAGCCTATCGTACGATCGCGACCATCTGTATGGCGCCGGGATCTCCCGTTACCTGTTGTATCACCAGCTTGGTCAGCCTGAGTTGGAGGCGGTGGACCCCTTTGCGATGGTGGACGTGGTGCAAAGGTATCGGCCTGCGGAGCGCGTGCTGAAGATTGCGCGGGAGCCGCAACTCCCGCGGACCGTGCGCACGCGGACCGTGCGGCGGGCGGGGCGGAACGTGAGAACGTGCACGTACATCACGGCTCCGTACAGTCTGGGGACGCAATCAGGCGAGGGAACGGAGTTGCAGGTGCCAATCTTCATCACGTACCAGACCGACAACCAGCGACCGACGGGCTTCATCCGGCCGGCCCCGAATCCGACGCCGCTGGACGCAGTGCAGCACGAGAGCCGGGCCTTGTGCTGCTTCACGTATGGGGAGCGAGAGCTCGTGGGACGGGGACTTATCGGTTGGCAAGGCTCTCTGGGACCGGCCGAAGGGTTAGGCGAGCTGTTGATCGCCGGACGGCCGTGGGATCGGCAGCCGGTGGCAGTGGGGGCGCATACGCCGCTATGCGGGCAGTTCTTCGACGCCTACGTGGCCGCGATTCCCCTGGAGACCGAGGCGCAAAAGGTGAAGGATGGGGTGGCCTCCCGGGAGCAGCCGGTGCGGCTGTCGGTGGAGGGCGGGGAAGTGTGGCTGAAGGGCATCATCCGGCAGGCGAAGGGCCTGGCTCGGGGAAGCCGGCAGCCGCTGCGGTCCGGGCTGGCGTTGTGGCTGGCGAGCAGCGATGAGTTCCCCTCTCTGGCGGCCTTTGCCCAGGCAGTGGGGGCGGCGGAACTGGTGGAGCAGCGGGAGGGGAACATCCACACCGTGCAGTGGAGTTTCCCGGGCGGGGACACGCTGGAGTTGAGCCACGATCTAAAGGAGCTGAAGGTTCTCCGGCGACGGGTTAACGGCAAGGAGCTGGGTGATGAGTACCTGTATCTATCGCCGAGCATGATGCTGCGCCCCGGCCAGGCGCTGCAAGAGGGATTCGTAGACTGAGGGGTGGGTGGAAGGGTTGGGTCTCACCCTTGGTCCCTGTCGGGGGCGGAGAGGGAGAGTAAGCAAGGCGGGCGCCTGCAGCGAGGCGCCCGCCTTGTCTGAGGCCAGTTGGTGCCCTGTCAGGCCCAGGTGCGGTCGGCTTGGCGCAGGAGCGAGCGGATCGGCAGCTCGCGTGGACAGACCTGCTCGCACTGACCGCAATCCAGGCAGGCGGTGGCTCGCCGGTGGGGTGGGATCTCCGCATAGCCGGCGCGGGCGTAGTCGCGCAGTCCTGGGGTTGGGGCATAGTACGTTTGGCAACGCATGATGTCCGGAATGGCGATTCCGGCCGGGCAAGCGGCGAGGCAGGCGCCACAGGCGCCGCAGACGGCAGGGTCGGCCGCGAACTGTGCCGA